>NZ_JBQENS010000117.1:0-320 GCF_052044465.1 Pseudomonas sp. 22490 | reverse complement strand
GACATGGGCCGCGCCATGCAGGACATCGCCCAGGGCGAAGGCGACCTGACCAAGCGCCTGAAGGTCACCAGCAACGATGAATTCGGTACGTTGGCCAATGCCTTCAACCGCTTCGTCGAGCGTATCCACGAATCGATCCGCGAGGTCGCCGGCACCGCTCGCCAACTGCACGATGTGGCGCAACTGGTGGTGAACGCCTCGAACTCCTCGATGGCCAACTCCGACGAGCAGTCCAACCGCACCAACAGCGTCGCAGCAGCGATCAACGAACTCGGCGCCGCCGCCCAGGAAATCGCCCGCAACGCCGCCGATGCCTCGCA
>NZ_JBQENS010000116.1:0-328 GCF_052044465.1 Pseudomonas sp. 22490 | reverse complement strand
AAACCGCCACAGCCGTCCTCGACGAAAAGTTCATGGCGGCGCAGGCGATCCTGGCCTTTGGTATTCATGTACTTCTCGACGGTGGCGCGATTCTTTTCGCGAAGTTCGTTGGCATCGGTGAAACCGATTGGATTTGTCGTATCAGGCATCGTCAATGCTCCTTGGCGGTAGATGTCATTCAAGTGGGAATACCGTCACGTTTTATTTGCGGAACGGCTATTCCCAATGCACGCAGTTTCTGTATCGGGTTCATGAACTCGCGATTACGTTTTATCCGGCCGTTCTCGAGTTCGAAGGAATGGATGTAGTGGTTCTCGCAATAGCCCTG
>NZ_JBQENS010000115.1:0-329 GCF_052044465.1 Pseudomonas sp. 22490 | reverse complement strand
TCACCACCAGGGTCTTTCGGGTCGGTCGGGTCTGTGGGATCGGTCGGCGTCTTCACGCACGTAGTGCCTGACCAGCTATAGCCCTTCGGACAGCCCGGGTCGTTCGGGTCCGGATTAGGGTCGGGATCAGGCGTGGACGGATCGTCGAGCGAAGGACCGGTCGCGCCCAAATTGCCTGAATCCGCAGAACAGTTCTGGCCGTTTGTCTTGAGCAGGTAGTTACAAAAACCTTCGGTTTCAGACCCCGGCGAGCGGAAACACTTCTGAGGCCGAGAACTATCAGCCTCATAAGCGCACCCATTCAAACAGCCAGACGGCGGAGAACTAGG
>NZ_JBQENS010000114.1:0-332 GCF_052044465.1 Pseudomonas sp. 22490 | reverse complement strand
TCACCACCAGGGTCTTTCGGGTCGGTCGGGTCTGTGGGATCGGTCGGCGTCTTCACGCACGTGGTGCCTGACCAGCTGTAGCCCTTCGGACAGCCCGGGTCATTCGGGTCCGAAGGCGGGTCGGTCACTGGCGGCTGATTCGGTTCGCTGAGCGAAGGACCGGTGCCGCCCAGGTTGCCGGAATCTGCCGAGCAGTTCTGGCCGTTGCTCTTGAGCGTGTAGTTGCAGAACCCCTCAGTTGTGGAGCCTGGAGTGCGATAACAAGATGTTGGCCGAGAACTATCAGCCTCATAAGCGCACCCATTCAAACAGCCAGACGGCGGAGAACTAGG
>NZ_JBQENS010000113.1:0-334 GCF_052044465.1 Pseudomonas sp. 22490 | reverse complement strand
AAACCGCCACAGCCGTCCTCGACGAAAAGTTCATGGCGGCGCAGGCGATCCTGGCCTTTGGTGTTCATATACTTGACCACCGTCTCGCGATTCTTCCTGCGCAACTCCACGGCGTCTTCGAAACCTTGGGGAATGGCATTATCGAGCATCGTCATATCTCCTCTTGAATTGGAATAAACATTAATCAGGTGGGAATACCGTCACGTTTTATTTGTGGAACGGCTATTCCCAATGCACGCAATTTCTGCATCGGGTTCATGAACTCGCGATTGCGTTTTATCCGGCCGTTCTCGAGTTCGAAGGAATGGATGTAGTGGTTCTCGCAATAGCCCTG
>NZ_JBQENS010000112.1:0-368 GCF_052044465.1 Pseudomonas sp. 22490 | reverse complement strand
GTGGTATACAGTGGGAATGAGAGATATAAACACTAGTCAAAATTAGAGTAGGAAAAATAAATCTGTCCCCTTTTTCCCACCACCCATGGCGTACTGGACGACGGCAGCCTCGGCAAGATCGGCTTGCACGCCCTGATGGGAGGTCTGGCCGCCGAAGCGGTCGGTGGCGATTTCCGTACCGGAGCCCTGGCTGCGGGAGTCAACGAGGCGCTGGTGAATAGCCTCGCCAAGCAATACGCCAGCCTGCCCATCGATGACAAGAAGGGCCTGCTGATCATGAGTTCGCAGTTGATCGGCGTGCTGGCGGCTTCGACGCAGGGCGATGCGGACGCCAAGAGCTTGCAGACGGGAGCCTGGGTGGCGGGGAA
>NZ_JBQENS010000111.1:0-371 GCF_052044465.1 Pseudomonas sp. 22490 | reverse complement strand
TACCGCAAGATCACCTGGACCCACGAAGTCTCCGGCACCTCCGGCTCCGACGACTGGCGCTCGCCGGTGGCAGGGTGAGTTGACAGGCACACCGGTCGTACACCTGTGCGGCCGGTTCTCCGTCGAGCCGAAAATGTCCGCGACTTCGCGAAATCGACACAGAGCCAAAGACTTTCGGCGCCGGCTGAGCAAGAGTAACGTGGCTTGCTCCTCCAATGGATTGGAAAGGAACTGCCCACCCGGAACAGGGAACGATCCATGCGTCAAAGAGACCTGAAATTCACCTTCGTCGTTGGCGAAGGGAACCTTGCGTTCGATGTCGTCGAGTTCGAACTGGAAGAAGCGCTCTGCGAGCCTTTCCGCCTGAACCT
>NZ_JBQENS010000110.1:0-374 GCF_052044465.1 Pseudomonas sp. 22490 | reverse complement strand
GGCCCGCAGACTGCGGTGGTGGTCGGGCCCAAGGGCGAGGAGATCTGGACCGACCAGTATGGCCGGGTCAAGGTGCATTTCCACTGGGACCGCCACGACCAGTCCAACGAGAACAGCTCCTGCTGGATGCGCGTCTCGCAGGCCTGGGCGGGGAAGAACTGGGGCTCGATCCAGATCCCGCGGATCGGCCAGGAAGTGATCGTCAGCTTCCTCGAAGGCGACCCGGACCGGCCGATCATCACCGGGCGGGTCTACAACGCCGAGCAGACGGTGCCCTACGAGCTGCCGGCGAACGCTACCCAGAGCGGCACCAAGAGCCGTTCGAGCAAGGGCGGCACGCCGGCCAACTTCAACGAGATCCGCATGGAGGACAA
>NZ_JBQENS010000109.1:0-390 GCF_052044465.1 Pseudomonas sp. 22490 | reverse complement strand
AGGTTCAGGCGGAAAGGCTCGCAGAGCGCTTCTTCCAGTTCGAACTCGACGACATCGAACGCGAGTTTCCCTTCGCCGACGACGAAGGTGAATTTCAGGTCCCTTTGACGCATGGATCGTTCCTTGTTCCTGGCGGGCGGTTCCTCCCCCATCCGTTGGAGAAGCGAGCCCCACGTTACTCTTGCTCAGCCGCTGCCGAAAGTCTTGGCTCGGTGTCTATTTCGCGAAGTAGCGGACATTTTCGGCTCGACGGAGAACCGGCCGTACAGGTGTACGACCGGTGTGCCTGTCAACTCACCCTGCGACCGGCGAGCGCCAGTCGTCGGAACCGGAGGTGCCGGAGACTTCGTGGGTCCAGGTGATCTTGCGGTAGGTGAAGTGCACGTCTTC
>NZ_JBQENS010000108.1:0-440 GCF_052044465.1 Pseudomonas sp. 22490 | reverse complement strand
CCGCGGGGATCGGCGACGGAGTACGTGCCCTGGCCGGGCGACTTGACGCCGATGATGGCGCCGGAGGTGTCGGTCCAGCGGCGGACGCCGTACTGCTGGTATTGCATAGCGTTTGCCGGTGCGCGCGGGTCCGCTACCGAGAACGCCCCGTTCGTGGGGCCGCTGCGGCCGGCGATGGTGCCCATGCTGTCGTTCCAACCGTGAACGCCCATGTAGCCTGCCTGATATTTCGGGACGATGATCAGATCGCGCAGGTAGCCGTCCTCAACGGCCAGGTCGTTCAAACTGCGCCAGTCGCTGCCGGCTCGCACCAGGGCGAGGCGCACCCAGGTCTTCCACTGCAGGGACGGCACGCGGTGCATCGGGCCTGCGGCCTCAATGTCGCCGGGAAGCGGCATGCGGCCGAGGATGTCGCCGACGGCGCGGAGCGACTTCTTCTC
>NZ_JBQENS010000107.1:0-440 GCF_052044465.1 Pseudomonas sp. 22490 | reverse complement strand
GAGAAGAAGTCGCTCCGCGCCGTCGGCGACATCCTCGGCCGCATGCCGCTTCCCGGCGACATCGAGGCCGCCGGCCCAATGCACCGCGTACCGTCCCTGCAGTGGAAGACCTGGGTGCGCCTCGCCCTGGTGCGCGCCGGCAGCGACTGGCGCAGCCTGAATGACCTGGCCGTCGAGGACGGCTACCTGCGCGATCTGATCATCGTGCCGGAGTACCACCGGGGCGTCCTGGGCGTGAATCACTGGGGCGATTCGTGTGGCGTTGTCGCCGGCGCGAGCCGCCCGATGAACGGGCGGTTCTCAGTCGCGGATCCTCGCGCGCCGGCAAACGCCCTGCAGTACCAGCAGTACGGCGTGCGCCGCTGGACTGACACCTCGGGCGCCATCATCGGCGTCAAGTCGCCCGGCCAGGGCACGTACTCCGTCGCCGATCCCCGCGG
>NZ_JBQENS010000106.1:0-471 GCF_052044465.1 Pseudomonas sp. 22490 | reverse complement strand
CCTGCACGTCGCGCAGGCGCGACGGATCGCCCCATTCGGGTTGCTGCAGCGCTTCGCAGCGCAGTACGCGTTGCAATAGATCGTCCATAGTTCACCCCTTCCAGGATGGCCTCAGGTGGGAATGCCTTCGCGTTTGATCTGCGGGACCGGAATGCTCAGGGCGCGCAATTGCTGGAAGACGTTCATGAATTCGCGGTTGCGCTTGATCTTGCCGTCGTCCAGCTCGAAGGAATGCAGGAAGTGGTTCTCGTAGTAGCCCTCGGGATAGCCGGGGAAGAGGATCTTGCCGTGGCCGTCGCACTCGACCCAGAAGTGGTTGGGATCGTCGGTCTCGAAGACCTTGATGTTGTACCACTCCCAATCCGGGAAGCATTTCAGCGACCACACCGCGTGCTCGGCCAGCTTGTCCTTGCCACGAATGACGATGGGCGAGCCGGTATCGGTGGTCCATAAACCGCCACAGCCGTCCTC
>NZ_JBQENS010000105.1:0-483 GCF_052044465.1 Pseudomonas sp. 22490 | reverse complement strand
GAGGACGGCTGTGGCGGTTTATGGACCACCGATACCGGCTCGCCCATCGTCATTCGTGGCAAAGACAAACTTGCGGAACATGCCGTCTGGTCATTGAAGTGCTTTCCCGATTGGGAGTGGTACAACATAAATATATTCGGAACCGACGACCCCAATCATTTCTGGGTCGAATGCGACGGTCACGGCAAGATTCTTTTCCCCGGATATCCCGAAGGTTATTACGAAAACCACTTCCTGCATTCCTTCGAACTTGAAGACGGCAAGATCAAGCGCAACCGCGAATTCATGAACGTCTTCCAGCAATTGCGCGCCTTGAGCATTCCGGTCCCGGAAATAAAACGCGAAGGCATTCCCACTTGATCGAAACGATATCTCCTGCCGAAGGGGGACCCACCATGGACGATCTATTGCAACGCGTACGGCGCTGCGAAGCGCTGCAGCAACCCGAATGGGGCGATCCGTCGCGCCTGCGCGACGTGCAGG
>NZ_JBQENS010000104.1:0-495 GCF_052044465.1 Pseudomonas sp. 22490 | reverse complement strand
TGAGGCGGGCAAGGTTTTCTATTGTGTGGTTCGTTCTGGTGATTGGATTCTTTTTAATACGGATGTTTATTTGAAAGGTGATAGGTGTCCTGAGGGAACTGAGCTTGATCTCAGTGCCGGCGAATGCCGGGAGAATAAGTGCAAGATTCTGGCTGGCTCGCTCTATGAAAAAGGCGGCCACCAAGCACCGATTTCCCGCTTCATCAATTACCTCGGTTGTGAGATCGCCGTCAGTTCGATTGATGGTTGTATCGGCCCCGCTGAGGGCGAAGCGGGTGGAACCTTCTGCCGGGTCATCGGCTCGTTCACCGGTAACTGGTTCACCTCCAAGGGCTCCTGTGCTTTCGGCTGCGACGTGGGCCCGGGCGACGGTCCGCCTCCGGGGGGAGACGGCGGCACCGGGGGCGACGGTGGCAGCAACCCGCCCGGCGGCGACGGTGGAAGCGATGGCGGCACCAAGCCCGGTAACGGCGGTGGCGATGACGGCTCCAGTGG
>NZ_JBQENS010000103.1:0-535 GCF_052044465.1 Pseudomonas sp. 22490 | reverse complement strand
CCCGGCGCCGCCGCCTACGAGCCGGACGTGTTCGGCACCGCCGGCCAGGTCGCCGGCCAGGCGGTCTACGACCTCGGCGGCAGCGGTTTGCCCTGCCGCGGCGGGCCGCCACCGACCGAGCTGAGCCTGGAGGAAGCCATCGAGCGGATCCTCTGCCACGACCCACAGACCCGCCTCGCCTGGGCCAATGCCAAGGCCCAGGCGGCCCAGGTCGGGATCGGCAAGTCCGCCTACCTGCCGCGCCTGGACGGCCGTCTCGACGCCAGTCGCGGCTACAGCGACATGGATTATCGCGATGCCCCCTACCTCTCCGGCGACGGCCATCGCCACCGGCGTGGCGCCAGCCTCCAATTGAGCTGGGTGCTGTTCGACTTCGGCCGCCGCAGCGCCGCCCTGCGCAACGCCCAGCAGTTGCTGCTGGCGGCCAACGCCAGCCAGGACGCGACCCTGCAGAACACCTTCGCCCTCGCCGCCCAGGCCTACTACGACGCCCTCGCCGCCCAGCGCAGCCTGGCCGCCTCGCGGCAGGTCGCGG
>NZ_JBQENS010000102.1:0-538 GCF_052044465.1 Pseudomonas sp. 22490 | reverse complement strand
TCGCCGGGAAGCGGCATGCGGCCGAGGATGTCGCCGACGGCGCGGAGCGACTTCTTCTCTGGTTCGTACAGGAAGGGCGGCACTTTCTCGACGTGGCGGGCGACAAGCAGGAAGCGCTTCCGGGACTGCGCCAGGCCGCCGAGTTCGCCGCAGTCGTGAGTGGTTTCCGCCACGGCGTAGCCGAAGCCGCCGAGTAGGCTGTTGATCTGGTCAAGCAGGTGCCGGCCGCGGCTCGCCAGGCGCGGGACGTTCTCGAAGACGATCAGCGGCACCGGGTCATCAGCCCATGCCTCGCCCATCAGCCAGATGCACCGCAAAGTCAGTTCGTTCAAGGCCTGATATTTCGGGGTCAGGCTCATTTTCTCCGACAGCAGGCCGCTGGCGCCCTTGCAGGGCGAACTGATGAACACCGCATCCGGTCGGCGCCCGCCGGCGGCGCGCCGAATATCTTCCGGGGTCGCCTCCCGCCAGCCTGCCGGCGGCTCCTTGCCGTGGAACCGCACGTACTGGTCGCGGGTGAAGAGGTCCAGCAGGGTGC
>NZ_JBQENS010000101.1:0-544 GCF_052044465.1 Pseudomonas sp. 22490 | reverse complement strand
CTGCCGTCGGCGGTGGCCTGGCCGATCGGGTTGCCGCCGCCATCGGTGAGGATCACCGTCGCACCGGCTTCCGCGGTACCGGCGATCACGCTGCCGTTGCTCGGGTCGATCACCGGCGCGGCCGGCGCCACCGAGTCCACCGTGGTGCTGGCCGGGCCGCTGGTGTTGCCGGCAGCGTCCTGGGCCACCGCATTGACCACCGTGCCATTGGCCAGCGGCGTGCCGGGCGTGAAGCTCCAGTTGCCGCTGCCATCGGCGGTGACCTGGCCGATCGGGTTGCCGTTGCCGTCGGTGAGGATCACCGTGGCACCAGCCTCGGCGGTACCGGCGATCACGCTACCGTTGCTCGGATCGATCACCGGGGCTGCTGGCGCCAGCGAGTCGACGGTGGCGCTGGTGGGACTGCTGTTGTTGCCGGCGGCGTCCTGGGCCAGCGCATTGATCACCGTGCCATTGGCCAACGGCGTAGCGGGCGTGAAGGCCCAGTTGCCGCTGCCGTCGGCGGTGACCTGGCCGATCGGGTTGCCGTTGCCGTCGGTGAGGA
>NZ_JBQENS010000100.1:0-551 GCF_052044465.1 Pseudomonas sp. 22490 | reverse complement strand
GCCTGGTTATCGAACGCACCGGCCAGGGAGACGTCGATACCCTTCTGGCTGGACAGCAGGCCCCCCGCGCCGTTGAACAACTCCGTAGCACTCAGGCGCAGCCCATCGCGGCTGGCGAGTACCCCCTTGTCCTGGTTGAGCATGCGTGGCGTTGTGATGTCCAGGCCACTGTCACCGACGATCTTGCCACCGCGGTTGTCCAACTGTTCGCGAGCGCTCGCCACCACCCTCGACGTGCTGGAGATATCGCCCGCTCGGTTGTCGATCAACCGAGAGCTCAAGTCGAGATCCTGGCCGGCGACAATGCGACCGCTGCGATTATCGAGCCGATCCGCCTTCAGGAGCGTACGGCGCTCGCTGACCAGCTTGCCGCCCGCACTGTTGTCCAGACGAGCGACCTCGATGTCCATGTCTCCCTTGCTGGAAAGGAGACCGGCACTGCGATTGTCCAGTGCGGCAGCCTGGACCTGCAGTTCGTTCAGACCGACGACCTGGCCGCCACGGTTGTCGAGATCGCCACGGGTCTTGACCACGGCGCGGTCCCGGCTCTG
>NZ_JBQENS010000099.1:0-554 GCF_052044465.1 Pseudomonas sp. 22490 | reverse complement strand
GAGGTCACCGCCGACGGCAGCGGCAACTGGACCTACACCCCGTCCACGCCGATCGCCAACGGCACCGTGGTCAACGTGGTGGCCCAGGACGCCGCCGGCAATAGCAGCCCGGGCGCCAGCGTCACCGTGGACTCGCAGGCCCCGGCGGCTCCGGTGGTCAACCCGAGCAACGGCACTACGCTCAGCGGCACCGCCGAGCCGGGCGCTACCGTGACCCTGACCGACGGCAACGGCAACCCGATTGGCCAGGTCACCGCCGACGGCAGCGGCAACTGGAGCTTCACACCGGGCACGCCGCTGGCCAACGGCACCGTGGTCAACGCCACGGCCAGCGACCCGACCGGCAATACCAGCGCTCCGGCCAGCACCACCGTGGACTCGGTGGCGCCGGCCGCGCCGGTGGTCAATCCGAGCAACGGCGCGGAGATCAGCGGCACCGCCGAACCGGGCGCCACCGTGACCCTGACCGATGGCAGCGGCAATCCGATCGGGCAGGTCACCGCCGACGGCAGCGGCAACTGGAGCTTCACCCCGTCCACGCCGCTGGCGGATGG
>NZ_JBQENS010000098.1:0-570 GCF_052044465.1 Pseudomonas sp. 22490 | reverse complement strand
CGTCCTGGACAACCGTAGTGGCTCCATCGGCAGCAAGGGCGCCATCGATATCGGTGTGACCCACCTGGAAAACGACGCTGGCACGCTGATCGCCGAACGCGGCCTGAAGCTGGTAGCCGATGAGGCGAACAGTTCCAAGGGGCGTATCGCCGCCAATGGTAGCCTGCATGCCAAGGTTGGCACGCTGAGCCAGAAGGGAGGAGAACTGACCAGTCAGGACTCGCTGACTCTCGACCTGGGCATCCTAAACAACAACGCTGGCCGTATCGCTGGCAACCAGGGCGTGGACATCACGGCCCGGCAGGTGGACAACAGCGTCGGCGAGATTGCCAGCCAGGGCGTGGTGGCGCTGAACCTCACTGAGCAGTTGGACAACCGTGGCGGCAAGATCGTCGGTGACAGTGGTCTGGGCATCACCGCGCCGCACGTGCTCAACCAGGACAAGGGGGTACTCGCCAGCCGCGATGGGCTGCGCCTGAGCGCTACGGAGTTGTTCAACGGCGGGGGAGGCCTGCTGTCCAGCCAGAAGGGTATCGACGTCTCCCTGGCCGGTGCGTTCGATAACCAGGC
>NZ_JBQENS010000097.1:0-615 GCF_052044465.1 Pseudomonas sp. 22490 | reverse complement strand
CTGATTTCCTATGTCCGAGAGCATTCCATGGCAAGTCCTCTTATATTCATCGACGGCGACCACTCCTCGATCTGATCGAACGGTTTGGCCGGCGGCAGGTTGTCTGCCTGCGGGTCAGCCATGTCCACATCCGGCGGTATGGGCTTGGCCGGTGGCTCCGACGTCTTGAGGTGCTGGCGGCGATCAGCGTCGCGCCGCGCCTTGCGCGTGGCCTTCTGGGCGGTGGTCACGATCTCGCGCATCTGCCCGATCATGCGGAACAGCGCCGACTCGTCCACCTGCTCGCGCCCGAGCTGACGCAATTTGGCCAGCGCCTGGCGTTGTTCCCAGAGGGTGACGGCCGGATGGGACAAGGTGCGGTAGTGGATCTCCAGATAGTGCTGACCTTCCGGTTCCAGTACCCAGATGCGGCTGATGTCGCGCGGATCGCGCCGGATCAGGAAGGCGGGCAAGCGCTCGCGCCGGGCAATCCACGGCTTGAGGGCGTCGGCGTAGTAGTGGATGTGGTCGATGACAAAGCCGGTGCGGGTCAGGGTGCGGCGGATCACCGGCAGGAAATCGACCAAAAACGCGGTGGGGCGGGTAACGACGGCCGGGACGCCAACGCGCTCCACG
>NZ_JBQENS010000096.1:0-662 GCF_052044465.1 Pseudomonas sp. 22490 | reverse complement strand
AACCACTGGAGATACGTGCACAGATCGGACGACACGCTACTGAGCGACACCGTCTGAGTACTGCCGAACCAGGGGAACGAGACGTCAGGAATAACCGGGCAGGCCTTGGAGAAGCGCCCGCTAGTGTCGAGCAGCTTCGACAGGTCATGGGTGTTCTCGCCGGTGGCCTTGATGGGTTCGTACTCAGGCCCGGAGAACTCACCGGCCAGCGTGTTCTTCAGGTCCTGAATCTTCTTGTCATCGACCGTACGGAACTCTTCATCCGCGCAGCGTGCGAGCTTTTCCTGGCGAACAATGGCGCACTGGATTGCGTCGCCGTTGCACTGAATCGCCACCTTGCAGTCACCGTCGCCGGAGATCGAGGAGCCACTGCCGCATTTGTTCGGGTCCTTGGCCGGATCGCACTGCCCGTCTCCCCCGCCATCACCACCGCCACCCGTGCCGCCGCCATCGCCATCACCGCCGCCAGTTCCACCGTTTCCGTCTCCCCCGCCGGTGCCGCCATCGCCGCCACCCGTTCCGCCATCACCGCCACCGCCTGTACCGCCACCAGTCCCGCCACCAGTCCCGCCACCATCGCCACCACCAGTTCCACCGCCATCACCACCAGGGTCTTTCGGGTCGGTCGGGTCTGTGGGATCGGTCGGCGTCTTCACGCACGT
>NZ_JBQENS010000095.1:0-739 GCF_052044465.1 Pseudomonas sp. 22490 | reverse complement strand
CTGAAGATTCCTCAAGGTTTCTATAATATGGGGGCAATGATCGGTAATCGTGCCGGGGTCAATAATCCTGCAACTGATGGTCTTACTTTTCTTGATAAGGCTGCTAGCCTAGGAAATCCGCCGGCGCTAACCGAACTGGGTAAGCTTTATATTTATGTGGCCAAAAACAGAGAGTTGGGTTTGGCATATACCCAATGTGCTGCGAGTCAGGGTTATGCTCCGGCAAACTATGAGTTGGGGAGTTACTACGAACTCGTTGAACACAACTTTCCAAAAGCAGCAAGATATTATCTTCTTGCTGCCAGTCAAGGAAATGATGATGCTGCCCTCTTCATGTCCGGAGTTTTTGATAAGACCAGTCCCGATGTTGACAGAATGTGGTACTCCCCCGATGAAAAACTACACAAGGAATATTATTCAATCTATAAAAAGCTTGAAGCTGATCCTGATTTACGTTTTCCCAACCTGATGAAGGAGCATCCGTTACCACCTCATCCCACTCAGGGCTACGACGCAGATCGGCCTGACTGGAAACCGGAGCAGTGATGCGGCTGATGGCTATTGGACTTTGGGCCGTGCTGTGTCTTGCAGCCGTCCCCGTGATGGCCAACAGCAAATCGTTTGTCTGCGTTAATGAAAAAGGCCATCTGCCGCCGTTGGATTCGCAAGCCGATGTCTGGTACCGCGAAGCAGCCGCCTTGGCCAAGCCCGATACTCTGCGGCCCTGGGGCCGTATCGT
>NZ_JBQENS010000094.1:0-764 GCF_052044465.1 Pseudomonas sp. 22490 | reverse complement strand
TTGCAGGCCGTTGGCCGAGCCGAACATGTACGTCTCGCCACGCCCGTAGACCGAGGCGTTGCCGTCGAATTCGATCCGCTCGATCCCACTGATTTGTCGCACCCGACGCGAGCGACAATGCATGCGGTCCACCAGATCGCGAGGCGGTTTCCAGCCCTGCACGTCCAAGGCGATATGCACAGCGGCTTGGTTGGTTTCGCAGTGACTCAGCACGGCAGCGGCCAAATCATCCAGCACGCCCTGGAGGATGCGCGGATCGGCGCCATCGAGGGCGTGAGGCGATACCTCGATCTTGAGGTGCGAGCCAATGGTGTCGACCTTGATGTTGTGATTCTTGATTAGCAGGATCAGACCCATTTCAGCGTTCTGCAGGCGGTACTGATAGCCGGAGTCGCGACCGATGCGGCCCTTGGACCACTCGTAGCCGGCGAACTCGACCACATCCACCGAGAGGTCAAACAGCGCCATGACTTCCGGCCGGAGTTTGCCGTTGTACAACTGCCGCACCGTATCCACGCCGCACCGCAGAATGCGCACGCCTGACAGGTCGGTGAATTGAGCCGTGGTGTCGTCGAAGAACAACCGCCCTTTCGGGCTTTCCAAGACCTGACCGTCCGACTCGATACTGACGCGAATTTGATGGCTGATTTTCTTCATCTTTAACGATCCAAATTGGTACGAATTGAAACCGCAATAGGTGGCTTATCTGACGTGTTACAGGGGCGTCGGCCGGCCCCGCCGTGGCGCTTGCTCACTCCGAGACG
>NZ_JBQENS010000093.1:0-764 GCF_052044465.1 Pseudomonas sp. 22490 | reverse complement strand
TTGCAGGCCGTTGGCCGAGCCGAACATGTACGTCTCGCCACGCCCGTAGACCGAGGCGTTGCTGTCGAATTCGATCCGCTCGATCCCACTGATTTGCCGTACCCGACGCGAGCGGCAGTGCATGCGATCAACGAGATCAGCCGGAGGCGTCCAGCCCTGCACATCCAGCGCGATATGCACGGCTGCTTGGTTGGTCTCGCAGTGACTCAGCACCGCCGCGGCCAGGTCATCCAGCACGCCCTGGAGGATACGCGGGTCGGCGCCGTCAATGGCGTGGGGCGACACCTCGATCTTGAGGTGCGAGCCAATGGTGTCGACCTTGATGTTGTGGTTCTTGATCAGCAGGATCAGGCCCATTTCGGCGTTCTGCAGGCGGTACTGATAGCCAGAGTCGCGACCGATACGGCCCTTGGACCATTCGTAGCCGGCGAACTCGACCACATCCACCGACAGGTCAAACAGCGCCATGACTTCCGGCCGGAGCTTGCCGTTGTACAACTGCCGCACGGTGTCCACGCCACACCGCAGGATGCGCACGCCTGACAGGTCGGTGAACTGTCCATTGAGCGGGTCCATGAAAAGCATCCCCTTCGGGGACTTGTGGAAATCCCCGTTTTCTTCGAGGACCAGTCGGGTTGGATGGATCGGAGTCTTCATGTTCTTTACCCGTTAATGAGGTTCTATGGGGTTGCTGATCGGGGGTTATCTGACGTGTTACAGGGGCGTCGGCCGGCCCCGCCGTGGCGCTTGCTCACTCCGAGACG
>NZ_JBQENS010000092.1:0-828 GCF_052044465.1 Pseudomonas sp. 22490 | reverse complement strand
AGCCGTATGCACACCAGGCGTTACATCCAGTCAGATGGTGCGGTCGTCTTCTGAAAACGACAGCCTTGCCTGACATCCAGTTAGGGTATAGCCTAGATTGACATGCGCGATGCAACCCTTAACTTGCTTGCACCTATCGTTTCCATGCTAGCTTTATCGTAACGCTAAAGAAATTGGGCTTAATGTCGAACACAATAAAATAAAACAGCCAACCCTTGAGGCTCTTATGCGCCAGAATTTACCAGTGACGGGTCGAAACTTAGAACTCCCAAAAGATGCCAATATTCTTTCGACTACCTCCCCTCAAAGCCATATCACGTACGTTAATCCTGACTTCATTAAAATCAGTGGTTTCACTGAGGAAGAACTATTAGGCCAGCCTCACAACATCGTAAGACACCCAGATATGCCGCCTGCTGCATTTGAGCATATGTGGAGTACATTAAAATCTGGCCGCTCATGGATGGGGCTAGTAAAAAATCGCTGTAAAAATGGCGACCACTATTGGGTAAGTGCTTATGTAACGCCAATAGCTAAGAATGGTTCGATTGTTGAATACCAGTCTGTAAGGACCAAGCCTGAACCTGAGCAGGTTTTGGCTGCGGAAAAATTATATGCTCAATTGAGAAGCGGGAAGGCCGCGAGGCCGAAATGGGCTGCTAGCTTTTCCGTGAAAATACTCTTGCTCATATGGGGTAGTATTATATCAAGCGCAATGGCTGCCGGCATGCTTACTGATACATCAATAAGCAGCTTATTGTTAGCTACTTTAATGTCAGGAAGCTTAAGCTCTGTTAGTGTTTTGGCTATTCTCTCTCCTCTTGGAAG
>NZ_JBQENS010000091.1:0-876 GCF_052044465.1 Pseudomonas sp. 22490 | reverse complement strand
GGCAACTCCCTGGCGCCAACCACCCCAAAGGAGAGACACCATGCAAGCGAATCAGCCTCAAGGCGGCAGCGCCAAGGCTAGCACACCACGCTATGACACCATCGTCATCCGCGGCGCCACCGGCAAAGACGTCCCGAGGGAAGTAGACGGCGGAGAGGTGGTCAGCTGGGCACGCGGCCATGAACTGGCAGCCGGCGACGCCCTGCTGGAGTTCGTCAACTACGTGGCCGATGGTGATTGCGGCATCACCCCGGAGCTGAGCACCAAGGCGCGTAAGGCGCTGGATCTGATGGAGCGTCGCAGCAGGTTGGGCTGGGAGGCGGACGAACAGCCAGAAGATTGGCCGGCGTCGGTTAACCGTGCAGCACAAACGGCCCGCGAAGTGTTCAGCGGCTCCCACGAAGACGCCATCCAGGCGATTGAGTACATGCATGCCCTGCTGCTGCAGGCTGCCCCTGTCGTGCAAGGCGGTGACGTATGAAGCCCTGCACCCTTGGCAAGCGCCACAGCTGGACATTCGTCCGTAACGTCGTCACCAGCCACCTGAGTGGCCGTTTCGGCCGCATCACCAAGCGCGGGTTCTACCGCTGCGAATGCGGCGCCGAGAAGTACGGCAACGCCGGCGACCTGTCCGGGGGTAGCACCCATGCTTAAGCGCACCCTCTACCACTTCCACTTCTGCTGCGGCCTGGGCGGCGGTGCCGCCGGTTTCAACCGGGCGCGTCCGCGGGTCGGCAACGTCGAGGCCGAATGGGTTTGCCTCGGCGGGATCGACGTGGACCCAGCCGGCCTGCGCGACTTCGAGCGACTGGCTGGTGTCCCGGGCACCCTGCTGGACCTCTTCACCCGCGACCAGTACGTGCGGTTCCACGGCAA
>NZ_JBQENS010000090.1:0-880 GCF_052044465.1 Pseudomonas sp. 22490 | reverse complement strand
GCCAAGAACCTGGTCAACGCGATTGCGGAGTCACCTGTTTCCGGTAGTATGAGTTCGCAGCTTGGGGCAGTGGGGGATTTGGGTCGGCTGGGTGGGGGAGGTAAAGGTTATGTCGATATTCTTTCCCACGAAGCTAAACAGCATATTTTGTATGGCGACAAACCTGGGAGTGGTGGCCATTTGTGGCCGGGGCAGGCAGGGAAGACAGTTTTCCCTCAAAACTGGTCGGCAGATAAGATAGTTCACGAGGTTGGTGATATTGCGACGTCCCCTAGTACCAAATGGTATGCCCAAACAGGAACTGGTGGGGTTTATACAAGCAAGGGTGACCCCGCTAAATGGGTTGCTTATGAGGTTCGTGATGGAGTTCGTATGCGCGTTGTTTATCAGCCCGCTACAGGAAAGGTGATCACAGCCTTCCCCGACAACGCACCTATCCCACCTTATAAGCCCATTAAATAGGTCTTTTATGTACGCTGATCGTATTGTCAAATTTGGGGAGAGATTCCAGGGGCGGCTAGAGTCTACGCTGCTTCAAGGAGCACTAGACTATGTTGGATACAATGAGGAAAGTCTGGCTTTTGAAGTTCTGTGTGACCATATTTGTGAATATGATGTATCTATCACGGATGAGGAATATCGCGAGGCTGTACAATTAGCCCTGGATATGGGGTTTGACTTAGAGGAAGGTCCATTCAAACACTTGAAGGGTTTGAAGTCGTAGTTTTTAAAATATACATCGTTTGCTTTTTCAAATACTGGCCTCGGGCAGCATAAAGGGGACATATTTATTTTCCCTGCTCTAATTCTCTGAGCAGGGAGGCTCCGCGAGGCCTAGGCAGAGGCGAGTGGTTTTACTGAACTATCCGCTTCACGTGGT
>NZ_JBQENS010000089.1:0-901 GCF_052044465.1 Pseudomonas sp. 22490 | reverse complement strand
CAGAGCCGGGACCGCGCCGTGGTCAAGACCCGTGGCGATCTCGACAACCGTGGCGGCCAGGTGATCGGCCTGAACGATCTGGAGGTCGGCGCGGCGACGCTCGACAACGGCCAGCAAGGCCTGCTCGGCAGCCAGCAGTCCACCCGCGTCAGCGCCCAGGCGCTGGTCAACCGGGGGGACGGCGAAGTCTCCGGCAAGCGCGTCGAGGCCCGCGTCGGCAGCCTCGACAATCGCGGCGGCAAGCTGATCGGCGACGACCTGCTGGTGGTCGCCAGCGGTGCCATCGACAACCGCCTCGGCTTGTTCTCCGCAGCCAACCGCCTCGACCTGCGGGCGCGCAGCCTGGACAACAGCGGCAAGGGCACGCTGAGCAGCCGGGGCGGCCTGGAGGTCAGCCTCGGCGGCCTGCTGGACAACCGCGATGAAGGCAACCTGCTCAGCCAGGGCGCGCAGCGCGTGACGGTGGGGCAACTGGACAACCGCGCCGGCGGCCTGCTGTCGAGCCGCAGCGAGTTGAACGTCCACGGCGCCAGCCTGGACAACCGTGGCGGCGTGCTGGTGGCCGACGCCGGCCTGAGCGCCACGGGAGGCGCCTTCGACAACCGCGACGGCGGCAGCGCCAGCGGCAAGGCTGGCGTGCGCGTGGAGGTCGCCAGCCTGCGCAACGACCAGGGTGGCAAGCTGCTCAGCGATGGCCGCCTGGACCTCGCAGCGAACGCCGTCGGCAACGCCGGAGGGCGTATCGCCGCCAAGGGCGACCTGCAGGCGACGCTTGGCAGCCTGGCCCAGCAAGGTGGTGAACTGGTCAGCGAAAAGACCCTGAAGGTCGCGGCCGACACGCTCGACAACAGCCAGTCCGGGCTGATCGCCGCGAATGGCGGCATCGCTATCGAGGCGCGGC
>NZ_JBQENS010000088.1:0-989 GCF_052044465.1 Pseudomonas sp. 22490 | reverse complement strand
TTTTTGGCTTCGGGATCGTCTGCGAAGGGCAGCATCGTCGCTTCGTCGAAGCTCTTCTTGCGTTTGCCGCTGTAGGCCCAGATCACCAGACCGATGAAGGCGACCATGATCAGCAGCGTGCCGAGTCCTCGCAGCGTCCCGATATCCATTGCCGTCACCGTTTGTTCTTGATCGAGGTGCCGAGCACCTGCAGGTAGGCGACCACGGCGTCCATCTCGGTCTTGCCTTTCAGCGAGTCCTTGGCGCCCTTGATGTCTTCGTCGGTATAGGGCACGCCGAGGGTGCGCATCACTTCGAGCTTCTTCTCGATGTCCTTGCCGTCGAGCTTGTTCTCCACCAGCCACGGGTAGGCCGGCATCTTCGACTCGGGCACCACGTTGCGCGGGTTGAACAGGTGTGCGCGGTGCCAGTCGTCGGAGTAGCGGCTACCGACGCGGGCCAGGTCCGGACCGGTACGCTTGGAACCCCACAGGAAGGGGTGGTCCCAGACGCTCTCGCCGGCCACCGAGTAGTGGCCGTAGCGTTCGGTTTCGGCGCGGAACGGACGGATCATCTGCGAGTGGCAGCCGACGCAGCCTTCGCGGATATAGATGTCGCGGCCTTCCAGTTGCAGCGCGGTATAGGGCTTCATGCCTTCGACCGGGGTGTTGGTCACGTCCTGGAAGAACAGCGGCACGATCTGGGTCAGGCCGCCGATGCTCACGGCCACGGCCATGCATAGCGCCAGCAGGCCGACGTTCTTCTCGAGTATTTCGTGTTTCATGCTCGGCTCCTCAGGCGATCTGTGCGGCGGCTTCGTATTCGGCCGGCTTGGCGGCACTGACGGTGCGCCAGGTGTTGTAGGCCATCAGGAACATGCCGAGCAGGAAGATGAAACCGCCGAGCATGCGCACGATGAAGCCGGGGTGGCCGGCGGCCAGCGCTTCGACGAAGGAGTAGGTCAGGGTGCCGTCCTCGTTGACCGCGCGCCACATCAGGCCCTGGGTGAT
>NZ_JBQENS010000087.1:0-996 GCF_052044465.1 Pseudomonas sp. 22490 | reverse complement strand
TTTTTGGCTTCGGGATCGTCTGCGAAGGGCAGCATCGTCGCTTCGTCGAAGCTCTTCTTGCGCTTGCCGCTGTAGGCCCAGATCACCAGGCCGATGAAGGCGACCATGATCACCACGGTGCCCAGTCCACGCAGAGTCCCGATATCCATCACACTCACCGTTTGCTCTTGATAGAGGTTCCCAGGCCTTGAAGGAACGCCACCAGGGCGTCCATCTCGGTCTTGCCCTTCACGGCTTCACGTGCACCGGCGATGTCCTCGTCGGTGTAAGGCACGCCCAGCTTGCGCAGGACTTCCATCTTGGTGGCGGTGTCCTTGCCATCAAGCTTGTTCTCTACCAGCCACGGGTAGGCAGGCATCTTCGACTCGGGCACCACGTTGCGCGGGTTGTACAGGTGCGCGCGGTGCCAGTCGTCGGAGTAACGGCCGCCGACGCGGGCCAGGTCCGGGCCGGTACGCTTGGAACCCCACAGGAACGGGTGGTCCCAGACGCTTTCACCGGCGACCGAGTAATGGCCGTAGCGTTCGGTCTCGGCACGGAACGGACGGACCATCTGCGAGTGGCAGCCGACGCAGCCTTCGCGGATGTAGATGTCGCGACCTTCCAGTTCCAGGGCGGTACGCGGCTTCATGCCTTCGACCGGGGTATTGGTCACGTCCTGGAAGAACAGCGGAACGATCTGGGTCAGGCCGCCGATGCTGACGGCGATCACCATGAAGATGGCCAGCAGGCCGACGTTCTTCTCGAGTATTTCGTGGTTCTTCATTTACGTCGGGCTCCTCAGGCGATCTGCGCGGCGGCTTCGTATTCGGCCGGCTTGGCAGCACGCACGGTGCGCCAGGTGTTGTAGGCCATCAGCAGCATGCCGGTGAGGAAGAAACCACCGCCGATCATGCGCACGATGAAGCCCGGGTGGCTTGCGACCAGTGCTTCAACGAAGGAGTAGGTCAGGGTGCCGTCCTCGTTGACCGCGCGCCACATCAGGCCCTGGGTGAT
>NZ_JBQENS010000086.1:0-2158 GCF_052044465.1 Pseudomonas sp. 22490 | reverse complement strand
CGCAGACGATCCCGAAGCCAAAAAGCACGTCGAGCAAGCTTCTAGGAGTAACAAAGAATGACCACCTTCTGGAGTCTGTACATCACAGCTCTTACCGTCGGTACCTTGATCGCCCTGCTCTGGCTGG
This sequence comes from Pseudomonas sp. 22490, assembly GCF_052044465.1. Classification (NCBI taxonomy): domain Bacteria; kingdom Pseudomonadati; phylum Pseudomonadota; class Gammaproteobacteria; order Pseudomonadales; family Pseudomonadaceae; genus Pseudomonas; species Pseudomonas sp. 22490. The sequence goes on along the minus strand of NZ_JBQENS010000086.1, from coordinate 2,031 downwards.
TCTTCGCCACCCGCAAGGGCGAAGCCAAGGGTACTACCGAAAAGACCATGGGCCACTCCTACGACGGCATCGAGGAGTACGACAACCCGCTGCCGAAGTGGTGGTTCATGCTGTACATCGGCACCATCGTCTTCTCCGTCGGCTACCTGGTCCTGTACCCGGGCCTGGGTAACTGGAAAGGCGTGCTGCCGGGCTACGAGGGCGGCTGGACCCAGGACAAGCAGTGGGAACGCGAGATGAACATCGCCCAGGAGAAGTACGGGCCGATCTTCGCCAAGTACGCCGCCATGCCCATCGAGGAAGTGGCCAAGGACGAGCACGCCATGAAGATGGGCAGCCGCATGTTCGCCACCTACTGCTCGATCTGCCACGGTTCCGACGCCAAGGGCGCCCTCGGCTTCCCCAACCTGGCCGACAACGAGTGGCGCTGGGGCGGTGACCCGCAGAGCATCGAGACCACCATCCTCGGCGGTCGCCACGCGATCATGGCGGCCTGGGGCGACATCCTCGGCGAAGACGGGGTGAAGAACGTCGCCGCCTACGTCCGCACCGAACTCGCCGGGCTGAAGCTGCCGGAAGGCACCAAGGCCGACGTCGAGGCCGGCAAGCAGATCTTCTCGGTCAACTGCGTCGCCTGCCACGGCCCGGAAGGCAAGGGTACCGCCCTGGTCGGCGCGCCGAACCTGACCAACCCCGGCGCGTTCATCTACGGCTCCAGCTACGCCCAGCTCCAACAAACCATCCGCCATGGCCGCCAGGGCCAGATGCCGGCCCAGGAGCCCTACCTGGGCAAGGAAAAGGTGCACATCCTGGCCGCCTACATCTACAACCTGTCGCACAACCAGGGCAGCAACTGACCCCTCCCCCCACCCGCGCCCTCCCGGGCGCGGGTCCTTCCCCCGGTCTCAGACCTTAGTCCCAGGCGGCGCGACGAAGTGTCGCACCAGCGGACGCCTTTCCTACCCTTCCTTTTCAATCGCGTCTAAGCTGCTCTGCATTCGTCCCTCTCCGGCAGAGCGACGGGACACCTAACTTCACCGGCCGAACCCACTCGTCCGGATAGCGCCAGAAAGCCATACGGCCGCCTTGGAAAGCGCTCTGAAGCAGGCATCAAACTGGCGTCGCCCCTGGCCTGGCGCGTTGCAATGCCCACCCGCTTTCTCCATACTTGCCGCCGATTTTTTGTCCCTAAAAAAGTCCATTAACCGTGGAACCCCTAGCATGAGCACAGCAATCAGTCAGACTGCTTATAACTATAAGGTGGTCCGCCAGTTCGCCGTTATGACGGTGGTCTGGGGGGTCATTGGAATGGGTCTCGGTGTCCTGATCGCCGCCCAACTGGTATGGCCCGAATTGAACTTCGACCTGCCATGGACGAGCTTCGGCCGCCTTCGCCCCCTGCACACCAACGCGGTGATCTTCGCCTTCGGTGGGTGCGCCCTCTTCGCCACCTCGTACTACGTGGTGCAACGTACCTCGCAAGCCCGACTGATTTCAGACACGCTGGCGGCCTTCACCTTCTGGGGTTGGCAGGCCGTGATCGTGGGCGCCGTGCTGACCCTGCCGCAGGGTTTCACCACCTCCAAGGAATACGCCGAACTGGAATGGCCGCTGGCCATCCTCCTGGCGATCGTCTGGATCACCTACGCGATCGTGTTCTTCGGCACCATCGTCAAGCGCAAGGTCAAGCACATCTATGTGGGCAACTGGTTCTACGGTGCCTTCATCCTGGTGACGGCGATGCTGCATATCGTCAACCACATGTCGCTGCCGGTGAGCTGGTTCAAGTCCTACTCCGCCTACTCCGGCGCCACCGATGCGATGGTCCAGTGGTGGTACGGGCACAACGCCGTGGGCTTCTTCCTGACCACCGGCTTCCTCGGCATGATGTACTACTTCGTGCCCAAGCAGGCCGAGCGTCCGGTCTATTCCTATCGCCTGTCCATCGTCCACTTCTGGGCGCTGATCTCCCTGTACATCTGGGCCGGCCCGCACCACCTGCACTACACCGCGCTGCCGGACTGGGCGCAG
>NZ_JBQENS010000085.1:0-2165 GCF_052044465.1 Pseudomonas sp. 22490 | reverse complement strand
GCGCGCCCCGGCCAGGCCGGCTACAGCGGCCATACCGGCCCCGTCGGCGTCACCGCCACCGCGAAGAAGAAGCCCGCCAGATAGGCCAGGAACGCCAGCCCCAGGGCGGCGAAATAGCTTGTCCAGTTCATCGGCTCCCCCTCAGTTGATCGAGCGCGGCAAGCGGCTGGTGTCAGGAACCACCGTCACCCGCACGGCGGCGCTGTTCGCGGCGGCGGGCGGCACGCTCGGCGCGGCGGCCTGAGCCGGCGGCGCATTGCCCAAAGCACTACGCCCGGCGCAGGCGGCATAGCCGGACCAACCGCCCTTGAAGCTCAGTTCCGCAGCGCAGTTGCCCCGCGGCACCACGGCATAGCCGGTGTCGGTCAGGTCGCGATCGGTGAGAGTGAATTCGCTGCCGTCCTGGCCCCGGACGGCAAACAGATAGGTGCGGCGCCCGGAGGCGGACAGCAGGGTTGCCTTAACGATGAAGTCGCGGCCGGCGAAGGGATGGCCTACAGGAGCAGCACCCGGAACGCCTGGGTGCCCAGGTACATCATCAGCAGCATCAGGACCAGCCGCACCAGTAGCACGCGCAGCACCCACAGCAGGACCGGCTTGAGCAGGCGCAGCAGTTCCAGCAGCAGGCGGCGATACAGGGTCGCCCATGAGCAGACGAGGTCCGCCGTCATAAACCACAGACCCAATAGCAAGGGCCGGAATTGCCATGAATAGAAGAATCTTAGGTTGTCTAAAAAGGCTCTTGCCGGCGATGGTGTCGGTGACGGAGCCGGTGGCTGTCGATTCATAGAGGGCGAAGGTCTCCTGGCGGATTTTCTTGATCTCGACGATCACGTCGCGGGCCGGCGGTTTGTTGTCCTGCGCCGAGTGCTGGCTTTCCTTGTAGCGGCCCCGAATGCCGATGACGGCGAGGTTGGAGTGCAGATAGGCCTTTTCCGCCGTCATGCGGATGTCGTCGCGGATATAGGCGATGTTCGGCGTGGTGAGGATGATGTCCCAGTTGAAATGCCGGTGCCGGGTCCAGGCATCCAGCCACCCCATGGGCCGCCCGGCTGCCTTGGCTGCTTCCGGGCCGTCCGGGAAGTCGAAGCGCTTGAGGTCGGCTTCGCGCCAGGACTTCAGAAAGATCAGCTGGGTTTCGTCGAAGATGATGAACGCGCCACGCGGCGCCCACATGAACCAGGTGCGCATCTTTTCCATGTCATCCAGGTCCTCGAGGTCGAGGTTGATGACGTCGCAGCTGGAGGGCGTCTCCGGCATCACTTGGAAGATCCGTTCGCGGGTCAGGCCGCGCACGTTGGTGATGATGACGCGGCCTTCTTGATCGCGGGGATCAGGTCATCTTGGATCGCGCCGGAGGTCTTGTAGGAGCCGTTCGGGCCGTGATGAATCTTGATCGCCATATCACTTACCTATGAAGGGGATGAAGGACATGGAGAAGCGCGTGCCGATGGCGGCGAAGATCATGTTCACCGCGTCCGGCAGGCCGAAGAACGCCAGCAGCGAGCGCAGGTCGCCGTCCAGGGACGAGTAATAGGACGTGATGGTCGAGCCGATACCGATGCCGCCGACGACTTCGCGGAACGCCTTGTAGCCGATTTCCGCGACGAACAATTGCATCTCGAACCAGCCCTTGATGGCCATCTTGGTCAGCAGGACAAAGGCGTCGGTGACGAAGTCATAGACGCCGCTGTAGAGGAAGTCCCAGAGGGATTGCATCCAGGCGAGAATGTCGGAGAGAAAGGGAATGTCCATGGCGTTTCCTCAGGAGCGATAGAAAACGATCCATCCGGCCAGGATCGCGGCGATGAACAGCACCACGTAGCGGATGACGGAGAGTTCTTGGGCGTACTGGGTGAGGCAGACGTCGTAGCGCTGGCCGAGGGCGGTAAAGTCCCAACACGGCAGGGAGCCGCCGCCGGTGCCCAGGTGAATATCGAACTTGGAAGCGAGGACGCTTTCGAACTTGCCTTGCAGTTCCTGGAAGTCCTTTTGCGCCTTGGCGATGGCGTCGTCGTATTCCTTGATGGTCTTGTCGAAGGAGCCTTGCTTCGGCTCTTTCAGGCCACCCCCGCCGGAGCCGTCGCCGCCATCGGTCCCGCCGCTGGAGCCGGACCCGTCGCCATCGCCGCCGCTACTGCCGTCACCGCCGGGCGTGGTGCCGC
>NZ_JBQENS010000084.1:0-2757 GCF_052044465.1 Pseudomonas sp. 22490 | reverse complement strand
CGGGCAAGGTTTTCTATTGTGTGGTTCGTTCTGGTGATTGGGTTCTTTTTAATACGACTGTTTATTTGAAGGGGGATAAGTGTCCTGAAGGCAGTGATCTTGATCTGACTACGGGTGTCGCCATGTGTAAGCCTCCGGAGCCGGAAAAGCCCAATGACTGTATTGAAGGGCTGTATGACTTGTTCAGTAGTCCGCCGTCTCCAGTTGTTCAGGTTGGCGGCAGGAATCAAGTTATAAGTAGTCCGCCGGCAGGTTGTAAGAACGGGTGCGCTTATTCTGCGGATTCATCGAAGACTACGAGTTGTTATTTCGTCACTGGCTCGACGAATGAGGGGTTCTGCAATTACTCGCTGCGAAGTACTGGCGCCACGTGTCCAGCCGACACTAACAACCCTGGAATGACCGGGCCGTCGTTGAATAGCACGCCGCCGACTGATCCGAATGAACCGTCGTCCGATCCGAACGACCCTGGCTGTCCGGCTGGGTATAGCTGGTCCGGCACGACGTGCGTCAAGACGCCGACTGACCCCACTGACCCGACGAATCCGGGCGATGGTGGCGGCGATGGTGGTACCGGAGGTGGCGGTACTGGCGGTGGCGGCGATGGCGGCACAGGCGGTGGTGGTGATGGTGGCGGCGATGGCGGCACAGGTGGCGGTGGTGATGGTGGCGGCACGCCTGGAACGGGTGGCGGCGATGGTGATGGCGGCGGAACGGGTGGTGGCACTGGCGGCGGTGACGGCTCAGGGGAGGGCGGTGGTACCGGTGGTGGAACTGGCCTGGAAGGCGGCTGTAAGGACGATAGTTGCGCGTTCGTGAAGAACAACCCGTTTGGCACGGACAAGGTTCCGGGCTTTGACGAATCGCTGCAAAAGGCTTGGACGGATATCAAGAAAGCCCCGATTGGCCAGGCCCTGGGCAAGATCACGTTTCCGACCGGGGGAAGCTGTCCAGTTCAGAGCGTTGAACTGTTCGGGAAGAGTGTGATGTTCGATTCGCACTGTAACTTGTGGTCTCAGATTGAGCCGATTTTGAAAGCGGTGTTCCTGGCGTTTTGGGCGCTGCTGTCTGTTCGTGTGTTCCTGTCAGCGTGAGGTGATGTATGGAAGGCATTCTTAGTGCTATCAAACAACTGATTCAAACGGCGACCGATTTCTTTCAGCGCGCACTTAAGGCAATCGAAGACTTCTTTAAGTGGGCGCAAGATGCGTTTGATTATTTTTGGGAGCTTCTTCCTGTCCTGCCTGAGTACGTGTTTCACAGGCTTGTCTCCGGTATTGTGAAGTTCTTCCAGTGGTTGCCGGTACCTGATTTCTTTGTGCAGGCAGGTAACGCGTTTCAGTCAATACCGCCGTCGGTGGTGTATTTCGCCAATGCATTCCAGATTGGTCCAGGCGTGACCATGGTCCTGGGCGCGTATCTGCTGCGTTTCATTCTCCGGCGTATCCCGATTATCGGTTGAGGTGATGTATGGCCATTGATGCATATGTAGGCAAGCCTGGGCACGGTAAAAGTTATGGCGTTGTCGAACACGTAATTATTCCGTCGCTGAAACAAGATCGGCATGTTGTGACGAATATCCCGCTCGAAGTCGATATGTTGCTGATGGACTTTGGCGGGACTATTGAACAACTGCCGGAAGACTGGTTTGAGCGTGAAGACTTGGCCGATTTCGCGCCGCCTGGTTCGGTCCTGGTGCTGGACGAATTGTGGCGGCGCTGGCCCAAGGGCCAGAAAACCAACGATGCGCCGATGGCCGACAAGAAACTGTTGGCCGAGCATCGGCACCGCGTAGACAAGAAAAACCGGTCGATGCGGGTTGTCATGGTGACCCAGGACCTCGACCAGCTCGCCAGTTGGGCAGTGCTGCTGGTCGAAACCACGTACCGCATGGTTAAGAAGTCGAAGACCATGTTCCGGGTCGATATCTACAACGGCGTGGCCAAGGGCGACAGCCCGCCGAAGTCGAAGCTGCTTCGCAGCACGGCCGGGCGTTTCAAGCCTGACGTTTACCGGTACTACAAGTCAGCTACGCAGTCCGAAACGGGCGCTGTGGGCGATGAGTCCAAAGCCGATACGCGGGGCTCGTTCTGGCGATCCTGGGGCTTCTGGGGGCTGGTTGGGCTGATCGTGGTCTGTTTGTCGGTCGGCATTCCCGGCGTCGTCCGGTTCTTCACGCCGCCGCAGCCCAAGCAAGCGTCAGCGCCGACTCCCGCGTCTAAGGTCGTTGAACAGGCGCAGCCAGTGGCGGCTCCTGCGGGTCGCGCGATGCAAGCGGTCTATGGCACGTCGTCGAATGGGCCGGTGCCGTCTGCGATCTGGCGGATTGCCGGCTATGTGCATGCCGGCCTGGGCCGGGCTGAGGCGTGGCCGTCGAAGGATGGTTACAACGCTGAGCCGGATCGACCGATCAGCAAGACGTCGCGTGTCGTGCTGGTGTCCGAGGCTGGCCGTACGCGGTTCTGGCCGATTGAGAAATGCCGGTTCTTCGAGCAGACGCCCGATTTGTATTGCGACATCGACGGCGAGCGTGTGACGTTCTGGACGGGCCGAGGGGCCGTATCGACTGTGATGGATGCGACAAGCACCGCGAGCGGCGGCAGCCAGCGTAGCGCAGCGTCCGCCGCGACCGGTGCGCAGGTGCAGACCCCGCATTCGTTTCAGCCGCAGCCTCAGCAGCAGGGAACCCGCGTGACCGTTGTTGCTGATGGCAGCCGTTCGCCCCGCACGTTGTAACCTCTGGCTTCGCATAATGTG
>NZ_JBQENS010000083.1:0-3475 GCF_052044465.1 Pseudomonas sp. 22490 | reverse complement strand
AGCTCACGCATCAACCGACGCACTCGGAAACGGCCGATGGTCACGCCCTCTTCGCGCAGCATGCCCAGAATGCTGCGGCTGCCGGCCGAGCCCCGACTCTGGCTGAACAACTGGTTGACTTGGCTGCGTAGCGCCACGCGGCGAGCATCGACACGCCGCCGTCGAAGACGGTGGACGTAGTAGCAAGACCGCGCCACATCGAAAGCTGAACAGACCACTTCCACCGACTCCTGCTCACTCAACTGGTCTATCAGCGCGTACGATCGAGTTCGTCCGACATCAAGAGAGCGGTAGCCTTTTTTAATATCGCTTTCTCCCGCTCCAACCGGTTGATCCGGGCTTCCAGCTCCTGGATCTTTTGCTGCTCAGGCGTCAACGCCTTGCTCTTCGGGGTCACACCCTGGCGCTCCGCCTCGAGCTGCTTCACCCAACGGCGCAAGGCCGAATCCACCACCCCCAGCGAACGGCAGGCGTCGATATGGCTGTAGCCTTGGTCCAACACCAGGGCCGCGGCCTCTCGTTTGAACTCGGCGGAAAACGTACGTCGTTGCTTGCTCATCAGACACCTCTCTCACGGCGAGGATTTTCGCCTAAATCGGTGTCCGGGATCAGTAGACCACTACAAGTGACTGCCCAGGACTCATTGATGGGGCTGTATGCAGAGAACCTTCCATTCTCGACTCTCGGGGAAAGAGGTTCTTCTTGTTATATAAGGGATGGTGTTGCCGATATAGAGAGTGCTTTCGATTTCGTCGTTTGCTCAAATGTACTTGACCATACGGCCGACTGGATCCAGTTCCTGGTTGACTGTGTGGGCAGGTTGAGGACGGGCGGTGAGCTACTGTTGGTGACTGACTCTCGCGGAGTTCCAGCAATCGGGCATACACAGATATTCAGCCATGATCAACTGGTTCGTGTCTTGGAGTTGTTGGGGGCAAAGCAGTTCAAGGTGAAAGCCGTCGAGCGGGAGGATGGCGTTCACTGTGACTATCGTCATTATTTTCGGGTGGTTTTCTAAAGTGCTCCCCGTTAATTGCTTTGCCTGGGCGGGCGCCAGGTTTACGCGTGTTTATCCAGGCTAGATAGAAGGGAGCTGGTTGCTATCAGGTACTGCATCGATAGTAGCCTGGCTGTCAGCTGGATAGCGGCTGCTCCGGAGCATCTGGTGGGCCATACAGCCGCCCGCCGCGAGTTTGCATGAACCCTGCATGGCCGCCTGCCGAGGTCATGCCGTCAGCGACTGACATCGATCAAATCAGCCACCACTTGAACAGGAAGAAGAACGCCATGCCCAGCAGCATGCTCGCCAGGGTATTGCGGGTATAGAGCACCAGCGCCACGGTGACTGCGCCGCTGACCAGGTAGGGATTGTCGTAGCCGAGGTCGATGCGGCCCTCTGGCATGAACACGATGGGGCCGCAGATCGCGGTGAGCATGCCGGGCACGGCGAAACCGAGGAACTGCCGCAGGTTGCTGCCGAGACGGATCGGCAGGCGCGGTTCGAGGAACAGGTAGCGGTTGAGGAAGACGATCGCGCCCATCCCGAAGATCACTGCCCAGACCATGGCGCCTCCCGATACAGCTTGTTGCAGATGAAACCGGCGGCCATCCCGGCGAGACCGGCGAGGACCAGCGCCGAACTCCATTGCCAGTGGCTGAACAGCACCGAGCAGAACAGCGAGGTGGCCACGCAGACCAGCGTCGGTACGTTGCGCACCAGCGGCGCGACCAGCGCGATGAAGGTGGCGGCGATGGAGAAATCCAGGCCCAGGTGTTCGAGACCGGGAATGCTGCGGCCAAGCAGGATGCCGGCGAGGGTGAACAGGTTCCAGGCGATATAGAAGGTCAGACCGACGCCGAGGGCGTACCAGCGGTTGAAGTTGCGCCGGTCGTGCTGACTGGCGAGGGCGAAGAACTCGTCGGTGAGCAGGAAGCCCAGGCCGATCCGCCAGCGTCCCGGCAGAGGCGACAGGACCGGCCGCAAGCTCATGCCGTAGAGCAGGTGCTGCGAGGTCAGGAGGAGGGTGGTGAAGATGATCGAAAAGAACCCGGCACCGCCCTTGAGCATGCCGATCGCCACCAACTGGGCGGCGCCGGCGAAGACGATGGCGGACAGGCCCTGGCCCTCGGCCGGGGTGAGGTTGGCTTCGATGGCCATCGATCCCGCCAGCAGCCCCCAGGGCGCGACGGCCAGGGACAATGGGAGGATGGCGACGGCGCCGCGGAGAAAGGCTTGGCGGGGCAGGTCGTGGGCAGTCATGGGGGCATGGCGGTGGTGAACGTCGGTCCAGCATGCCAGCAGGCGCATCGGGCTGGCTTGAACGATCTTGCTCTTCGTATCCGTTATCCACGCAGGCGAAAGCGGCCGGTGTCCTTCCTTATATAAGGAGGACGGGCAGGGCAGGCGGCGGACGAGCGAGGGCCGCTCGAGGGCGCTGCGAAGAATCGAGGGAGAGAAGAACCGGAGCGGAGCTAACGCGGATGCTGACCGATCTTGTGGCCGCGGAACTTGGCGCCGAGGGACGGCTGGTAGGACATGGAACACCCGGTTTATTGCTGTTGTAGGGTTGGCACAGCTTAGCCTTGTTCAATTTTTCGTACAACGGAGCCTGTAAAATATCTGCTGCACCAGGTTGAACACCTTGCCTGGCCTGGCTTTGGCCGCTTTCGCGATGCGCTGGAAGGCCCTGTCTACGGCTATTTCGCCGTCCGCGAGGGCGACGAGAGGGCTATTGACAACAAATTGGCTTTCCGATTGACTCTGGCTCCAGCCCCCGCATGATTGAAATTTTTAACAAAAAAGGTGTTGCATCATGTCGGTACCCCTGCGTGCCGTTCAGCTCACTGAGCCGAGCCTGTTCCTTCAGGAACATCCCGAGGTCCAGTTCGTCGACCTTCTGATTTCAGACATGAATGGCGTGGTTCGCGGCAAGCGAATCGAACGCAACAGTCTGCCCAAAGTCTTCGAAAAAGGTATCAACCTTCCCGCTTCCCTGTTCGCCCTCGATATCACCGGCTCCACCGTAGAGAGTACCGGCCTGGGTCTCGACATCGGCGACGCCGACCGGATCTGCTACCCGATCCCCGGCACCCTCTCCATGGAACCCTGGCAGAAGCGCCCGACCGCGCAACTGCTGATGACCATGCACGAACTGGAAGGCGAGCCGTTCTTCGCCGACCCCCGCGAAGTCCTGCGCCAGGTGGTGGCCAGGTTCACCGAGATGGAACTGACCATCGTCGCCGCCTTCGAGCTGGAGTTCTACCTGATCGACCAGGAGAACGTGAACGGCCGGCCGCAGCCGCCTCGCTCGCCGATCTCCGGCAAGCGTCCGCAGTCGGTGCAGGTGTACTCCATCGACGACCTCGACGAATACGTCGAGTGCCTCCAGGACATCATCGACGGCGCCCGCGCCCAGGGCATCCCGGCCGACGCCATCGTCGCCGAATCCGCACCGGCGCAGTTCGAGGTCAACCT
>NZ_JBQENS010000082.1:0-3582 GCF_052044465.1 Pseudomonas sp. 22490 | reverse complement strand
TACCAGGGCGCGAAGCTGGAATCGGGCAACGACCTGGCCATCGTCAGCGGCGGCGCGGTGACCTTCGAGGCGGTGAAGGATCTGCACCAGGAAAGCCACGAGAAGAGCAAGGGCGACCTGGCGTGGCAGTCGTCGAAGGGCAAGGGCCAGACCGACGAAACCGTGCGCCAGAGCCAGATCGTGGCCCAGGGGAATCTGGCGATCAAGGCCGTGGAAGGGCTGAAGATCGACCTCAAGCATATCGACCAGAAGACCGTAAGCCAGACCATCGACGCGATGGTGCAGGCGGATCCGCAACTGGCGTGGCTGAAGGAGGCCGAGCAGCGCGGGGATGTGGACTGGCGCATGGTGCAGGAGGTGCACGATAGCTGGAAGTACAGCAACTCGGGGTTGGGGGCTGCGCCGTCACTGGCCATTGCCATCGTTGCAGCTGCTTACCTCGGCCCGGTGTATGGCGCAATGGCCAGCAACCTCGCCATTGGCACCATCAACAATGGCGGTGACCTTGGCAAGGGGCTGCAACAGGCCACCAGCGCTGACAGTCTGAAAGGGTACGCCATCGCAGCGGCCACGGCTTATCTCGTCAGCCCGCAGTTGGACAAGGCATTCGGCGTATCCAGTGACAACATCAACAAAGTCACCAAAGGATTCAAGCTCAGTACAGTTGAGGGAATCGGTGGATTTGCTGCCTACAGCATTGCCCAAGGCTTTGCTCAATCGGTCATGCAGCAGGCCGCCTATGGCGGCAGCTACATCGACAACCTCGGTAATGCCATGGCAGGTCAGGCGCGCAACCTGGGAATGGCGGTAGGTTTCAATTTCATTGGCGACTCGGTCAAATACCCTGATGGCAGCCCGCCGAAAATCATGGCTCACGCCCTGATGGGAGGTCTGCTGGCCGAAGCCTCCGGCAGTGACTTCAAGACTGGAGCGGCGGCCGCTGGTGCCAACGAGGCCATGATCAACCTCCTTGGGAAAATGGTAGGTGGCGATCAAAACCTCGAACTGATGGCCTCGCAACTCGTTGGCGTAGCCGCGGCAAGTGCGGTCAATGGCGATGTGAGTCTGGGCGCCGAGATCGCCAAAAGCGGGACGGCGTACAACCGGCAGCTACACCCAGATGAAATCAAATTCGCATCGGATGTGGAGCGCGTCAAACGTTATGCCCAGGAAAATGGGCTGAGCGAGGACACCGCCCGCAAAGAGCTTCTCAGCACGGCCGCCATGATGGTGGACAATGGCTGGAACCAGGCCTTGGCCGGCACAGACATCAACGCTGCCCGGGCTGCTCAGTATCTGCGTACGGAGCTGGGCACAGGCCCGGACAGCAATCTCTTCCAGGTGACCCAGGCTGACTACTACAACGAGCGGGTGGGGCTGACGGCGCTATTCAAGAACAAGGAGGCCCTGACCAGCGTTCTGGAAAACATAGCCCTAGCGAATCCCGCGAGCTATACGAGGGACCCCGCGAACCGTGCGGAAGTGCTGAATGCCAAAGGTGAAGGTAGCCAAGCGGGCTTTGGGCTGGCACTGGAAGGGATCGTCAGCGCGCCTTCAAAAACTGCCTTGTGGTTGATGGGTGCGCTAACCTGTTCAAGCTGTGCGGAGCGGGATATCCAGAACGCTTGGAACTCGGTTGCCTCGTTACCTGAAGACATCCGTATGAAAGGCTATCTGGATGCCTTGCACACCATGCAAGGCCAGGGTGCCAGCGTGGTGCGGGACAACGCCGCGAGTTCGACTGCATTGGGAGTTGAGGTTGGGCTGGCCATTGATGGAGGGTTGGCAGGGGCAGGCAAGGGCGTCGTTACGGATGGTCCGAAAGAAATACCTAAAGACTTAGGCAAGGTTTCTTTTGATGCGTCTAATGGTGTGGGAACTATTTATTCCCCCAGAGTCACCTTGAATTCCGGTGAGATAATATTTGATGGGTTCTCTGTAGGTACTTCGAAGGGACTCATTGGCGTCGGGGCTGATGGGGCGGCAGAATTGGTCGGGCCATTGAGAAAAATGCTCTCTTACTCTCAGTCCCAAGGCGCGCAGACAATTACCTTGAAGGGGCACTATGCATCCGAGCAAGGATCGATGTTAGGAACCGGCAGCGTTAATAATGTGAATCAAAAATTTTCCTTTAGTTTTCCCGCAACTACTGATGGGTTGAAAGCGTTCTTGAAGGAGCTCGGGAAGTGAAAATTCGTCGGTCTATTGAAAAAAGAATGAAGGATTTGGAGGGTTCAGGGCGAGGATGTTTTTATGAGAGGGAAGAAGAGGGGCAGATTTTGTTCTCCACCCACCTTGAAGAGGGGAGGCTGGATATATATATAAATGGGTTCGCTTTTGGGGTGGAAGGGAGGATGCGAAAGCTTCTATTTTCAGAGGTTGTTCGCATTGTTAGTCATTTGAGTATTGAGATGTTTTCAAGCGCTGGAGATCAGGGTGACTTGGATTTTTACGTTCCTTTAGATGTTGAGTGTGAGTCTCTTAATGTTACCTTGTCAGTGCCGTTTCTGGCTTACTCGAATATTATGAATATCCTGCTTGGACTTAGAGAAGACTGGATTAAACGAGACTATTCTGATGGCTAGTTGGTGCAAGAGCGACTTTAAATGCCGACTTGATTGTTAACTTGGTAAGCAGCCAAGGGCACAGCATATTTTGCTGGAGGATGCTGCTGGCGGAGGAAATCTGTGGCCGGGAGCCTCAGGAAGAACAGCTTTCCCTGCCTCTCTTTTTGAGCATAAAGGAGCAGATTTACTTTCGCTACTCTAGAAATAAAAGGTAGATAGGCTTTCCTCGTTCAGTAATTCCCTGTTCTTTAATAATTTACTTTTTCGATTTTAAAAGAAAAGCACTGACCTCCCTTTCGCTACTTCCGCAGAGTCCTGAACCTCCGGCCCCGCCATCCCTGGCGGGTCGCTCGCCGGGGCAACGTATGCGTTGCCTGGAGAAGAAGGGCCTGCTGACCATGAGTTCGCAGTTGATCGGCGTGCTGGCAGCTTCGACGCAGGGCGATGCGGACGCCAAGAGCTTGCAGACGGGAGCCTGGGTGGCGGGGAATGCCACCCAACACAACTACCTCAGTCATTGGCAGGAGGAGAAGAAGCGGCAGGAGGTCGATGGCTGCAAGGACAAACCGCTCTGCAAAACCGGAATAGAAGCCAAATGGGCAATTATTTCGGCCCAGCAGGATGTCGGTATCGTCGTAGGTGTTGGAGGAGGCATTGGTCTTTCGACAGCTGAAACCGCAGTGGGTGTTTATGAGCTGGTCAAGAACTGGAGGGAAACCTATGCAGCTCTGGAGCAGTTGGCCACTTCGCCAGAGTTTCGGCAGCAGTTTGGCGATAACTACCTGAAGGGGCTGGAAGAGCGCGCCGCATTCTTGACCCAGGCATACGAGGATGCCGGCTGGCAAGGTTCGGTCACAGCTGGTGTCGAGGGCGGTAGGTTCGCTGCGGAACTTGTTGGCGTTCTGACGGCAGTGAAAGGTGGCGCGCAGATAACCGCCAAGCTGCCAACAGCAGCCAAGAACCTGGTCAACGCGATTGCGGAGTCACCTGTTTCCGGTAGTATGAGTTCGCAGCT
>NZ_JBQENS010000081.1:0-3663 GCF_052044465.1 Pseudomonas sp. 22490 | reverse complement strand
TGCGAGGCATCGGCGGCGTTGCGGGCGATTTCCTGGGCGGCGGCGCCGAGTTCGTTGATCGCCGCGGCGACGCTGTTGGTGCGGTTGGACTGCTCGTCGGAGTTGGCCATCGAAGAGTTCGAGGCGTTCACCACCAGTTGCGAGACGTCGTGCAGTTTGTGCGCGGTCCCGGCGACTTCCCGGATCGAGCGATGGATCCGCTCGACGAACTGGTTGAAGGCATCGCCGAGCACGCCGAATTCATCGCGGCTGGTCACGGCGAGGCGCTTGGTCAGGTCGCCCTCGCCCTGGGCGATGTCCTGCATGGCACGGCCCATCAGGTGCAGCGGCTGCATCAGCAGGCGGATCAGCAGGCCGAGCAGGACCAGGATGGCGACGATGGAGATCAGCGCGGCGGCGATGGCCGAGACGCGGAACTTGCTGAGCATGGCGTAGGCCTTGTCCTTGTCGATGGACAGCGCCAGGTACCAGGTCACCGAAGGCAGGCCCTTGATCGGGGTAAAGGCGAGGATGCGGGTATGCCCGTGCAATTCGGCCTCGCTGAAACCGGTGGCGATCTTCGGCGTGTTCTGCGGGTAGACCTCGCTCAGGGTTTTCATCACCTGCTCTTTGTCCGGGTGCACCAGGATCTTGCCGTCGCCGCTGACCAGGAAGGCGTAGCCCATGCCGCTGAAGTCCAGCGAATTGATGATCTGTACCAGGGTCTTCAGGCTGAGGTCGCCGCCCACCACGCCGAGGGTGTTGCCGGCGGCCTTCACCGGCGTCGCCGCGGTGATGATCAGTTCCTGGGTGGCGGCGTCGACGTAGGGCTCGGTCAGGGTCAGGCCGCCGGCCGCTACGGCGTCCTTGTACCAGGGCCGGCTGCGCGGATCGTAGCCGGCCGGCATCGGGCTGTCCGGGCGCATGGTGAAGACGCCGTCCTGCTGGCCGAGGTAGGTGAAGCTGAAGGTCGAGGTCAGGGCCGGCTGTTCGAGCAGGGCGCTGACGGCTTCCGGGCTGTGGTCGCGGGCCAGGGTCTGGGCGGTCTGCTCGACCAGCAACAGACGGCCACCGAGCCAGTTCTGGATGTTGCTGGAGGTCACGTCACCCATTTCCCGCAGGTAGCTTTCGAGGTCCTCGCGGATCGCGTTGCGCTGCAGGTAATCGTTGTAGAGGGTGAACAGTGCGAAAGCGGCGAACACCACGAGGGAGGCCGCGAGGAGGATCTTGTGGCTGAACTTCAGACTTTTGATCATGTTGTATTGCGTCCAGGAGTATGTAGCGCCAGTCTTTGACCAGACCCCTGCGACCGTTCCGCGGGCGCAGGGGCTTTCCGTACGCCTTGCAGCGTCGGGCGGGTCGCGCGGGTGGGTAGTCCGTCGACCCAGGCACGGCCTTGTGCCACGAAGCCACGGTTCCCTGGGTGGCTCCGAAGAATGCGTGATACGGATACGATGGCGATTTTTCCTGTCTCAGCAAGGCCCGAAGGTCTTCGCTGAAGCTGGACGGCCAGATCGGGTCGATGCGCTGGCCCGACGCCCTTCGCGGGAACCCGCGCATATTGGTACGCGGGTTCCGCTGGAAGCCCCGTTGTACAAGGGCTTTCCCTTACTGTCGGCACAGCGTGCCGGAGCTTTAGTCCCGAGGATGAATGGATGTCGCAAGCGAATGAGTTGTTGATCGGCGCTGGCCCCGATGGCCAGCCGGTAGGGCAGGCCTGGCGCCTGGCCAACCGTCATGGATTGATCGCCGGCGCCACCGGTACCGGCAAGACGGTGACCTTGCAGCACCTCGCCGAATCCTTCAGCGATGCCGGTGTCGCGGTATTCGCCGCCGACATCAAGGGCGACCTGTGCGGCATCGCCGCGCCGGGCAACCCGCAGGGCAAGGTCGCCGAACGCATCGCCAGCATGCCGTGGCTGAACTACCAGCCGAAGGCCTACCCGACCACGCTCTGGGACATCGCCGGGAAGACCGGCCACCCGTTGCGCACCACCATCAGCGAGATGGGCCCGCTGCTGCTGGCCAACCTCCTGGAGTTGACCGATAGCCAGCAGGCCGCGCTGTTCGCCGCCTTCCAGGTGGCCGACCGGGAAGGCCTGCTGCTGCTCGACCTGAAGGACCTGAAGGCGCTGCTCAACCACCTGAAGGACAATCCGGAGATCCTCGGCGAGGACCGGGCGCTGTTCACCGGCGCTTCCGGGCAGGCGCTGCTGCGCCGCCTGGCCACTCTGGAGCAGCAGGGCGCCGAGGCCTTCTTCGGCGAGCCTGCCCTGCAACTGGAAGACATCCTCCGCCCCGAGCCGGACGGGCGCGGGCGCATCCACCTGCTCGACGCCAGCCGCCTGGTGCACGAGGCGCCGAAGGTCTACGCGACTTTCCTGCTCTGGCTGCTGGCCGAGCTGTTCGAGCAACTGCCGGAGCGCGGCGATGCCGACAAGCCGGTGCTGGCACTGTTCTTCGACGAGGCCCACCTGCTGTTCAACGGCACGCCGAAAGCCTTGCGCGACCGCCTGGAACAGGTGGTCCGGCTGATCCGCTCGAAAGGCGTCGGGGTGTACTTCGTCACCCAGTCGCCGGGCGACCTGCCGGACGATGTCCTGGCCCAGCTCGGCCTGCGTATCCAGCATGGCCTGCGCGCCTTCACCGCCAAGGAGCAGAAATCGCTGCGCGCGGTGGCCGACGGTTTCCGCCCGAACCCGGCGTTCGACACCCTGGGGGTGCTGACCGAACTGGGTATCGGCGAGGCGTTGGTCGGCACCCTGGAGGAAAAGGGCACGCCGGCCATGGTCCAGCGCGTCGCGGTGGCGCCGCCCTATTCGCGGATCGGCCCGCTGAGCGACAGCGAGCGCGCTGAACTGGTCCAGCGGTCGCCGTTGAAGGGTCGCTACGACCAGCCGATCGATCGCGAGTCGGCCTACGAGGTGCTGGCGAACAAGGCGGGCGCCAAGCCCGAGGTCCAGGGCCAGGCGACTGCTCAGCAGGAAAGCTCGTCCGGCGTCGGCGGCATGGCCGGGCAGATTCTCGGCAGCCTGCTGTCCAATTCGACGGTGAAGAGCGCCATGCGCCAGGCGGCCAACCAGTTGAGCCGGGAGCTGGTGCGTGGCCTGCTCGGCTCGTTGATGGGCGGGAAGAAGCGGCGCTGAGCGCCAGGCCATGAAAAAGGCGCCCGCGGGCGCCTTTTTCATGGGGGCTGGATGATCGCCGGCTAACCGCTTCGCGGTTAGCCGGCCTGTGGGACGGACGGGCTCAGATCTTGAAGCTGTCCACCAGGTGCCGCAGGCGCCCGGCCTGGGTTTCCAGCTCGCCGCAGGCGCGCAGGGTGGCCTGGAGGTTCTCCACGCCTTCCTGGTTGAGGGTGTTGATCTCGGTGATGTCCATGTTCAGCGAGTCGACCACCGCGGTCTGTTCCTCGGTGGCAGTGGCCACCGACTGGTTCATGCTGTCGATCTCGCCGATCCGGCTGGTCACGCTACCCAGGCGTTCGCCGGCACGGTTGGCGATCTCCACGCTCTCCAGGCTGTAACGCTGGCTTTCGGTCATGGTGGCCACCGCCTCGCGGGCGCCGACTTGCAGCTCTTCGATCATCTTCTGGATCTGCTGGGCCGACTCCTGGGCACGATGGGCCAGGTTGCGCACCTCGTCGGCGACCACCGCGAAGCCGCGTCCGGCCTCGCCGGCGCG
>NZ_JBQENS010000080.1:0-3742 GCF_052044465.1 Pseudomonas sp. 22490 | reverse complement strand
CCATTCGTCATTGGCCGAATCGAACAGGGCGAAGGTCTGCCCCGGCTTGGCGGGCTCGCCCATCTGCGCATTGTTCGGGGTGGCGAAGGCAATGCCGCCCTCCATCAGCGCCTCCATCGACTCGGTGCGTAGCGACAGGCCCTTGAACAGGCTGGCGTCGACGCCGAAGCCGCTGGCATTCCAGAAACGGCTGCCGGTACGCACCAGCGGTACGTAGCGCGGTTCGATGAGGATGCTGATCAGCACCCGGTCGGCCTGTTCGCCCAAGGCCAGGTCGACGACCTTGCCCACCGGGATCTGCCGGTAGGTCACCAGGTTGCCCGGCTTGATCGAGCCCTTGCGCGGCGCACTGAGGGTCAGCCGCAGGCCGTTTTCCCGACCCAGCAGGTTGGGTGCTTCGGCGAGAGTCTGGAAGCGTGCCTGGCGCTCGCCCGGCGTGCTCGACGGCAGCGCCTCGATATAGGGGCCGCTGACCAGGGTTCCGAGGTTCTCGGTACGCAGCAGGCCGAGCGCCGGACGCACCACCCAGAAGCGGGTTCCGCTGCGGGCGACGCGCTCGCCGGCGGAAGTCAGGCGGGCCTTCATCAGTACCCCGGAGAGGTCCGGGTTCAGCTCGACGCTTTCGATCTTGCCGATGTCCAGGCCCTTGAAGCGGATCGGCGTGCCTTCGCGCAGGCCGTCGGCATTGTCGATGCTCAGCTGGATTTCCACGCCACGGGCCATCGCCGCCTCCTCGCTGTCGAAGAGGGTGAAGCGACGCACCTTGGTCACGGTCGGCGCCTTCGGATCGAGGGTGTCGAAGGAAATCCCGCCGGTGATCAGGGTCTGCAGCGACTCGCTCTTCACCTGCACGCCGCTGAGGTTGCCGGTCAGGGTGATCCCGCTGGAGTTCCAGAAGCGCGTCGAGGTATTCACCAGGTGCGCGTACTCCGGCTCGATGTGCACACCCACCACCACTCGCTGGCGGTCGCGCGACAGCTGGTAGCTCTGCACGCTGCCGACGCGGACCTGGCGGTAGAGGATCGGCGCGCCGATATCGATCGAGCCGAGCTTGTCGCTGGTCAGCACCAGGTGCAGGCCGGGCGCGTCGGTGTTCAGCGGCGGCGCTTTCGGGCGGATGGTGAACTCGCGACTCGGCGCGCCGCTCTTGGCGAAGCGCACGTCGATATAGTTACCTTTCACCAGAGCCTCGAGGCCGGTGATGCCGGCCAGGGAGATGCTTGGCTTGACGGTCCAGAATTCGGTGCCTTCCAGCAGCATGTCCTCGACCCGCGGATCCATCGCCAGGTCGGCAGTGGCGCTGCTGTAGTCCTTGCCCATGTCGATCGACTTGACCAGGCCGACCTGCACGCCGTTGAACATCACCGGGGTGCGGCCCGGATCGATACCACTGACGTCGTTCATCTTCAGCTTCACGCGCAGACCGGCCTGGGCCGCGTCGTAGTCGTCGTACAGGCGGAACGGCTTGCTCGGATCGGTCGGCGGGCTGTCGGTGCGGTTCTCCGGGGTAGAGAAGGCGATACCGCCGGCGACCAGGGTCAGCAGCGACTCGCTGTGCACCTTGAAGCCGGACAGGCCGCCGGAAATGGAGATGCCGCTGGCGTTCCAGAATCGCGTGTGCTTGCGCACCAGGTCGGCGTAGGCCGGCTCGATGTGCACCTTGATCTCGATGGTCCTCTGGTCATCGCCCAGCTGGAAGCTCTTCACCTGGCCGACCTGGATCTGCCGGTAGAACACCGGGCTGCCCTGCTCCAGGGAGCCCAGGCGATCGGCCTTGAGGGTCAGGTGCAGGCCGGGCAGCTTGTCGGAAAGGGGTGGCGGCTCCTTCAACGCGGTGAAGTAGCGTTCTTCCTTCTCGCCCTTCACCGGATCGACCGCGATGTAGACGCCGGAGACCAGGGTTTCCAGGCCGGTGACGCCCGCCAGGGAAACCCGCGGCTTGACCAGCCAGAAGCGGGTGTCCTTGCTCAGATATTCCTGGGCTTCCTTCTTGATCTCGATGGTCGCGACCACGCCCTTGATGTCCTTGCTGACATGCAGGTCGGTCACCTTGCCCACCGAGATGCCCTTGTACAGCACCTCGGTCTTGTTGGCCTGGATCCCGTCGCCGCTCTCGAAGCGAACCTGGATGTCCACGCCGGCCTGGTCGAAGGCACGCCACGCCAGCCAGGCACCGATGGCCAGGGCTACCAGCGGCAGCACCCAGATCGCCGACCAGTTCGAGGTCTTGTGTTTCTTCGGACTTGGCAGATCACTCATTCTCGTCATCCAGATTGGTGTTGTCCCAGATCAGCCGGGGGTCGAACGTCACAGCGGCGAGCATGGTGAGCACCACCACGCTGGCGAAGGCGGCGGCGCCGAGGTTGGCCTCGATGCTCGCCAGGTTGCCGAAATTCACCAGCGCCACGAGGATGGCGATGACGAAGATATCGAGCATCGACCAGCGCCCGATCCATTCGATGAAGCGATACATCAGGATACGCTGGCGGGCCGACATCGGCTGGTGCCGCTGTACCGAATAGAGCAGCAGGGCGATGCCCACCAGCTTGAAAGTAGGAACCAGGATACTGGCGACGAACACCACCATGGCGATGGGGAACATGTCGGCATGCACCAGTTCGACCACGCCCTCCATGATGGTGGCGGGCATTCCGCTGCCGAAGAGGTTGACCGTCATGATCGGCAACAGGTTGGCGGGTATGTAGAGGATCGCCGCGGTGATCAGCAACGCCCAGGTGCGCGTGAGGCTGTTTGGGCGCCGGGCGTGCAGCACCGCACCGCAGCGGCTGCAACGCGGATGCTCGTCCCCGTCGGCGCGATTCAACTGGTGGCACTCGCCGCACACCAGGATTCCGGCATCAAGCGCGCGCATCGTCGTCCTCGCCGCCCAGCGCTTCCCATACCTGGTGCGGCGACATGGTGACCTCCAGCCAGACCTGGGTGAACAGCAGCGCCACGAAACAGGCCAGGCCGATGCCCAGGCTGAGGTCGGCCATGTCGATCAGCTTGACGATGGAAACCAGGATACCCATGAGGTAGACCTCGAGCATCCCCCACTCGCGCAGATGGTGATAGCCGCGGTAGAGCAGCATGCCGATGTGACGGGCGATACCGAAACGCACGCTGATCATCACCAGCAACTGGCAGAGCAACTTGACCAACGGGATCACCATGCTGCACAGGAATACCAGGATGGCGACGCCCTGCATGCCACTGTCGTAAAGACCGAGCACTCCCGTCCAGACCGTATCGCTGCGGGTCTGGCCGAGCAGGCTGAGATTCATGATCGGCAGGAAATTGGCTGGGATATAGAGAAATAGCGCCGTCAGAACCAGCGCGAAGCAACGGCGTTTCCATTGATGGCGATGCGCGGCCAACTCGAAACCGCAGCGCGGACAATTGGCTTTCTCGCCCGGTCCCAGGGGTTCCCGGCGCATCAACAGATCACACTCATGGCAAGCAACCAGTTCTTCCAGGGGAAGATCCTGCAGGCCACGGACATCGGTATCGGACATGAATGAGCTCGGCTGGATTTGTCGGCTATTGTAGACGAGCGCACAGTGCAAATCGCGTCTCCCATGCCCTCGGAAGTACGCCGCCCGGCAGCTCTCGAAGTTTTTCGATTACCGTCCGCAGCGCTGCTGGCTTGCCACTTTTCCGCGCGCAAAAGCAAAACCCCTGGTCATCGCTGACCAGGGGTTTTGGGATAGGAGCTTGACGATGACCTACTCTCACATGGGGA
>NZ_JBQENS010000079.1:0-3951 GCF_052044465.1 Pseudomonas sp. 22490 | reverse complement strand
TGGGTGTTGCCACTGGCAACACTCCGCCAGGACCAGGCCTCGGCGCCGTCGACGAGCTGGGTGGTGCCACTGGCACCACTTCACCAGGAACCGACCTCCGCGCCGGTGGCGAGTTGGGTGGTTCCACTGGAACCACTTCACCAGGAACTGACTTCGGCGCCGGTGGCGGCTATCAACTTCTCCCACCCAATAGGAACCGAAAAGATGTGCGACTCAATCGTGTATGCCCCTATGGACGAACTCGAATTCGAGCGGCTGCTAGGGCTGGCAACCCTATTCAACGACAACGATGAATGGCCTATCGACTTTACGGAGCTGCAGGAACTGAGCGAGCTGCTCGGCAAGCTCAAAAGTTGCGTCGACGTAGCGATAGACAACGCCCCCGAGGGGGCCAAGAGCTGAAGGAAGCCAACCTCCATGAGCCGCAAGCGGGATGATGATGAACCCGCACTGCCAGCGGAAATACCCCAGCGGCGAACCATGTATTTCCTACTGCGCGCTCCTACCCCGATCAGCACGATGTGGCCGAACCCCTTCCCTATAAAGGAACACTGCACCATGGCTGAAACCCATCGGCTTCAGATCGGCTCTCTCCGCAGCGATGTCGCCCTGACGCTTCACACCTATCACGCCGCCCGCATCTGGACAGGCCGGCAGAAGTCGGATGCCAAGCACAGCATCCTCGGCCTCTCCGGCTTCTGCGCCTACGTGAATCGCATGCACCGCGGGGCAGCACAGGACGATCCGTACTCCGACTGGTGGCTGGTTCAGATCGAAGAGAAAGTCGAGAGCTGCCAAGCCGCGCTCAAGGCCATCGACCAGCGACTGGATGACGTCATGGCCAAGCTGCCCGCGACCCTCGATATCTCCGAGAACCTGTCAGTCACACCGGTCAAGGTCCCATTGTTCATCTCCAACCCTCTCGGCTTCAAGGCGGTCTATCTCCTGACCAACTACGACGAACTCGCCCGTCGAATCCTGCTGGCCCAGCACGTCGGGCTGGTCGGTCGCCGCGACATGGAGGTCTGGCTCGACGAAGGCGCGTCGGTGCTGCGCAGCCTCTTTGGTCTGGCCCAGAGCTACCAGTTCTCGGGCGCCACTCGCGACGACTTCGCCGCGAACAACGCTCGCGCCGAAGTCGCGCGGAAGATGTACGAGAAGTTCGGCGAGATCCCGCAGGACATCCTGGAGGGCACCCGACGCTCGAACTTCGCTCCGCCGATCACTCGGGGCCGCTCTGACGGTGATGCCGATGATGACGCTGACCGTGTTGAGCTTGAGGACTGATCGGAATGCGGCAGCTCGATAAGGACCAGCAAGGCGCTCTGCAACAAAGTGCCTTCCGCCCACTGCAACAAACTGCCTTCCAGGCGCTGCAACACAGTGCCTCACTAAAAGGCCTTTTAAAGCCTTTTAAAGGTAAGGGGGAGCTGGCCCAGTTAGCGGAGCAGTGCGAAGTCCTGGAGCAGGGATTGCTTGAACTCGCCCAGGGACTGCTGGCCCAGGTTCGTCGCCCGCCCTTCACTCTTCTGCCCGCCCGACTCATCGAGCAGCGCACATCCGCCCGCACCACCTTTCTTCGCTGGCAGCACATTGCAACCCGGCGGATGGGCGTCGGGGTGTGGGCGGAAATGCTGCGCCAGGACAAGACCCCGGAATACCTGCTGCAAGACCTCTACCAGATGGAGCTGCAGCGCATCACCCTCAACATGCAGATCAGCTTGATCCACTCCATCGGCAAGCAGGCCGCCGAGTGTGCGGAAAAGATGGGCCAGGCCGAGGCCGAGTTCATGGGCCGACTGCAGCAGAGTCAGACCCGCCCTGGTTCCGTGGGCATGTAGCTGTACCGCTCTACCTTCGACGAAACGATCACCAACGGAGAGAAAACATGAGCAACATCAGCAGCAAGACCGTTTCCAACACCAAAGCCCAGCCCTCCACCGAGGTCAGCGTCGAGATCATCGGCGGCAAGCCCACCACGACCAGCCTCGATGTCGCCAAGCATTTTCGGAAGCAGCACAAGGATGTACTCAAGAGCATTGCGAACCTGGAATGCTCACCTGAGTTTACACAGCGCAATTTTGCGCCGTGTACCCGGCCTGGCTCCAACAACAAACCGGAGCCGTACTTCCGCATGACCCGCGACGGCTTCACCTTCCTCTGCATGGGTTTCACCGGCAAGGAGGCCGCCCGGTGGAAGGAGGCCTACATCAACGCCTTCAACAAGATGGAACAGGCGCTCATCGAGCAACCCGAGATCCTCAGTCACAACCACCTGCTCCAGTTCGCCATCAAGACCCTCGACCTGATGCGCGACCACACCCTCGGCGAGCCAGCCCGACCCAGGACAGAACAGGTCGTATGCAACTACCTGGCCGTCGAGACCTTAGACGCGGCGAATCCCGAGCAGATCAAGCAGGCCCTGAACTTCCTCCAGGGTCAGATCATCGGTGAGGGTGTGGCCGCCAAGTCCTTGCCCAGCGTGGCCGGCTCATCCATCGCCAAGGACCTGCTCTACGGCTTGCTGCGCTCCGCTCATGACGCGGAGCTGCTGTTCAATTCCCTCTACGACAGCGGCGTCGAAAAGCTGGCCAGCGAAGTGTTCAAGGAGCACATGGCCAACACCTTGGCTGCAACGTCTCGGCAAACCCGTGAACTGCTCGGGTACGTGGCCAGCCGCGCCACTCGCTCCCCCTTCAAACCACGCTCCACCCACTAACCCCCTACTCAACCGACTGGAGATTCATCATGGCTACCCCCGTCTTCTGGGAAGGCAACATCGGCTCGACGCCGGAGCACCGTAGCTTCCCCAACGGCAACAATCCCCCGCGGCAGTTGCTGCGTCTCAACGTGATGTTCGACAACTCGATTCCCGATGGCCAAGGTGGCTACAAGGATCGCGGCGGCTTCTGGTGCAGCGTCGAGTGGTGGCATCAGGATGCCCAGCGCTTCGCCGAACTGTTCGCGAAAGGTATGCGCGTCAAGGTCGAAGGCAGGGCGATCATGGACCGCTGGCCCGACAAAGAGTCAGGGGAAGAAGTCCAGGCGCTGAAGGTCGAAGCCTCGCGCATTTCCATCCTTCCGCATCGCCTGGCCGAGGTCACCCTGTTGCCGTCTACCAACGGCCAGTCGACACAACATCAGCAGTCTCGGCAGGTGCCGCCGCAACCTGCTCAGCAGGATGCGCAATCGCAGCAGGACTACGACAGCGCCTTCGACGACGACATCCCCATGTAACAGGCGGCTTAATTTTTGGCCGCCCATTCGTGAAGCTGCGGGTGGCAAGCACTACTCTTCGCCGCCCGCAGCCTCTTAAAAACACTCGAGTGTAGTGGTCTACTGATCCCGGACACCGATTTAGGCGAGAATCCTCGCCGTGAGAGAGGTGTCTGATGAGCAAGCAACGACGTACGTTTTCCGCCGAGTTCAAACGAGAGGCCGCGGCCCTGGTGTTGGACCAAGGCTACAGCCATATCGACGCCTGCCGTTCGCTGGGGGTGGTGGATTCGGCCTTGCGCCGTTGGGTGAAGCAGCTCGAGGCGGAGCGCCAGGGTGTGACCCCGAAGAGCAAGGCGTTGACGCCTGAGCAGCAAAAGATCCAGGAGCTGGAAGCCCGGATCAACCGGTTGGAGCGGGAGAAAGCGATATTAAAAAAGGCTACCGCTCTCTTGATGTCGGACGAACTCGATCGTACGCGCTGATAGACCAGTTGAGTGAGCAGGAGTCGGTGGAAGTGGTCTGTTCAGCTTTCGATGTGGCGCGGTCTTGCTACTACGTCCACCGTCTTCGACGGCGGCGTGTCGATGCTCGCCGCGTGGCGCTACGCAGCCAAGTCAACCAGTTGTTCAGCCAGAGTCGGGGCTCGGCCGGCAGCCGCAGCATTCTGGGCATGCTGCGCGAAGAGGGCGTGACCATCGGCCGTTTCCGAGTGCGTCGGTTGATGCGTGAGCT
>NZ_JBQENS010000078.1:0-4092 GCF_052044465.1 Pseudomonas sp. 22490 | reverse complement strand
CGGCTCTGTTGCAAAAATCGTGAAGCTTGAGCATGCTTGGCGGAGATTGGACGGACGGAACGATGACGGATTTCAAGTGGCGCCATTTCCAGGGTGATGTGATCCTGTGGGCGGTGCGCTGGTATTGTCGCTATCCGATCAGCTATCGCGACCTTGAGGAAATGCTGGCGGAACGCGGCATTTCGGTCGACCATACGACGATCTATCGCTGGGTCCAGTGCTACGCCCCGGAGATGGAGAAGCGGCTGCGCTGGTTCTGGCGGCGTGGCTTTGATCCGAGCTGGCGCCTGGATGAAACCTACGTCAAGGTGCGGGGCAAGTGGACCTACCTGTACCGGGCAGTCGACAAGCGGGGCGACACGATCGATTTCTACCTGTCGCCGACCCGCAGCGCCAAGGCAGCGAAGCGGTTCCTGGGCAAGGCCCTGCGAGGCCTGAAGCACTGGGAAAAGCCTGCCACGCTCAATACCGACAAAGCGCCGAGCTATGGTGCAGCGATCACCGAATTGAAGCGCGAAGGAAAGCTGGACCGGGAGACGGCCCACCGGCAGGTGAAGTATCTCAATAACGTGATCGAGGCCGATCACGGAAAGCTCAAGATACTGATCAAGCCGGTGCGCGGTTTCAAATCGATCCCCACGGCCTATGCCACGATCAAGGGATTCGAAGTCATGCGAGCCCTGCGCAAAGGACAGGCTCGCCCCTGGTGCCTGCAGCCCGGCATCAGGGGCGAGGTGCGCCTTGTGGAGAGAGCTTTTGGCATTGGGCCCTCGGCGCTGACGGAGGCCATGGGCATGCTCAACCACCATTTCGCAGCAGCCGCCTGATCGGCGCAGAGCGACAGCCTACCTCTGACTGCCGCCAATCTTTGCAACAGAGCCCTCGTGTCTTCAAAGCCTCGCGCGAGGAAGACGCGCGTTGCGGCATCCAGGATTCCCTCTCGTTTCGGTATGTCGCTGCGAGTTGAGGGACCGGCGCTGCGGGGGGGAATCGCTAACCCGTCTTATTCATCGGACAATGGCGGACGGTGGGTTCTGGGCTGACGGCGAGCGGGATCGCGCGTCTGCCTGACGCGTGTGGATCGGGGTCGTTTTGTTGGCGCTGGAGGGACGGGCGTGGGTTCGTCGGGGCGTCTCTGCCCCATGGGTCAGGCCGGTGCCGGGGCGAGCGCGATCGCCAAGTGGCGCAGCAGGTCGGCCTCGGGGCTGGCTGCGGCAAAGGCGAGACGGACGCGGGCCGCGGTCTCGCGGACGCGGGCCCCGAGTTTGAGCAGGCGCAACCGGATCGTGGCGAACTCGGCCTTGGCCAAGCGATGGGTGATCGGGATGGCCTCGCGCACGGTCAGCATCAGCCAATAGGCAGCGGTGTGCAGCACGAGGCGCATCTGGTTGGCGGCGGGGTTCCGGCACGAGGTACGGTCGGAGGCGAGCTGGCCCTTGTGGAGCTTGATCAGGTTCTCGGCCTGGCCGCGGGCGCAGTAGAGCTCGGCATAGAGCCATTCGGGCGTGCCGGTTTCGATGTTGGTGACCACGTAGCGGATGTCGAGGCCGAGCCGCGTGGCTTCGATGCGAGCCGCGACGCGACGTTCCTGCCGCCAGGACTTGGCTGCGTGCGTGGTCTCGGCAAAGCCGCGCACCGCATCCTTGTCGCCGATGGCCCGCACCACCCGGATGGTATCGGCGATATCCTCGACCTTGGCGGCCAGCGCCTTGGTGCCGGTCAGGCCGAAGACGTAGGCGACGCCGTTGTCTTCGCACCAGTCCATGACCTCGGGCCGGCCGTAATGGCCGTCGCCCCGGATCGTGATCGCGGTCGTCGGCCAATGGCGGCGGATGGCCCTGAGGAGGCGGCGCAGATGGCCCCGCACCTCGCGGCCGGACGGCGTCTTGCCCGGCCGCAGGATCATCGCCACCGGGCGCGCGGTGGCGGTGTCGTAGACGTGGATGGGCAGAAAGCAGCGCGCATCGTGGTGGGCGTTGAACAACGACAACTGCTGCTGGCCGTGGACCACGTCGCAGGTGTCGTCGATGTCCAGGGTGACGGCGGCTGGAGGCACGGCGTAGCTGGCGCAGTACAGGTCGACCAGCACGCGCCCGAGCCGGATCAGGTCGCGCAGGTCCGGCGTGTTCTCCAGCCGCGAGACGGTGGGCTGGCTCATCAGGTCCGCGCCGCTCTCGGGCAGGCGCCCGCAGGCGAGCTTGAAGGCGGGGTCGGCGCGCAGGTGGTCGAGGTCGTCCGCGTCCTCATACCCGCAGGCGATGGCCAGGATGCGCGCCAGGAGGATCTCGGGCAGCGGGTGCACGATCCGGCTCGGATCGCGCCGGTCCGGGATCACCGCGGCGAGCTTGTCGGCAATCCGCATCCGCCGGGCCGCCTGAGCCAGCAGCAGGACGCCGCCGTCCGAGGTCAGGCGCCCGCCGTCGAAGGCGGCTGTGAGCTTCTTGGCTCTCACGGATGGAAACGCGAACGGAAGTGCGTCAAGATCGGACATGGCGGGCGTGGCGGGCTCGATGGGGTGAAGAAGGTTGGTGTGAGCACCCAATCCCTAAGCCAGATCAATGCTTTACGCTACGCTCGCCAGCTTCGATCCACCGCCCTCATGAATAAGACGGGCTAATTTCGTTCACGATGATCATCACCTTCCTTGACTGCACTGCACTGTGCAATGTATGTTTTGGAGACTGCACGGTGCAGTGCAAACGAGGAGATAGGGTATGTCAGTCGTAAATTCCAGCGTCGCTTTGCCTGCTGAGGTCTCAAAGGACCGTTTCGCCAGGGGATCTGCTACATTCGCCGCAGTCACCGGCATTCCCACGGAGGCATACCTTGATGGATTCAAGGATAGCTCGCCTGATTTTGGTCGCTATGTGATTGAGTGGGTCTTCGGCGATGTATACAGCCGCACCGATTTGGATTTGAAAACCCGGGAACTCGTTATCATCGCAGCCGGCGCGGCGTTGGGCGCAACGGGAATTGATGTCATCAAATTTCATGTCCCCACTGCGGTACGCGCGGGTGCAACCCGAGACCAGATTTTCGGCGTTCTTACCCAGGTAGCGATTGTTGCAGGTGTTCCCACAGCAATCGCCGCAATTTCGGCGGCGGCACAAGTCTTGGAGCCACACTCTCAGGTCGCTGATCCTCTCTTATTCACCGGGCTGCTGCGTGATGGCTTAATCCGGGACGGGGTGGCAGGCTGAGGCGGCCAGCGGGCTCTGTTGCAAAGATTGGCGGCAGTCAGAGGTAGGCTGTCGCTCTGCGCCGATCAGGCGGCTGCTGCGAAATGGTGGTTGAGCATGCCCATGGCCTCCGTCAGCGCCGAGGGCCCAATGCCAAAAGCTCTCTCCACAAGGCGCACCTCGCCCCTGATGCCGGGCTGCAGGCACCAGGGGCGAGCCTGTCCTTTGCGCAGGGCTCGCATGACTTCGAATCCCTTGATCGTGGCATAGGCCGTGGGGATCGATTTGAAACCGCGCACCGGCTTGATCAGTATCTTGAGCTTTCCGTGATCGGCCTCGATCACGTTATTGAGATACTTCACCTGCCGGTGGGCCGTCTCCCGGTCCAGCTTTCCTTCGCGCTTCAATTCGGTGATCGCTGCACCATAGCTCGGCGCTTTGTCGGTATTGAGCGTGGCAGGCTTTTCCCAGTGCTTCAGGCCTCGCAGGGCCTTGCCCAGGAACCGCTTCGCTGCCTTGGCGCTGCGGGTCGGCGACAGGTAGAAATCGATCGTGTCGCCCCGCTTGTCGACTGCCCGGTACAGGTAGGTCCACTTGCCCCGCACCTTGACGTAGGTTTCATCCAGGCGCCAGCTCGGATCAAAGCCACGCCGCCAGAACCAGCGCAGCCGCTTCTCCATCTCCGGGGCGTAGCACTGGACCCAGCGATAGATCGTCGTATGGTCGACCGAAATGCCGCGTTCCGCCAGCATTTCCTCAAGGTCGCGATAGCTGATCGGATAGCGACAATACCAGCGCACCGCCCACAGGATCACATCACCCTGGAAATGGCGCCACTTGAAATCCGTCATCGTTCCGTCCGTCCAATCTCCGCCAAGCATGCTCAAGCTTCACGATTTTTGCAACAGAGCCG
>NZ_JBQENS010000077.1:0-4313 GCF_052044465.1 Pseudomonas sp. 22490 | reverse complement strand
CGCATCGCCGATGGTAGTGTGGGGTCTCCCCATGTGAGAGTAGGTCATCGTCAAGCTCCTATTCCAAAACCCCTGGTCAGCGATGACCGGGGGTTTTGCTTTTGCGCGCGGAAAAGTCTGCGAAAATCCGGGGAAAAGGCAGCTATACGGCAGGGCTTTTCGTAGGCAAAGCGCAAGTGCCTCTATATGATGCGTGCCTGGCTAGTGTGGGGCGTCTATGCAGACCTTGCTGAAACTACTTCAAGACGGGCGATTCCACTCCGGTGAGGAGTTGGGGGCAGTACTGGGCATCAGTCGCAGTGCAGTCTGGAAACGCTTGCAGCACCTGGAGGCTGAACATGGCCTGCAGTTCCACAAGGTGCGTGGCCGGGGTTACCGCCTGGCGAGTCCCCTCAGTCTCCTGGATCCGCGGAAGATCGACAGCCTCTGGCCGGTCGAGATCATGCCCACCGTCGATTCGACCAATAGCGAGGCCATGCGCAGGCTCGCGGCTGGAGCCTCGACGCCTTTCGTTATCGTCGCCGAGCAGCAGACTGCCGGGCGTGGACGTCGCGGCCGAGCCTGGGTCAGTCCCTATGGAGAGAACCTCTATTATTCTCTGGCCATTACTGTCAGGGGGGGCGCTCGGGAGCTCGAAGGGTTGAGCCTGGTTGTCGGTCTCGCGGTGCTCCGGGCCCTGGAGTCTTTGGGCGTCCGGGACGCCGGGTTGAAGTGGCCGAACGACCTTCTGCAGGGAGGCAAGAAGATCGCCGGAATTCTCCTGGAGCTGAGTGGCGACCCCGCGGATCTGTGTCATGTCGTTATCGGCATAGGGATCAACGTCAACATGAAGACCGCCACTGATATCGGCCAGCCTTGGACCTCCCTGCGCGAAGCGCTGGGGGAGCTGGTGGATCGTTCGCGGCTGCTTTCTGCTCTCAATCGGCAGTTGGCCGATTATCTCGATAGGCATTCGCGCGAAGGCTTTGCTGCAAGTCGCGAGGAGTGGGAGTCCTGCAATCTCTGGCAGGGTGCCCAGGTCATTCTCTCGACTGCTCTGAGTTCCATCGAGGGTCGTGTGCTGGGTGTCGATAGCCGAGGAGCGCTGCGTCTCGAGGTGGATGGCGTGGAGCAGGGGTTCAGTGGAGGGGAGCTTAGTTTGAGGTTGCGTCAATGATTCTTGAGCTCGACTGTGGAAACTCGCTGATCAAGTGGCGGGTCATCGAGGGCGCGGCACGGTCGGTCGCCGGTGGCCTTGCGGAGTCCGATGATGCCCTGGTCGAACAGTTAACATCGCAGCAAGCGCTGCCAGTGCGAGCCTGTCGCCTGGTGAGCGTTCGCAGCGAGCAGGAAACCTCGCAACTGGTCGCACGGTTGGAGCAACTGTTCCCGGTTTCGGCGCTGGTTGCATCATCCGGCAAGCAGTTGGCGGGAGTGCGCAACGGCTATCTCGACTACCAGCGCCTGGGGCTCGACCGCTGGTTGGCCCTCGTCGCGGCTCATCACCTGGCTAAGAAGGCCTGCCTGGTCATTGATCTGGGGACCGCGGTCACCTCTGACCTGGTCGCGGCGGATGGAGTGCATCTGGGGGGCTACATATGCCCGGGCATGACCCTGATGAGAAGCCAGTTGCGCACCCATACCCGACGTATCCGCTACGACGATGCAGAGGCCCGTCGGGCGCTTGCCAGTCTCCAGCCAGGGCAGGCCACGGCCGAGGCGGTTGAGCGGGGTTGTCTGCTCATGCTCAGGGGGTTCGTTCGTGAGCAGTACGCCATGGCGTGCGAGCTGCTCGGTCCGGATTGTGAAATATTCCTGACGGGTGGGGATGCCGAACTGGTTCGCGACGAACTGGCTGGCGCCCGGATCATGCCGGACCTGGTTTTCGTAGGGCTGGCACTGGCTTGCCCGATTGAGTGAGAGGATCTATGCGCTGGTTCTTCCTGTTTCTCCTGGCCCTGAACGTCTTCTACTACGTCTGGCACCAGCAGCAATCCCCGCTACGGGCCAAGGAAATCGCACCGCTGGAACTCTATAAGGATGGGCAGAAGAACATTCTGCTGTTGGCCGAGAGCAACCTTGCTTCCAGGGCGCGCTCGGGATCGCAGGTGCCGGCGCCGAGTGTGCCTCCGGCTGCCGAAGAGTCGATCGCATCCGAGTCGGCCTGTCTCTATCTTGGCGGAGGCGGTGAGGAGGCGGATGCCCGAAGGTTGCAGCAGCGCCTGCTGGGCCTGGATATCGAGGCGGAGGTCGAGGCCCGTGGGGAGATGAGCGTCGATTACTGGGTCTATCTTCCTCCGCTAGCCTCGCGGGAGGCTGCGCTTCGTCAGTTGAAGGAGCTTCAGGCGCGCAATATCGACAGCTACCTGATTGGCGAGGGAGTGCTGGCCAATGGCATTTCTTTGGGGATGTTTTCCGCGCGGGATTCGGCTGAAAGTGCGCAGGCCCGTCTCAAGACGGCAGGTTACGAGGCGGAGCTGAAGGAATTGCCCCGCGGGCAGCGTGATTTCTGGGTAAGGGTGGCACCCGGCAGCCGGCGTCTGGTGGATGAGCAACTGCTCCAGGAGCTGGCTCGGGACTTCAAGGGATTGCAGCATCAAATAATGTCGTGCAAAGGTGTTGCATCCCCCTGATGGTTTGCATAGAATGGCGCCCGCTTCGCAGGGGGAAGGCTGAAAGACTCCTACCATGAAGTTGCTGTTGAAACCTAAGTTCAGGTTTTTTAAGAGAAAACTCTTGACAGCAAGGTGGCAGACGTAGAGAATGCCGCCCACCAGTTTGGAGGGATTCCCGAGTGGCCAAAGGGATCAGACTGTAAATCTGACGTCATAGACTTCGAAGGTTCGAATCCTTCTCCCTCCACCAGTTTAAAAGCGTGAGCTTCGGGCTCCGCGGGTATAGTTCAGTGGTAGAACCTCAGCCTTCCAAGCTGATGATGCGGGTTCGATTCCCGCTACCCGCTCCAGTCAAGTTGCTTGTGTTTCGCTCATGTAGCTCAGTTGGTAGAGCACACCCTTGGTAAGGGTGAGGTCAGCGGTTCAAATCCGCTCATGAGCTCCATTTATCCAGGGGCAGATATGAAAATATCTGCCCTTGTTCTAATGGTAGCGTGATCCGCTCAATTCCTTGAAGGGGATGGTCTCCATGGCTAAAGAAAAATTTGAACGGAACAAGCCGCACGTCAACGTCGGCACCATCGGTCACGTTGACCATGGCAAGACCACTCTGACCGCTGCACTGACCAAGGTCTGCTCCGACACCTGGGGTGGTTCCGCTCGTGCTTTCGATCAGATCGACAACGCGCCGGAAGAAAAGGCCCGCGGTATCACCATCAACACCTCGCACGTTGAATACGATTCCGCTGTTCGTCACTACGCTCACGTTGACTGCCCCGGTCACGCCGACTACGTGAAGAACATGATCACCGGTGCTGCCCAGATGGACGGCGCGATCCTGGTTTGCTCGGCTGCCGACGGCCCCATGCCGCAGACCCGCGAGCACATCCTGCTGTCCCGCCAGGTAGGCGTTCCCTACATCGTCGTGTTCCTGAACAAGGCCGACATGGTCGACGACGCCGAGCTGCTGGAACTGGTCGAGATGGAAGTTCGCGATCTGCTGAACACCTACGACTTCCCGGGCGACGACACTCCGATCATCATCGGTTCCGCGCTGATGGCGCTGGAAGGCAAGGATGACAACGGCATCGGCGTAAGCGCCGTGCAGAAGCTGGTAGAGACCCTGGACTCTTACATTCCGGAGCCGGTTCGTGCCATCGACCAGCCGTTCCTGATGCCGATCGAAGACGTGTTCTCGATCTCCGGTCGCGGTACCGTGGTAACCGGTCGTGTAGAGCGCGGCATCATCAAGGTCCAGGAAGAAGTGGAAATCGTCGGCATCAAGGCGACCACCAAGACCACCTGCACCGGCGTTGAAATGTTCCGCAAGCTGCTCGACGAAGGTCGTGCTGGTGAGAACGTTGGTATCCTGCTGCGTGGCACCAAGCGTGAAGACGTAGAGCGTGGCCAGGTGCTGGCCAAGCCGGGCACCATCAAGCCGCACACCAAGTTCGAGTGCGAAGTGTACGTGCTGTCCAAGGAAGAAGGTGGTCGTCACACCCCGTTCTTCAAGGGCTACCGTCCGCAGTTCTACTTCCGTACCACTGACGTGACCGGTAACTGCGAGCTGCCGGAAGGCGTAGAGATGGTAATGCCGGGCGACAACATCAAGATGGTTGTCACCCTGATCGCTCCGATCGCCATGGAAGATGGCCTGCGCTTCGCGATCCGCGAAGGCGGCCGTACCGTTGGCGCCGGCGTGGTTGCCAAGATCATCGA
>NZ_JBQENS010000076.1:0-4399 GCF_052044465.1 Pseudomonas sp. 22490 | reverse complement strand
GAAGGCTCCATAACAAAAACCCGCCCTGGATCGCGAGATATACCAGTGAAATAAAGATCGCAACCCGCCGAGGGCGAAGAAACTTTCTTATCAAAATGACCCATGTACCAATAATAATATTCAGCCCTAGCGCCCTGAGCAAAGAATAACGATGGCAATAAGCACGCCATAAAAAGCGATATCTTCAGGGCTGATATACATTTCTTAATCCTCATTTATCCTTTCTCCGGGCAATAAAAAAGCCGGGGCGGAGTGACCGCCACCGGCTTGACTGAGGGTCGATTAGGTCCCTGCGCGCTGGGCTTTCTTGGCGGCACCGATCAGGGCCACCAGGCCGAACATGGCACCGGTCACAGCCGCCGCCGCAGTCAGACCGCCCGCGATATAGGCCAGGGCCTTGGTAGTGTCGATATCGCCCTCAGCGGCCATCGAGAGGCCGGACGTCATCAGCAACGAGCCACCGATAACGGCTTCACGCTTGCCCAGGGAGAACAGTTGTTTCAGTTGTTTCATGGAACTTACTCCATTAGTGTGGAATTGATGTGCGCATCTTCTTAAACACCCAGACCGCGACAAACAACGTCAACAGCCCGCCGGTAATTTGAGCCTTCTGCGCAATTGTCATTGCAGGAGTCAGGAACTCCCGCATTTCCTGGACCGTAAAAGTCTTCATTTGACCCTGGCAGATAGTTGAACCATCTTCCCTGGCCAGCCAAACACCGTCACAGCCCAAAAAATTCATGCCAGTACCGCCGCCATAGTGTCAGCCCATCCCCACAAATACCCCGTAGCGAGCCCTACAGCGAACATCGAGAGATAGCGCCACATGACGACCCCCCCTATTAACCAGCGGCTTGAACAGGCGCCTTGGCGGCAGCCGGAGACGCAACGCGGCGAGCTTGGCGCGGATCAACTTCGAACCACAGTCGGTCATCTTTCACGCGGCAAGTAATGTCGCACTCATAATGACCAGCAGGCAGAATTTCATTCTGCTTAGCTGCGTAATATTCGAAGCGCTGCGGATAAGGAATACCCGGCAAATGCCCGAAGGCTTCACACATATGGTACTCATTGCCAGCTTTGGAATTACCCGAGCGAACAACGCCAGTAGTTTCAATACGGATAGTCAGTGCATTAGCCATTGTTGGTTTCTCCGGCTGTCGGTTTAGTAGTGAGCGTGCCGGCAAAGATAGACATTACTGAGTTCGTGACAGCCTGAACTTTGCCGTAACTTTCATTCCAAAGCTGGGCGCTTATGACCCGTTCAACTTCGGAGCGAAGTTTCTGGAACTGGGATTCACTCATTCGAATACATCCCCCAAATAAAGAGTGCCTTTCTTGTTGCTAATCAACTTAGAACGATTCGCCTTATTGAAATCCTCAGCGGCCTGGACTTGTTCAACCGGAGTTCTGGACGAAAGAACTTTCTCCAGATCATCCATAACGCTGCCCTCAGTTCTGAGATTGCGCAGGCGCTGTTGCATTTCCTGGCGGGAGCTAACTCGACCGCCAAAGTAAAAGTCGAAGCCAGACTTCATACAGCCACCTGACGGGCCGATTTATGAATCAGCCCCCTTTCAAAGAAGAAGTTCGGAATGGCCGCAGGCTTAGCCTCAAGAATCCGAATCATCGGCACAACATTGCTATCGTCGCGGCGATCACAGCGGATATTTATGTCAATCCCAAGCGCAAGAAGCTCAGTGCGGTGACGATAGTAAGTAGCCTTGGACAAACTATCGCGCAGATCATGACCTTGCTTCCAAAGCATATAAGTGCCACGAAGCCAGTTCGGGAGGTTCATCACCTCATCGGACTTGAGTTCTATTTGCTCTGACATATCCAGTTCCCCAATGAAGTCACGGTAGAGCTTCCAAAGAACCGTGGGGGTGAGTTGAGAGGCATATTCAAGGTTCAGCGCCTTGAGTTTCTTTGAGCGCAACCGAAGTTCAACGCGGAGCTTGTTATCTATCCACTGATAGATTTCAGGGTACTGATGGAACTCTTCTGGCAACTTATGCGAACCACCGGAAGTTATTTCATCGGCCTTGCAATAACAAACAATCGACCAATGACTTGAGCCTTTGCCGAAAGTTAGAGTCCCGCGATTGTTTACCGGACGACCATGACGAGACTTACATTTGAACTCGCCCGCACGCAGCCAGGCTCGAACATCGGCCCGGCTTGGAAGTTCGAACATTCGGTTGTAATCGACGCGAGTGACGCGGTACTGCCCTGCCCTGACCTTCTGACGCTCAAAGTCAGTCGGCTCAAGGCCCACCAGGGCGCAGAGGCGTTGAAAAGCATCCCAGACGAGGGCAACGAGATCACAGGAACCAACAAGGTTATGTCCTTGCAACCACTTGCTTGGGTTGCCGTCGATGTACAGATGAGTCGCGTTGCCCTGCCCGTCCCCTCCTACGCTCCGGATATGGATCGTCGAGTCATGGGAACCACGGACCAGCATCTTGCGCGGGGTTTCCCAAGCAACCGTGCCGTCAGCCTCGATACAGACCACCGCCCCACTGCTCAAAGGCGCGTGGTGCAGTTCGATCATGGCCGCGATCCAGTCGATCATGCTAGAAACCCGTCAAGTAAAACGATTACCCCATTTAGGTGTAATACGTTACACCTCAATAGACGACGATGCCACCCCCAAAGGTGCAACTAATTACACCCCCTGAAAAAACAAGGACATACGATTGAACGACACCACAGACAGCACTCTGCGAGACGACATGAACATCCCACAGACCTTGAGGACCGCCAGAAAGAACAGGGGGTTGACGCAACGAGAAGTGGCCGAGCTTGTGGGGGTATCTATCGAGGCCTACAAGGGCTGGGAGGGTGGAAGACACCACCCCAGATCGGAAAACGTCGCACCCCTTGCCCAGGCGCTAGGAATATCCACCGACGAACTGATGATGGAAGCCCAGCAGCGCTCAATATCGGAAGACCTCAGAGCGCTATTCAACGCCGCCGACAAGCTGCCGGACGACAAGAAGCGGCAACTCAGAACGGCAATCAAAGGGATGTTGCTGGCCATCAGCCAAGAGCAGCTAGACGAGGGGGAGTAGTCTCACCCGTGAGACAAAAGTCGGGTATCACCTATACCCGACTTTTCAGCCCCGCCACCCTCGCCCACCACCACCAAAACCGCACCAGAGAGCGCGTAACGATGCGAGCAGAAAGAGACGACTTCCGGCCCGTCAGAAGAACAGCAGAGCGGCGACTGGCCTACGAGATAGCCCTAGGGATATGGCTGGGCGGAATGGCTCTAGGCCTCACATCGTTCGCACTGTGGTTCTTCGCGCTGAGCGCAATGGTCGGAGCACTGAAGTTCGGCTGAACAAAGTCGTAAGGGCGCCGCCCTTACTATCCCGCCCTTCGCCAGGGGGTCAGAGGGCAGGGGGAGAAAAGCTTCCCCCTACCCTATGACCGGAGGCTGTTTCAGGGGGTGCAACGTCAAGTGTTCGCTTCGCCCGGCGCTCCGTTCGACGCGACAAGTCGCGACGAGCCGGTGCGGCGGCACCTGACGGGGACAGTTCGGAGGGGTGGATAGAGGTACTGAATTCGAGCCCTGGACGAGCACCAGGACGCGCGAAAAGGTACCGAATTCATCAGCAGGCTCGACCAGGCCGGCGCCGATCTGCCCGCGACGAGGTACCAAATCAACGCTGACGCAAGCCCGCACTGCGGCGCAGTTCGTTCAACATCTCTTCACCGGTCATGCGCGGCTTGCTCGATGCCGGAGCGGCGAGCAGATCGCCCTGAGCGGTCTTTTCAAGCAGCAGCGCAGCAGCCGAGCGAGCGCCCTCGATCACCTGACTTGCCACTCGCAACCGCTCTTCAAGCTCGGCAATCTGCCGGTCGCGATGTTCCAGCTTCAGCAGAAGAGGCAAATACTCCTCAGCAGCACGCAGCACAGCCTTGGAGCCAGTGTTCTGGCCAGTACGACTCTTCAGCCGCTCGGCCAGATCGTCGTCAAAGTCGGGAAGTTTGATCAGCATGACAATCTCCTTTAGGTACCGATTTGCTCGCCCTGGTCGTGTTCGAGCTCGAAATAATGGTACCAAACGGAGAGTTCGGGCAAAAGCGAAAAGGTACCTTTTCTTTCACCTGGTCAACGCCGGCGCCGACGATTTCAGTACCAATCCAGCTTCAGGCGAGGTACCAGAATTTCGACCAGGTGCGGATCCGCAATCGACAAAATGGTACCAACCTAACGCCCTGCAGGATCCCGGCCGGCGTCGAGCTCGACACAAAGAGGTACCAAAAGGGTCGCATCGCATAATGGGGATTACGTGTAAATCCAGCGCCTGGGCTGCGCATTGTCCAGGCGCTGGACTCGCCCCCTGGGCGGCTTCGCTAACGTAATCCCATCGTCATTATGCGAAGCCAT
>NZ_JBQENS010000075.1:0-5469 GCF_052044465.1 Pseudomonas sp. 22490 | reverse complement strand
TGGTGGTTTCGTCGGGGATGCGCTCCAGGTTCAGCCCGGCAAACTGGCGCAGGATCGTGGTTTCGTACAGCGCTTCCTCCATCGCTGGATCGCTGTAGCCGAACCAGTTCTGCAGCAGATGCACACGCAGCATCGCCATCAACGGGTAGGCCGGACGGCCACCTTCACCCTTCGGATAATGTGGCTCGATCAAAGCAATCAAGCCCTTCCACGGCACCACCCGATCCATCTCGATCAGGAACAACTCCTTGCGGGTTTGCTTGCGCTTGCCAGCGTACTCGGCGTCGGCGAAGGTCATCTGCTTCATCGGGAAACTCGGTGGGTGGGGTCGCGGTATTTTGCCAAATCAGAAAGTCTTTTTCAGAGTTTCCCTAGGCTGACAAGCCAAGCGCTGGATCGCAACCATCCATCACCTTATCCAGCTAGATCTGCCTCCTCCAATAAGTGCCGCACAAATCCCGGCGGGTGCAGATTTCCGGGAGGTTTGCGCCAGATCAGTTGGAGACGCTTTTCAAGCCCCGGGATGGGAAGAGCTACCAGCGCGCCACTGCGAACTTCGTCTTGTACTGCGGAAGCCATCACCAACGACACGCCGAGTCCCGCCCTCACTGCTTGTTTGACTGCCTCGGTGCTGCCTAGCTGCATACCGCTGCGAGGCACGCCCAGTTCGCCAAAGTATTCGGTCAGAAGCCGTCCGGTACCGCTACCCGGTTCACCTCCCAGCATCGGCAGGTCCACCAGACGATCACGTTCTATGCACCCTGCTTCAGCCAGCGCATGGTCGGGGCTGACGATAAGCACCAGCGGCTCGACCCGCCAGAGGCGGTGTTCGAAGTCGGGGTGAGGTAGCCACCATTCCATGATCGCGGCGTCGAGCTGGCCCGCCAGTAGCTGGTCGGCCACATCCGGGTTGGCGGCGATGCGCAGATCCACCTCGCCCCTCTCATTTGCGGTCGTCAGATAGTTGCGCACGAATGGCAGGAGAAGGTAGGTGCCGATGTTGGAGCTGGCCCCGACGCGCTCACGATTGCCATGCAGGGCTTCTAGCGCCCGGGCGTGCATGTCGAGCAAGGCGGTCGCATGCGGCATGAAGGCCAGCGCCCGTGTGGTAGGCTGGCAGCCGCTACGACTGCGCTGCACCAGCGTTACGCCGACCTGCTCTTCAAGCTTCTGCAAGTGCTGCGACACCGTCGGCTGGGCCAGCCCCAACGCCCTCGCCGCGCTCTGAAAACTGCCTGTTTGAACGATCGCTACCAGGCTCTTCAGCCAGACCGGATTCAACATGCGGCAGGCTCGGCCTTGGGCAGACGGTTCGCAGCGTTGATTGGGCGCGCACCTGCCAATGCCTGGATGATGTTCTGCGCTGCACAACGTTCAATCTCCAGGCGCACCGCGCGCACTGCCGACCCTATGTGCGGAGTGAACAGCGTATTCGGATGCGCGAGCAGCGCAGGATCGATCAGCCGCGGCCGGTCCGCGCGAGCCCAGTCTTCCATTTCGAATACATCCGCCGCATACCCGCCGAGCTGGCCTCGCTCAAGCGCCGCGAGCACGGCGGCTTCATCCACTACCGAACCACGACAGGGGTTTACAAGCAGAGCGCCCGGCCGTACGAGGGCAAGCAGCTCGGCGTTGACCAGATGCTGGGTATCGGCATTCAAGGGAAGCGCCAGCAGGATGAAGTCCGAGCTGGCGAAGAGTTCGCTGCACGCCACCCGGCGCAGGCCGAGCCGTTGCTCGGTTTGTGTATCCAGAGCCTTCGCCTCGTGGTACTGCAGGGTCGCGCCCCATCCCTGCAAGCGATCAGCCATGGCCAGTCCGATGGCGCCCATGCCAAGGATGCCGACCGTAGCGTTATCCAGCCCCGTGCCGTAGAACTGTGGTTGCCAGCCCTGGAACTTGCCAGAGCGGACGAACGCATCTGCTGCCCGCAGATGCCGCCCCAGCCCCACCGCCAGTCCGATCGCCAGCTCGGCAGTCGGGACCGTCAACAGATCAGGCACGAAGGTCAGCCAGACCCCGCGGGCAGTACAGGCGTCCACATCGAAATTGTCGAAGCCCTTGAGCGCGCAGCCGACTACACGCAGCTCAGGGCAGGCTTGAAGAAAGTCTGCATCGACCCGATCGGGCATGAACGCCATCATCGCCTGAGCATCGCGGCAGCGGCGCAGAATTTCCTCGCGCGGCAGCGTGCTGTCGGTCTGGTTGGTCATCAGCTCGCAATGTGGCGCCAGCAGTTGCAGGATCTCATCGTGTACTCGGTGAGTTATAACGAGTTTCGGCAGCATGGTTTGTCCTATTTGAAACGTTTGCGCAGCACGCCACTGAAGGCGTCTACTAGCGTGACCATGGCCAGGATGACCAGCAGGATTGCTGCAACCTCCTGGTACTGCATGATGCGCAGCGAGCCCATGAGTTCGAAGCCGATACCGCCGGCGCCAACCATGCCCATCACGGTGGAGGCGCGAAAGTTGTATTCCCAGCGGTAGATCGCCACGTCGGCGAACTGCGGCGTCACCTGTGGCAAAACCGCGTGCAGCAGCACTTGCATCGGCGTAGCCCCCGCCGCCCGAGCGGCTTCCACCGGCGCTTCGTCGACGTGCTCGATGGCCTCGGCGAAGAACTTGCCGACCATGCCGACCGAATGCAGACCCAGGGCAAGCACGCCCGGCAAGGCGCCGAACCCTACGGCTGCAACGAAGATGATGCCCATGATCAGCTCCGGCACCGACCGCAGGGCATTGAGCAGCACCCGGGCAACACCGAACACAAGGGGGTGCGGCGCCGTATTGCGCGCTGCAACGAAGGCCACCACCAGCGAGAACACCACTGCGATGGCCGTACCGGCGATGCTCATCGCCAAGGTGTCGATCAAGGGGCGAATCCAGCTTCGATAGCCCGAAAAGTCTGGCGGCATGGCCTCGCCTGCCAGGGTCGCGATGGAGGGCAGCCCGTTCAGCAGCGTGGTGGCATCGAGCAGCCCCACGTACCAGCAGGCCAACAGCACCACTCCGAATACAATCGCCACCTGCCCCAGCTGGCGCCACCAACCGAGGCCGAAGCCTCGAAGGATGTGCTCGCGTTGCTCTGCAGGCAGCGCCTGCACGTCGTAATGAGTAGACATATCGGTGCTCACATCGTGGCGAAGTCGAGGCCGAGCAGCGATCCCATGTTGCGGATCACATCGTAGTCGGCGTCGGTGATTGGCGCGAAGGCCTCGGCCTTGAAGTTGCGCAGCACTTCGGGATCGTCGATACCGACGAATACATCCCGCACCTTGGTTTTCAGCTCGGGGCTCAGGTTCGAGCGCATCGCCCAGGGGTACTGGGGGTATTCGCCGCTGTAACCAAGTACTTTCACCTTGCTCGG
The DNA here is from genome assembly GCF_052044465.1 of Pseudomonas sp. 22490. Taxonomy (NCBI): domain Bacteria; kingdom Pseudomonadati; phylum Pseudomonadota; class Gammaproteobacteria; order Pseudomonadales; family Pseudomonadaceae; genus Pseudomonas; species Pseudomonas sp. 22490. The sequence continues at coordinate 2,100 of NZ_JBQENS010000075.1, read as the reverse complement.
ATCGATTAGGCCACGTTCGACTGCGTGATTGAAAATTACCTCCGACAGCCCACCCGCATCGGCGTTGCCGTTCGCCACGTTGACGGCAACGGCGTCATGCGTGCCCACAAAATGTTGTTCGTAGTCCTGCCCACCCGTCAAACCGGCCGTCTCAAGAAGCACGGCTTTGGGAATCAAATGGCTGGACGTCGATGCCCGGTCACCATAGGCCATCTTCTTGCCCTTAAGGTCGGCATACTCATTCACGCCTGACGCCACATTGGCGATAATCACCGAGCGATAGGTCGGCTTGCCGTCGATGACCATGGCAGCGAAGGGCTCGATGTCGCTTTTGCTTTTGGCCATGACGTAGGACAGCGGACCGAAATACGCCAGGTCGATACGGCCAAAGCGCATCGCCTCAATCATCGAGGAATAGTCGGTGGTTACGATCAGCTGCACCTTCTTGTCCAGATGCTCTTCCAGATAATCCTTCAGCGGCTGGTTACGCTTGATCAGCTCGGAGGCGTTTTCGTCCGGCAGCAGGGCAACCTTTAGCACATCCGGATCGGCATCGGCCGCTAGGGCGGACAAACTTGAAACAGCGGACAGCAAGCAAGTCAATAAGAGCGCGGATAAGCGTTTCATCGGGACATCTCCAGTGAAGGTTCGAGCATGACAGGTGGTTCAGCCGGAGCATTCGCTGGCTGAGTCGTAGAGCGGCCTGCATAGATGCGCTCAAGCTGCGCATCGGTGAGTTCCGAGGGCGCGGCATCGAAAACGATCTGAGAATCGGCCAGCCCGACGACGCGATCGGCGAAGCGGCGGGCATATTCGAGTTGATGCAGCGAAACGATGGCGGTGATGCCGTCTTCCTTGCAGATGTCGCGCAGCAATCCGAGAACACGGACCGAAGTGGCCGGGTCGAGACTGGCTACCGGCTCATCGGCCAGAATGATCGCCGGCTGTTGCGCTAGCGCACGCGCGATGCCTACCCGCTGCTGCTGGCCACCGGACAGTTTGTCCACCCGGCTTAGCGCCTTGTCTGCCAGACCGACCCGAGCGAGGCAACTGAGCGCAATCTCCTGATCGGCACGCGGCAGAGGAAACAGCGAGCGGAGCGTGTTGTGAAAGGCCAGCCGACCGGTAAGCACATTAGCCAGTGCGCTTTGACGTTCGATTAGCTGGTGGTGCTGAAAGATCATGGCGGTACGCCGACGATGCTGACGCAAGGCCGAGCCGCTGCCGAGTTCACCGAGTTCGCTGGTGACACTGCCGCCAGTGGGCGTGACGAGTCGATTGAGACTACGGAGCAAGGTCGACTTGCCTGCGCCCGAGAGACCAAGCAGCACGGTGAACTCACCACGCCGAAATGCAATCGAGGTATCGCGTAGGGCTGTCACGCCGCCTGGATAGACGACGCTCAACCGGTCGACCCGCAGCACGGCGTCCTGTATCGGATGGGGCGTCATTTGATCACCTTTCGCAATATTGCTGGCCGCACAATTGCGGTTCGCGATGCAAAGGGTAGAAATTCCTTGTTAACGCACTGTTTCTAAAGGATGACATTTCGATGAATACTTCGAATCTGCCGTAGCGGGGCGGCAAGCGAAGCCGTGGAAGAACGGGCGCAACGTAGCGTCTTTCTTCACGCGGGATACAGGAGGCTTTGATTGATACTGCTGCGGATTCGCTACAGTAACGTTGGGCCAGAACGTAATGCCATCCAAGCAAGAGAGCGCACACTAGGGAAACTCTGAAGAAGACTTCCAGATTTTGGCAAAATACCCGGATTCCACCCACCGAGTTTCCCGATGAAGCAGATGACCTTCGCCGACGCCGAGTACGCTGGCAAGCGCAAGCAAACCCGCAAGGAGTTGTTCCTGATCGAGATGGATCGGGTGGTGCCGTGGAAGGGCTTGATTGCTTTGATCGAGCCACATTATCCGAAGGGTGAAGGTGGCCGTCCGGCCTACCCGTTGATGGCGATGCTGCGTGTGCATCTGCTGCAGAACTGGTTCGGCTACAGCGATCCAGCGATGGAGGAAGCGCTGTACGAAACCACGATCCTGCGCCAGTTTGCCGGGCTGAACCTGGAGCGCATCCCCGACGAAACCACCA
>NZ_JBQENS010000074.1:0-5782 GCF_052044465.1 Pseudomonas sp. 22490 | reverse complement strand
TTTCGGCCCCTCCTCCTGTCACTGATACTGGCCGATTTTCAATCCCGTCAGCAGCGCGGACGCCATGAATGCGCCCAGCATCAGGGACCAGATCACGTCAGGCCTTGCGCATCGCGCCGATGACCAGGGCGAGGCCGACCAGCACCGCCACGGCGGCGATCACCAACTTGGCCACGGACCCGCCATCAGTGCTGGCTTGCGCCAGAACCCCCTTGGTGGTTTCGTCGAGCAGCGATTCGGCGAAGGAGACGTTGGCCACGGCCAGGCCGGCGGTGGCGATGGAAGCGTTGCGGAACAGGGTTTTCATTTTTTCCATGATTGGAACCTCATTAATTGCGCGCTTTGCGCATGGCGGAAATGATCAAGCCAGCCCCCAAACCAACGGCGAACAGCCCGATGGTCCCGGCGAAGCCGAGGCGGAAGGCCGACGGGTCGAAACCACCCATCAGCAGAGTCAAATAGCCCTCTGCCTCAGGCGGCAGCAGGTAGGTCTGTATCCACTCAAGGTGCGTACAGCCAACCGTGCCGTCCGCGTTCTGGACCCAGGTCTTGCACACTTGAACCGATACAGAGCCTTCCATTCGTGCAGTCCTCAAACAGCCAGGGAGGCCGCTAGGCCGTCGATCCAGCCCCAGGCGTAGCCGGTGGCCAGACCTACCGCGAACAGCGAGAGATAGCGGAGCATCGCGGCCTCCTACGGCTTACGCCTTGGCGTCCGGAGACTTGTCTTGTTTGTCCTGGCCCTGCGGCTGCTGGGCCGGGCGCGGGGCTTGGACCTGTGCTTGCGGGCGGGCCGGGGCTTGGGCGGTCGGCGCCATCGGCTTGCCGCCCACGGCCAGCAGATCCACAAGCACCTGGGTATTGGTGATCCGGCCGAAACGGTCTTGGGTCGGGCGGACCACGCTGGCGAACTTGCAGAGCACCGGCTGGCCTTCGAAGACGATGGCGTCCAGCAGGGTCGGCTCGATGTTGTATTCGCTGATCTCGAAGCCCTTGGCGTTGCCACGGGCACCTTCCGGGATCGGGGCGATGGATTGGACCGAGGCGTAGATTTCCCCGGTCTTGGTCGAGGTGTAGGTGTCGGTCTTGGTGACCCACAGTTCGACGACGCCGCCTTGGGTTGCAAACATGTTCATCGGTGTTTCTCCTTCAATTCGCCTTTTTCGGCGTGAGTTGTCCCGCTGCTGCAAATTCGGCTGTTTCGCCTTCATTCAGCGGTGTTGGGTGAAAGTGATGTGTTGGGCGATCCCTTCGGGCCGGGCTCTATTCGCTAGCGAACCAAGCCAACCACGGGTACTCGTCTCGGCCCATTCGGGTAACGATCCCTATCGCAACGTCGTCTCCAACGGCCAAGGGGAACGCTTCCCCTTGGAACCCGCAGAGCAACACCAAGGGCTCTGCCCTTGTCATCCCGCTCTTGCCGCCGAGGGCTCGGGAGCGCGGGGCGGAGAAGCTGCCCCACACTCCCCAGCGGAGGCTGTTTCAGGGGGGAGGCGTTCAAGGGTGCGCTGCGCCCGTGCTTCCGTTCGCCGGAACGGTGAGGCTGTTCCGACGAGCCGGGAGCGCGGCCCTTGACCGGATCGGCCACGGTGCGGGCGGCTTGGATCAAGCAGAGCAGGAGCAGCGCTTTCAGGGTGTCAGCGAGCATGGATCAGCCCTCCAGTTGGAATGCTTCGCGCACGGGCACAAAGGGCGTGGCTTCCCGCTGTCGTACACAACGTGCCAGTACTTCGGCGGACGCCGGGACGGGTCGTGTTTCGCGCAGAAGGAACGGGGACGGCAGAGCCAGCGGCCACCTTCCAGATAGGGCAGCCCAGGGGGCCGGCAGTCCGGACACGGCGACGGGCTGTGCAATGGGATGGCCTGCCTTGCGGACCAGCACACAGAGCAGGCGCAGTCCGGGGCGTGGGTTTGGCGTAGATAGTAGGGACTGGCGGCCATGGTTCATGCCCTCACCCCACGGATGCGGTACACCTGCCGAGCGCGTTCGCGGGTCAGGCCGAAGGAGCGGCGAGCTTCTTCTTCAGTCGGGAAGACAGCCACCAACTCTTCGACCCAGCGTTGGCATTCCACGCGGGAAATGCCCTGATGGACGCGATGCCAGCGACGTTGCCGGGTGGGGCCGTGGAAGGTGCAAATCTCTACGAGGTACTTAGTCACCGTCGTAATCCCCCTGGCAGAAGATCGACTTGCCCCGGTCGAGGTCACGGCGGATGCGGTGCAGGTTCACCACGCGGCGACGGCCAATCTTGGCAGTCGGGATCGTCTTGGTTTCCACCCAGCCCCGCACCACGTCTTCCGTGATGTCTTCCAGGCCCAGCATCTGCGCGAATACCGCCTGCGAGCAGAACGGCGCAGTGCGGAAGTCCGTGACCTTTTCCACAGCACCTGTGACGGTGAACCCCACTATTCCAGACTCTTCCATGGTTTTGCCCTATAATGAAAATCACGCTTACTGAGTAATTTTTACTAAGTAGAGCAACCTTACACTCAGATTGTTACTAAGTACAATCTACTAAGTAGAATTTTTAGGCATGATAAAAGACCGCCTTATAACCTTGTTTAACAAGGAGCGGACAAGCGTCTGGTTTGAAAAGCAGACCGGGATTGATCGCTATCGGTGGGGCAATGTCCGAAACGGGAAAGCCAGAATCACCGACGCCGAGATCGAGGCGGTGATACAGATTTTTCCGCAGTACGCGCTTTGGCTGGTGACGGGCAACATCGCCCCTGAAAGCGGGCAGACCAGCCCAGACTATGACGAGGCAAATCGAAACTTGGCCAGTCCAAACGCGGGATAGCGATTACCCAGGAAGTAGCTAGGCGCTGGTACGCCCGAAGGAATAGGGGGTCAGGGATAGCGTGAGAACCCACAAAGGGAAGGGAAGGCATCGACAAGCATGTCGAGACAGGGAAATATTCCTTGAAGGGAATGTCCACTGTTGGTAGTGTCCGCGCGCGCATGGAGGATGAAATGCCTAAAACAGCACAAGTGATCGCAGCCGTGTATGACGAAGACCACGACGCCGGAAGGGTCGTCGGACGGTCACTCAAAAGCCTTCGTGAAGCAGTCGGATTGACCCAGCTACAGATGGCTCGAAAGCTTGGCGTAGGCCAGGCAGCTATTTCCAAAATTGAAGCCCGAGGTGATGTGCAGATTTCTTCTTTGAAGAAATATGTTGACGCACTAGGAGCATCGCTACGGATAGAGGCAGCATTCAAAGCAGATAGCGAGATATCTACTCGCCTTCGAGAAGAGCTGGCATTAGAAGAGCACTCAGATAGACAGCTGGTGCTACCAATATTTAGTAGTGATGAGATATTTCTTGAAGAATCTAAAGATTTAATCCTGAGCATTCATCCGCAATACTCCGATAAGATTCTGGCAGGTAAAAAAACTGTTGAGTTGAGAAGAAGATTCCCATTGACGACAGCTAAGGGGACAAAGGTTTATATTTATTCAACATCTCCTGTTAGAGCTATAGTTGGTTCGGCGGAAATTGCAGGAATAATAAAGCTCCCAATAAAGGACATGTGGAAGAAATATTCAAAGTGTGCATTCATCAAAAAACAGGCTTTTGAATCTTACTTTGAGGGGCTAAGTGAAGGTTTTGCGCTGGAGTTAAAGAATGCACAAGCTTTTGATAAGCCTATTGAGCTTTTGGAGTTAAGGGAGCGCTTTAACTTTACTCCGCCTCAATCATTCATTTACGCAAAGCAGGAAATGCGCAGAGCACTCATGGATGAGCAGACAAGCCTATCTAATTGATACTAATGTAATCATTGGCCTAGAAGACAATAAAGCTGTTCAGCCAGCTTTTGCAGCTTTCATGAAGCTAGCCACAAAGCACAAGGTTGACTTCTATATTCATGAGGCCGCAAGAGATGACATCGCACGCGATAAGGATGTCCAGCGGCGCGAAATATCCCTAAGTAAATTAGAGAAATTTAGCTGTATCAATAAGGTTCGCGGATTTAACGCGCACGTATTAGGCGACGAGTTTGGGCAGATACGGAAGCCGAATGACATAGTCGATGTGACGTTGCTTCATGCTCTGCACATCGGTACTGCTGACTTCCTTGTAACTCAGGACAGAGGGCTACACGAGAGAGCCAGGCGCCATTCATCAGAGCTAGGGCGCAGGGCAATGTCATCAACCTAAGCTGCAGCCCTGCCCAAGGCAAGCCCCCCGAAGCAGCCAGCCGCCATGGCCGTCGGGCGATGACCAGGCCTCTGCCGCTCAATCAGGCGGTCTAGCTGGGCTGGCGGTGATGTGATCATCGTCTGTTCCGGCTGTCTAGGCGAGATTTCTCGTCCTCCGGACGAGCCTATGCCGACCGCTTGTGGCCAGCTTTTTTTGCACGGAGGTTGGGCGGTGGTGTTTCTTCAGCGCGTCGGTTTGTAGCCCTCACAACCTCGGCTGGCTGCGCGTTTGCGTTGGCGCGCAAAGCTACGGCCTGAGCGTACGGCACTGAGGCTTTTAGCCATCAAGGCCAGCACATTGCTCAGCCCCTGAGCACAGTGCCGCACCAGCAGCTCGACCAGGGTATTTTTGAGCCGTGACACGCCTTGGGTGAAGTTGACTTTCCATCGCAGCTTGCGACCTTTGTGGCGCTGTTCGATGACCGGCTGTAGCAGGTGCTGCATCAACAGCGCCAGGTTCTTCAACAGTTGAGCGGCATGAAAGTCCTGCTTTACAGCGGTCACGCTGCGGCCGCTGAAGTTGTCCAGCGTCAGGGTTTGTTTGAGGCGACGGAAGTCGGTTTCGATGCCCCAGCGGCGGTGGTAAAGCTCGGCAAACACCTCAGCGGGAAAGGCTTCTCGATCCAGCAGCGAGGTCAGCAATACTTCGCTTTCGCCGTTGGCCAACTCGACCCGGATCAGTCTCAGCTCGATCTGGCTGGCAGGATCAACGCCAGCCTCGGAGCAGAACAGACGTGCTTCAGGATGGTTGGCCACGAAAAGCTGTGTGTCTTCAACTTGGCCAGAGTGTAGAAACGCTTTGACCTGGGCGTTATAGCCACAGGGCAGGCGCATCAGAAAGTGCCGCTGTTGCTGCGCGAACAGCGCGAATAACCAGTGCCCAGGGTAACCACGGTCAAACAGCGTCAGGCTGTCAGCCGGCAGGTGCTCAAGGTGCAGATGGGCACAGTCGCGCTCACCGACTGTCAGGGGCACGATCAGGCTATGCAAGGTTTGACCGTCAGCGACTTCGTAGAGTGTGGACAAGCGAGCCATGGGAAAGCCAGAGTGACTGCCAAAGAAGGTCGCCATGGTCGACTCCAGGGGTAAATGCACGGTCGAGCCATCCACCGCGAGCACCCTCAGCCCACGCCACTTCTGACGCAGCCCGAAGCAGTCAATTTGTTGCTGCAGGAGGCGATTGAGACTTTCAAATACCTCGGGGTTGAGCTTTTTGCGCGCTTTGCAGAAGGCCTGCGCAGTGACCATTTGCGTCTCAGTCGACGCCTGATTGAGTACGCGATAGAACTGATCGAGTTCGGTTTGCAGGGCCGTGCGCGGCTGATTGAGCAGGAACAGGACGAGGTTCTTGAAGGTGAGCTGGCGTCGGCGGGTAAAGTCTTGAGGATTCTGGCGGTGGGCGGCGATGAAGGCGGGACAATCGAGCGGGCTGGTTATTTTTTGTACAATTTTCAAGCCAGGGTTTGGCTGGCGGTGTCAAGCGATGCGGTATAGGTAGTCAAAAGGGCTTCTCCCATGCACTGATTTGAGCGCTAATTATATGATATTTATGGATAATTTCCAAAGTTGATGACATTG
>NZ_JBQENS010000073.1:0-5920 GCF_052044465.1 Pseudomonas sp. 22490 | reverse complement strand
TAGGCGGGGGTTGCCATGGATACGTTCCTTGTCGTTGAAAGTGCCCAGGCGATATGCCGGGGGCATCGGTGCTAGACAAGAACCGTGCCACTAGTCTTGAAACTCTTTTCCATCAAGGCGTTATTGGGGGAAGCCAAAAATTCGCTGGCGATTCTCATGGGAGGAACACTGAAAATTGTGCAACTTTTTGCACACCGCTTGCAAAAAGTTGCGCATTCTCTCGGAGCCCTTTGGGTGTTTTTTCCCTAGCGTTCTATCCACAGCTTTATCCACCAAAAAGTTGCACAATGGCTTTTGGATTGTGAGGCTGAATGGTCGGAGTATTTTCTGCCTCTGCCCCTATCCAAACAACGCTTCAGCACGCGTAGTCTGATTGTCCAAACGTTCACCAAGCCCAGCCGGTACAAGCTCACCTTTCCACCGTATGCGTGACCTCTCCCTCAGCCGGTATTCCCCCAATGGGGGCCAACCGCCGTTCAAATGCGGGTGGCCGGCTTGAAGTCGGATAGTCTGACCTCAAAACCGGCAAATCGCCGGTTTTGGATCTCCTGCATTGCAGGCAAAGGCTCGCTGCGTTCAAGCGCAAATACGGGAATATCCCGCATTTGAAAACCCGGCTTCAAAAGTACGCAAAACGTCCTTTTGACTGCGGACGAAATTCGTCGTCAGTCGGTGTTTTGTGCGTCCGAATTTCGGACGCACAAAATCCCCCAGATTCGGGGTATTACGAGAGTCTCGTAAAACTCTCACTCCAGCCACCGGCTGAAGCCGCCACTACAAAATATTCGTAGTGAACATGCCCTGATTTTTCAGGAGATGATCGCGCGACCGTGGCCGCAATTTTGTGGAGACGGCGACCCCGCTGAGTTACGGCCTCGGGCATTAACGTTGGAGCAACGTTGGCTAACGGTGGACTAACGTTGATCGCGTTACCGGGAAGGGGCGCATTTCAAGTGCGCCCCTTGGCGCGACCAGCGATGGCTCCGAACTGAGCCATGGGCTAACGCGGCGCTATCTCACAACCGCCAATGGGGGAAGTGAGGAAAATCCCACCTTGCCTGACCAATCGCCAGGGGATCGAACTTACCGGGAGCGACGCAGACCACCCGGTTGCCCTGCTGGAACTGACGACAGACATTTGAGCTGGCCGGCATAAAAAAGCCCCGCCTGAGCGATTCAGGACGGGGCTTTCCTTTAGGCTTACTGCACCCACCATGCACCCATGAGAGGTGGCTTGTGGCTAATGACTTTTGGTAAGTGCTTGATTTGTATGGCGCATCCGGCGGGATTCGAACCCACGACCCCTCCTTCGGAGACTAATGACGTACAGAAATCTTGGTTGGCGGTAAGCGTTCAAAAATGCCTCTAAGTGCCGTCTCGCAAGGCATTGGCCTTATCTCGCCGGCTGCAGTTTATAGCTCTTTGCGGTATCTAAGGGTGGTTATCTAGGGCACAAAAAACGAAATTGGTATCAGCGATTTTGACACCTAGCCAGCCCCTAGCGTCGAGGTTAGTGCGGCAGCTAGCTCATTCGTCCTTGGCGTTTATCTCGGCGGAGACCTTGCCAAACGACTCCCAATCGCCAACCAGCTCATCCACGCGATCAGGAATGCGCGGTGACTTACTGAGCACCAGACAGCGGGTTGTACCCACGTACTCCTCAAGGAGGTAGAGCGTATCCCCAACGTCGACGCCCATTTCCTGCAGAACGTCATCGGGTAGGCGAATAGCGCCGTCGCCATCCCAGTCCTCAATCACTACATGATTCCGCATCGTAACCCCGGGAAACAGTTGAATGGGTGTCCGCAGGGGGAAACAACAGCGAGCCGTTGCCAACGAAGCCCCGCGGCGCAGGCCGCCAGCTTAGCAAAAGTTCATGGTTTCAGAGGTGGTCGCTGTGGATTCCTCGCTACCCAATCTGGGAGCTGACGATTTATTGGTTCGAGGGTTAAAAACCCGAGCATCAGGTTACTGTGTGTCACAGGCCCGATCGTTTTTTGCTGATTAGAGACAGGAGCTTCCGTCATGCATGCAACATCCAGAATTCGCGCATTCTCGACGGATCAAAGTGGCGTAATTCTACGCACGGCCCTGAGGGTCCTGGAGAAATGGAAGGCCACTACCGAGCAGGCGAGCAATGTTCTTCGTGTCTCGCGCAGCAGTATTTCTCGTGCTCATCAGGGCAAAAGCGTTGAACTCGACCGAGATCAACTGGAGCGGGCCAGCATTGTCTTGAACTGCCACGCCAGCCTAAGGCTGGCCTTTGATAACCCTGAAAACGTCTACGGCTTTATGGGTCTTGAGAACCAAAACGAATTCTTCAATGGTCGTAAGCCGTTGGAAATCATGGCGCAGGGCGACCTCCTGTCGCTTTTGGAGACCTACAAACGAATCGACGCATTTTGTGGGGTTAGTGAACCTGGAGCGGACTAATCCTCAGCACGAGTGAGCGCTCACGGGTCATCCTGATTTCCCAATCTGGGTGCCGACGAAATTTTCAGCGCTAGCGTTAGAACAGTAGAACATCGGGTTACCGTGGCATCTCGTTTGTAATCGGGAGTACACGTTGATGAGATGGTTTTTTGTGACGATGTTGTGTGGTGGCGTTGGGCTTTGGTTGGGCGCCCAATACCAAATACCTCAGTGGATTATGTGGTTGTTGTTGTCACTGGGTACTGCTCTGTGGGTATTTGCCAAGTGGCATGAAAGCCGGGAAGCCGAGCAGGAGCGCAATCATGATCGTGCGTAATGATCAGGATTGGGCCGCATGGGATTTCGCAAATCTGCAGGCTTTGCAGCTTTCAACTAGGCAGAGACTACTCGGCATCGCCCCCTATCTGGAGCGCCTGCAGAGTGGGCGGGACGACTTAAGGGAATTACAGGTAGATGGACTACTGTTCTTCGCGGTAGAGCTGATTGAGGGTGTGTTGGTAGACCCTGCGTTGCCTGCAGAATTCGAGAATCTAGACAGCCAGCAGCATACCGACGTATGCAAAGCCCGCTGGTGGAATCGTCCATTTATCGAGCGTTGTAGTTGGGAAGGACCTTATGGGCTGGAGGTGAGTCATCGGGCTAGCCAAGCTTCGATAGGTAAAGTCTTCCCCGAACTGGCGGCAAAAGATGTGGAAAAGCATATCGCAGCTTTAAAGGCACTCTGGTTTAGCGATTGGCCAACAGGGGTTCGCTACGAAGTGTGCTGTTTTGATAGCACCGCTACTGGCGGCTTAACGAGCTGGGGAACTTTTAATTCAATGCCCGAAGCGCTGGGCTGCATTATGGGTGGTAGGCGCTGGTAAGCGCTTTAGCTAGCCGCGACCTTCATATCCCGTCTGGGAGATAACGATTGACCCTACCGTATGAAAGAACTCGTATCCTCGTCAAAACAGAGGAGTTCTTGCGTGAGCTCTCCCATGATGCGGGCCTACCGCAGGGCATCCGCAGTTATGCGAAAAGTTTACTCAGGCACTACCCCTCTTCAGCTGAGGTGTTCTCGCTGGGACGCTTGGAGGAATGCTTAGCAAGCGGTGCCGATGATGACGAATATCGGCGCCGAGTTATCGCCTACCACCAGCCGCTGCTCTGCTCGTCGCTGGAGCAGGAGCGATAGCAATGGCCAGCTATTTGACTGAACCGACGGTATCTCAACTCGTTATGCGGCGGGTTAAGCGGCTGCGTAAAGGAAGACCTTTCAGCATCCGCGACTTTGCAGAGCTTGGTACGAGTACGGCCATCTCCAAGGCATTAGCCCAGTTGGTTCGGCAAGGCGAGCTTGAGCGTGTGTGCCGTGGCATTTACATGCGCCCCCAATACAGCCAGCACACTGGCAGAGCTGTGCGTCCTGGGCCATTGGACTTGGTAAATCTGATTGCCAAGAAAAACAGTTGGACACTGCAGATTCATGGCGCTGATGCAGTGAGGCGATTCGGTCTGAGTACACAGATGCCGGTTAGTCCGATCTATTACACCAGCGGCCCTAGTCGATCGATATCTGTGGGGAAGGCAGAGATTAGGCTCGTGCATGCGGCTCCGATGGTTATGCAGTGCACAGGAACCAAGGTCGGTATGGCCATCAGCGCGCTTTTTTATCTCGGTAAAGGCGGCATCACTCAGGAAGATGTGGCTGTAGTTAAAAAAACGCTTAGTCCCGAAGAAAAGAACAAGCTATTGGCCTGCAGAATGCCGAAATGGATGCGCATGGCGCTGATGCGAAGTTGCACTGACTCAGCCACCGAGTTGCATTCCAGTTGACCGAGAATTTTCATTGGTATCGAACATTAAACGCGGTAGTGACGACCGGCCGAAATCGGCCGATTCTGTTGAAAAAGTAGCGACCTCCCCATGCCGTTGGCAAAATTGCTTTGTCAGCGAGCCTGGGGGCGAACAGCATGATGGGACAGTTACCGGGAGGACAGCAGCGCCTGTTCTACTCGTTCAATCTGGAAGATCACGTCCCGGCCCAACATCTCCTGCGCAGCATCGACCAGTGCCTGGATCTCAGTGATCTGCGTGCCTACCTGGCAGATTTCTATAGCCCCATCGGGCGTCCCTCGATTGACCCGGAGTTGATGGTGCGCATGCTGGTCGTCGGCTACTGCTATGGCATTCGTTCCGAGCGGCGATTGTGCGAAGAGGTGCACCTGAACCTGGCCTATCGCTGGTTCTGCCGGCTGGGTCTGGAAGACGAAGTCCCCAATCACTCGACCTTCTCGAAGAATCGCCATGGGCGTTTTCGTGACAGCGATCTGTTCCGCTGGTTGTTCAATGAAGTGCTGCGGCGCTGCATGGCGGCCGGTCTGGTCAAGGGTGAAGGTTTCGCTGTCGACGCCAGCATCATCAAGGCGGATGCTAGCCGGCAACGTGGGGTAGCAGGAGATGAAGTCGATTGGCGCGATCCAGCACTCAGCAGCCGCGCCGTGCGCGAGTACCTCGAAGCCCTTGATGAAGAGGCGCTGGCTGAAGCTCTTCCCAAGAAAATTTCGCTCACCGATCCTCAGTCCCGTTGGACAGCAGCGCCAGGCGGCCCGGCCTACTTTGCCTACTCCACGAACTACCTGATCGACACTGAGCACGGCGTGATCATGGATGTGGAAGCTACCCCGGCGCACCGTACCGCCGAAGTCGATTCGACTAGAACGATGGTCGAGCGTGTCGAAGCGCAGTTCGACCTCACACCGGAACGCCTTATCGGCGACACCGCTTATGGCACTGCCCCGATGCTGGCCTGGATGGTCGAAGAGAAGGACATCGAGCCGCATGTGCCGGTGTGGGACAAGACTGAGCGCAAGGACGACAGCCTCTCCAGTAAGGACTTTCACTGGAATCAGGAAGCCAATGAATATCGCTGCCCAGCCGGCAAACCACTACGCAGTGAATGGCGCGCCTTCACCCAGAAAAGATCGCGGGTGACCAAGGCCAACACCATCATTTATCGCTCCAGCCAAACCGACTGCACCGCCTGTCCTTTGAAAGCGAAATGCTGCCCCAACACGCCGAATCGGAAGATCGTCCGCAGCATCCATGAGGCTGCCCGCGATGTGGCCAGGCGCATCGCCAAGACACCGGAATACCTCGTCTCTCGCTGCGAACGAAAAAAGGTGGAGATGCTGTTCGCCCACCTCAAACGGATCATGAAACTCGACCGTTTACGACTGCGTGGCCTGACAGGTGCCACTGACGAATTCACTTTGGCGGCGACGGTGCAGAACCTGCGACGCATGGCCAAGCTTTTGCCTCAAGGGCCACCGCTCACGGGATAGGTACGCCTGCTGCGAGCAGAAACCCTCAAATTAACCCTCAAACCTGAGCAAGGACGCTCAGTGAAACGCCGGAAGGCAACTTGAAGTGGCTTGCAGCCACTTAGATAGCAGGCACACTTGATCGGCAGGCTGCCGCTGAAGCTACTTTTTCAACAGAATCGGCC
>NZ_JBQENS010000072.1:0-5952 GCF_052044465.1 Pseudomonas sp. 22490 | reverse complement strand
GAAGGCTCCATAACAAAAACCCGCCCTGGATCGCGAGATATACCAGTGAAATAAAGATCGCAACCCGCCGAGGGCGAAGAAACTTTCTTATCAAAATGACCCATGTACCAATAATAATATTCAGCCCTAGCGCCCTGAGCAAAGAATAACGATGGCAATAAGCACGCCATAAAAAGCGATATCTTCAGGGCTGATATACATTTCTTAATCCTCATTTATCCTTTCTCCGGGCAATAAAAAAGCCGGGGCGGAGTGACCGCCACCGGCTTGACTGAGGGTCGATTAGGTCCCTGCGCGCTGGGCTTTCTTGGCGGCACCGATCAGGGCCACCAGGCCGAACATGGCACCGGTCACAGCCGCCGCCGCAGTCAGACCGCCCGCGATATAGGCCAGGGCCTTGGTAGTGTCGATATCGCCCTCAGCGGCCATCGAGAGGCCGGACGTCATCAGCAACGAGCCACCGATAACGGCTTCACGCTTGCCCAGGGAGAACAGTTGTTTCAGTTGTTTCATGGAACTTACTCCATTAGTGTGGAATTGATGTGCGCATCTTCTTAAACACCCAGACCGCGACAAACAACGTCAACAGACCGCCGGTGATTTGAGCTTTCTGCGCAATTGTCATTGCAGGAGTTAGAAACTCCCGCATTTCCTGGACCGTAAACGTCTTCATTTGGCCCTGGCAGATAGTTGAACCATCTTCCCTAGCCAACCAAACACCGTCACAGCCCAAAAAATTCATGCTTATCCCCTACCCGTCCTTTTTCGCCGAAAAAGGCCGGGACCCTTAAGCGGCTTTCTCCTGAACGGTTTGAAGTTTCAACGGCATGCCGTCGCCCGACAGCCAATAATCGAATCCGGCGTTACCGGACTTACTCGCCCAGGCCTGGATAAATACCGGGACGGACACCGTCTTGCCCTTCTCCATCTTCCAGACATTATTGAGCCCGCCATCCATATGCCGTTTCGAAATACGGACCTGGACAACCTTGGTTTCCGGCATGCCGAACTTATTGGTTTGCTCAACCTGGACGAGCACCGAGTGTTCAACAATCTGCGAAGGACCGTTGGCGGTATTGACGTTGCGAGTATCGGAGTAATAGCCCTGGCACAGGCCGATGAGAGCGAGCATATGATTTACCTCAGGGGTTCAACTTGTGGGCTTGTGCCCGGTTCACGAAATGCCCATGCGGGCGGCGTCACGCTCCGGCCGCGCCGGAACGTCTTGAAGTCTCGGTTGATGCGCTGCCGGCGAACGGCCTCGGCGGCCTGTTCCTGGACGACTCGGCGCATGACCAGGTCCAGGACCTGGCGCACCAGGTGCTCGTCCTCGACGAGGTGGGAAAGGTCTTGCTCCAGGTCCCAGCGGAGCGACTGGTGGGCCACCTTATCCATCGCTGCGCGCCCACACGCCCACGGCGTGGATGACGGTAGCCGCAAAGGCCAACAGAGCCAGAGTTTCCAAGGTGGCTACCAGCATCACGCGGCCTCCACGGTCGGCTCGACGTACCAGTCGGGGCGCTGGGCGCTGAAATCGACCTGGACGAACCGCAGCAGCGGTACGACGTTGTTCGCCCGGTCCGCTTCGTGGAGCTTCTGCAGGGCGGCTTTCGACAGGCCGGCCTCGCAGATTTCCTTGATATGCCGGTAGAACGTCGGGCGAGACATGGAGTCCATCGTTTCCTGCCACCCGTAGTCCTTGAGGCTGCGGTACGTCCGAAACAGGTTTCGAGCGTGGCTATCGTTGGGCTTGCCCTTACGGTCGTACTTCAGGTGTCGCTCAGTCAGTGCGGCCAGCACTTTTTCATCATCAATCACACGCATCTGGATACCCTCAAAGGCCGCGAAAAGGTCCGCTGTAACCGCTTGCCAGCACTCCTGAATCAGGCAGCGCCCCTCTTCTTGGAGCCGCTGCTGGTAGGCGATCAGATCAACAAGCCGAGACGGGATGCCCCGGCGTTCCAGCCACCGGTGCATTACCGTGGCCTCCATGCGGAGCAGGTAGCGCACCCACTCCTGCAACCGTGGGTCAGACATGACCCGAGCAGACCGAGCAGCCGACAGATCGGCCCGCCCTGCCCGCTTCAATTCGTCCAACTGGGCCTGAAACTCGGTGTGCTTGAGATACGCCTTCAGGCGCTTTAGGCGGGATTCTTTCGCGCCCCAGTACGCGGACGTCTGGTAGTTGTCGCCGCGACTCTTGGTGTGGCCGTTGCTGACGTTGGTCAGCGCCTGGATGACCTGGAGCGCCGTGCGTTCGTCCGGCAGCCGGCTGGAATACGTGCAGTCCAGGGTGTAGACCTGCGTCGCTGACACATCGAGCTTCGCGAAGAGGTCCGGGTAGCTTCCGGCTAGCCACTTGAACATCACCTCGGCCCCCTTCTGGATGCAGGTTGGGCCAAACACGTTGTGCCCCTGGAGCAACTTCGCCGGGCTGGCCTTCAGCTCTACACCGGGCATCAGGCGCTTACCCAAGGACTGGTGAAACACCTTGAACGCCAAAGGCGTGAAGCCCGTACTCAGTGACTCCCAGGTGTGCCGCAAGTAATCCGCCTGTAGCTCTCCGCCCTCCCCTCGGCTGATCTGCCCTTGGAGCGGCACGCCCAGGCTTTCCAGATCCACGACGTGCACCGGATCCGCACGCCCTTCCACCCCGAGCAGTTCGATGTGCTCGAGGCGGAACGGAACGAAGAGGTGCAACTTGTCGAGCATTGAAGAAATCCCTGTCAATATCGGCATGCCGATACTTATTGGACGGGATCATAAGACTTGCCGCTACCGACAATCAACAACTTTTGTACCGTTATTCCGGTACTGTATGGAACAACAGTGCATAGGATCGAGTCATGAGCACCACCAACCAGGAACGAGCCATGACCATTGCCCTCAACCTGAAGCGTTTCAGGGAAGCGAAGAAGCTCACCCAGCGGGAAGTGTGGGAAGCCGCAGGTATCAGCAAGTCCAGCTACACCTCATACGAAGCCGGCCGCTCAGACCCTACAGGCGAGATCATCGTGCGCCTTGCAAAAGCGCTTGGGGTGAGCACGGACGAGTTGCTGCTTACCGAGCAAGAAAGGACGGTATCCGAAGACCTGGCGCCTATCCTGCGCCGCTTTGACGCCTTACCGCCGGATATCAGGAACCAGGCACGCATTGCCTTGAAAGGCGTTCTCTTCGGTTACGAGCAGGAAGCACTTCGATAACTCGAAAAGTCTCACCATGAGACAAAAGTCCACCATTAGAGATGGTGGACCCGGCTGCGCCGGGATCGCTCCCGGCCACCCCTCCGCAACACCCACCCATCAACACCAAGGGACGCTGTCCCTTGTCATCCCTGCCCTTCGCCAGGGGGTCAGAGGGCAGGGGGAGAAAAGCTTCCCCCTACCCTATGACCGGAGGCTGTCTTTGTCCGAGGTGGTTCAAGGGTTCGCTCCGCCCGGGACTCCGTTTGTCACCGCGAGCGCTGACAAGCCGGGGTCGCGGCCCTTGACCTGCCGGGACTCCCAAGAGGCTGGGGATCCAAAGAGCGGGCGGCGCTATTTATCGTGACGAACCTATGGCGTCACATTAAATACCGACGAACGGTCGCTATTTATCGTGATTCGTCACGTTAATTCCTATGTTTATCGTGACGCGTCACGTATAATTATCCCATGCCCAGCCAGCATGGAGACGCCGCAATGATTGACCCAACCGACAAGCAAACCCAACCCCTCCCCCTGGAGCAGCCGAAGCGCGGACGCGGTCGGCCAGCCACCGGCAAAGCCCTGACGGACGCAGAGCGAGCGCGGCGCTACCGGGCGAACAAGAAAAAGCGTGACGATCAACCGTCACGAAAACATGCCCCATCGATCCCCGCCGATGGCGTAAAGGAAATCCTCGACGGCTGGCAGCGCACCCAAGAGGAGTTCGACCAGGCACTGCAACGAATTGCCGAGCTGGAAGCCGAATTAGCGTCACGCGTCACGAAAAAAGAAGAGGCCGAGGCGAAGACTTGGGCAATTCAAGAGCGCAAGGGCAAGGCGCGCTGGCAGACCATCAGCAAGGGCCTGACCCGGAAGGCCGGAGAACGCCAGTTCGACAAGCTGCTGTCGGGCCTGACAGATCCGCGCTACACCTACCGCATGATTGAAGAATAAGCGTGACGTCACGCAAATAAAGAGGTCGCATCGCATAATGGGGATTACGTGTAAATGCTTGACCGGACTGCAATTTTCCGGTCTGCGCATTCTCCCTTCGGTCGGGCCTGGCCTAACGTAATCCCGTCCACATTATGCGAAGCCATAGATACGAACCCCTGAGCCAAGAGGCTCGCATCGCTCATAGCGTCCTGGGCGTCCTGCTGCTATCCGGCACGATGGTTACTCGTGTCGAGAACGCATCCCCCGGCGTCGGCGATGTCGCTGCGCGCCCTCGCTCAATCGCCGTCGCCGGGTCAACTGACGGACTTGTGATCAAGCCTCGCGTGCTGTTGCCGCTGGCATAAGTCGGTGGCATCCGCGTGTCGTCGAAATAGCCGTTGTTCACCACGTCCATGCAGAACTCGAACGTCGTGTGCATCCGCGTGACCTGTTGCGTGTAGCACTGGCAGACCATCACCCGGCCATTGTACGTGCCCATCGGAATTCGCCGCTCAGGAGCCTTGCTGATCAAGTTCGGGTCCGAGCTGGCCGCACACACCGGCCGAGGGAAATCCCTGGGCTTGTTCAGATCGTCATAGCGCGGCGCCGAGGCCACCAGATCGGGCACCCTGGGCGACATATCACCGATGAACTCATCGGCCGATTTCGGCCCACTGGAGGCCCTGGGGGCTGCCTGAACAGCATTTCCAGCCCCAGGCAGAACACCCGCTGACGCCTCAGCCGCATGACTCCTCGCAAGAGCCGCCTCTTTCTCCTCATCACCCTGTTGCATGGCGGTCACGACCAGCCCAACAAGCACACCGATCGGAATCAACATCAGCGCGATGATCAGCGGGATTTTCTTCATGTAGCTGGGCGTGATCGGCTTGTGCGTGTGCACCGTCGACGACTTGTAGACGCCGAAATACGCCTTATCCAGCGTGACCCGCTCTTCCTGGGCCTGCTTGAAGTTGCTGCGCCGCTCCGGGTTGTCGATGCAGAACTCGTACTCATGCCGGAAGATGCCTTTCTCCCGGCCATAGGGCCGAATGAAGTTGATGTGCTTGCCGACAAGCTTGCGCACTGGCGTGCACAGCAAGCTGGGATGCTGAGTGATCAAGTGAATGTCCAGGCCCTGGTGCCGGTGCGTCTCGAAGCGCGTGACTTTCTCCGGGCGCGCCCTGGAGCCATCGTTACCGAACACCCGTTGCGCTTCGTCGATCACGATCACCGAGCCATCAGGCAGGTTGTACCACTCTTCGGGCGTATCGAACTCGACCCACTTCGACTTGAGCCGATCCAGCTTCATATCCGGGATGCCGTAGTAGTAGATCGTCCTGGGCGGCAGGTCCGGATTGTCCGGGTCCTTGTGCAGCCGCTTGGTCGGGTCGTCCGGGTCCGGCTGGTGTTCAATGTCGATTTCCCGAATCGCGTTCAAAGTCTTGCCAGCACCTGGCAGACCGGTGCGCAGATAGAGCATGTTGGTCCCCTCCTCGCTTACTTCGGCCCGGTCCAGCGCATGCCGGACTTGCCGCCAGACTTGTCCATACCCCACAGCACAGCTCGGGCGATGTACGCGGAGAACAGGATGTTGATGCACACGTCAACTTGCAGAAGCCCCAGGACTTGAAGCCACTGCGCAGGCACGCCACCCAGGTTGCTGAATACGTAGTCCTTGGCCTGATCCATCACCGCCTTGACGCCGACGAAGGCAACAGCGGTGAATCCCAAGCCGCGCAGCAGCTTCCAACCCAGCGGGATCAGCGACCAGCCGATGGCCCGCAGTAGTACCCCGATCAGTAACGGCATCAGTTCAACCCTCGCGCAATGA
>NZ_JBQENS010000071.1:0-6086 GCF_052044465.1 Pseudomonas sp. 22490 | reverse complement strand
AAGCTGATGGAGGAGTCCAATCTCTCCACCGGCGGCCACGTCCTGTTCGCCCACTACCAGCAAGGCATGACCGACTACCTGGCGATCGCCCTGCTGCACCACAGCGAAGGCGTGGCGGTGAACGAGTCGCTGGAGGTCACCCCGTCGCGCCACCTGGACCTCGGCCAGTTGCACCTGGCCGCGCGGATCAACATTTCCGAATGGCGCAACAACAAGCAGTCGAAGCAGTACATCTCGTTCATCAAGGGCAAGGGCGGGAAGAAGGTCTCCGACTATTTCCGCGACTTCATCGGCTGCCAGGAAGGGGTGGATTCGCCGAGCGAGACGCGCACCCTGCTGAAAGCCTTCAGCGATTTCGTGGAAAGCGAGGACATGGCCGAGGAACAGGCCCGCGAGAAGACCGAGACGCTGGTCGACTACGCCACCTCCCAGGCGCGCATCGGCGAGCCGATGACCCTCGACGCGCTTTCGGAACTGATGGACGACCAGCAACCGCGGGCGTTCTACGACTACATCCGTAACAAGGACTACGGCCTGTCGCCGGAAATCCCGGCGGACAAGCGCACCCTCAACCAGTTCCGCCGCTTCACCGGCCGCGCCGAAGGCCTGTCGATCAGCTTCGAGGCGCACCTGCTGGGCTCCAGGATCGAGTACGACGAGGAGCGCGACACACTCCGGATCAGCAGCCTCCCCACTCAGCTTCGCGACCAGCTCAAGCGCCGCAAGGCGGAGCAGGAGAGCACGTCATGAAAGGGGTTCGTCGCCCAATCCTGCGCTACCACGGAGGCAAGTGGAAACTTGCTCCCTGGATCATCCAGCACCTGGCGCCACATCACACTTACGTCGAGCCCTTCGGCGGCGCAGCCTCCGTCCTGCTCCGGAAAGCCCGCAGCTACGCCGAGATCTATAACGACCTCGACGGGGACGTGGTGAACCTGTTCCGCGTCGCGCGGGATCACGGTGAGCAACTGCGCCAGGCCCTGGCGCTTACCCCGTTTGCCCGGGAAGAGTTCGAAGCCAGCTACGCGGAAACGTCCGATCCGCTCGAGCGCGCGCGGCGGATGGTTACCCGAAGCTTGCAAGGTTTCGGTACCGCAGCTGCGTCCGGCGAACGTACAGGGTTCCGCTCAACCTCGACCAGATCCGGTACCGGACCTGCACTGGACTGGCGCAACTACCCCGACACGCTGACCGCGATAACAGAACGCCTGCAGGGCGTGGTGATCGAAAACCGCGACGCCCTCGCGCTGATGGAATATCACGACCGGCCGAATACGCTGCACTACGTGGATCCGCCCTATGTCCACTCGACCCGCAGCACGAAGGTGCGCCACAACGCCACAGGCAAGTCGTACCGGTACGAACTGGACGACAACCAGCACAAGGAGCTGGCGGCATTCCTCAAGCGGCTGCGCGGCATGGTGGTGCTCTCCGGATATCCCTGCCCACTCTACGACGAGCTCTACAGCACCTGGCACAGAGTCGACCGCCACGCCTATGCAGACGGCTCCAGAGAGCGAATCGAATGCCTCTGGCTCAACAGCGCAGCGCTTGAGGGGTTGGCACAACTGGATTTCTTCCAGGCCAGTAATGCGTCTCCATCGCCCTCATTCCAGACCACGGTCGCTCAGTACTGAGCGATCTGCAGGAGAACAATATGAAGAACGTTACTTCGATCGACCGCAAACACGCAGAAGACAAGTTTGTTGTACGCATGCCGCAAGGGCTCCGCGATCAACTCAAGCAAAAAGCCGCGCATAACCACCGCTCGGCCAACAGCGAGATCGTCTACCGGCTGGAGCGCAGCAACGCGCTCGAAGAAGAACTCGCTCGAGCGAACCGAATGGTCGACGAGCTCTTCGCCAAGAACCAGCGTCTGCAGGCAGAGCTGGCTGCGGCGAACACGCCTCAGGTGGCGGAGGCATGAGTATGGCCAAGATCAACCCGCAAGATCTGAAAGACCGGCTACTTGCCCCTGGTTTCACCGCGCCGCCCGTTCTGGAACAGTTGTCGGACCCGATCAGCGACACGCCCATGGTGCTGACACTCGACCAGGTCCTCCCCTGGCACGACAACCCCCGGACCACTCGAAACCCGAAATACGATGAGTTGAAAGAATCGATCCGGCATCGAGGCCTCGATACGCCGCCACCAGTGACTCGACGCCCTGGGGAAGACAAATACCGCATTCGCAACGGCGGAAACACTCGCCTGGAAATTCTCAACGAGCTCTACAAAGAAACCGGCGACGAACGTTACTTCCGCTTCAACTGCCTGTTCAGGCCCTGGGACAAGCAGCGCGGCGAAATCATCGCGCTGACTGGTCACCTGGCTGAGAACGATCTGAAGGGTGACCTCAAGTTCATCGAGCGAGCCGTGGGCATTCAGAAAGCGAAAGCCTGGTATGAGGAGGAGAAAGGCGAACCGGTCGGCATCCGCGAGCTGTCACGGAAGCTCACCGATGACGGCTATCCTGTTTCACATTCACACATCAGCAAGATGCTGGATGCCGTTGAGATACTGCTGCCAGCCATCCCTGTGATGCTGTATTCAGGGCTCGGTAAACCGCAAATCGAAAAACTCCTGTCACTCAGAAAGTCGGCATCCTCCTGCTGGGCACGTCTATACGCCGGTGAAGGGATTGACTTTGAAATGCTGTTCCAGGACACGCTGGCAATCTTCGACAGTAGCCCTGACGAGTTCATATTCGACCGCTTCCAGGACGAGCTCATCGACCAGATGAAGCGGCCCCTGGGCCTGCGTTATGACCAGATCCTGCTCGAGATCACCAACGGCCAGCAGGAACAGCGCCGGGGCACTCTGGTCGATCTGCCCGCACCTGCCGCACCACCTGAAATCCCACCAGTAGGGCAGGAAAGTCCTGCCGCGTCGACTACTGGACAAGCACAATCACAGAGCCCCGCTGCCGGCCTCCAAACGTCCAAGACCAATAGCCTCCCGGGTAATCCCTCTACCCCGCCAACTCCGCCGCTACCTGTACAACAGCAGCAACTGACCGATGAGGAGCGTGCAGCGCTCTTGGCAGGCCATATCGTGAGTCCGGTATCGACCAAGATCCAGCAGACTCGCCAACGTCTGGCCGCTCTCGAGGGTGAACATCTACCTGTCTTCGATGAAACAGCCCTGCAGGCAATCCCAGTGCAAGTCGGCGGTCTGCACCCGATCACCGACCTCTGGTACATCGAGCGGTCGATCGATACCCCCGAGATCCTGCGACAGCACATCGCTGACCTGGCTGAAGAGATCGCTCTGCACGTCGGCGCCCCTGGCGAAATCGTCAGGATCCAGGGCGGTGTGGGTTACACGTATCGCGAGCCCAATGAAGACCCTGAGATTACTGATTCAGCGCTGCACCTCATGACGCTGCTTCAAGCGCTCAGCGGCCAGGTCCAAGTCGTCCTGAACTCACACGACCAGCAGACCTGCCGCGATGCACTGGGTGAATTCCAGTTCTCAGCTGGCCTCGCTCAGTTGCTGCTGGGCCAACCCACCACAAGCGATCAGCCATCCAACCAGGCAGGCCGTCTCAATGACGAAGCCCTGGTGAAACTGTTCCGGATCATTCGTCTTGCCCGACGCCTGGTTGACCTTGAGCTGCCGCCGGCCACCTTCGAGCAAGCAGCTACCGACCAGTGATTTCGCACGATTTGGGGAGAGATCGACATGTCGAAGTCGTTGATCAATGAAGCGGTCCTGACTCAAGTGCTCAACCACCTGCGCAACGGCCAGCTCAGGCGTTGTGCCGAGATGGGGCTGCGGCCGGAGATTCTGGCTCAGCTCCAACAGCCTGCCGTCATGAGCATCCTGACCAATACCCCGGTTTCTTGGGTAGACGTCAGAGTGAACATCGACGTCATGGAGAAAATCCTGGCCACAGCCGAGCGCAGCGCGCAGGAAGAGCTGCAGATCGAACGCGCACTGAAGCTGGGAGCCACCACAACGATGATTCAGAGCTTTTTCGGTCTGTCGCCGGAGGACACCGCCACCAAGCGCTTGATCCTGGAGATCCACCCGCGCCGCGGTCGCTGGCGGCAACTTGACGAACAGACCGAACGCCAGATTTGGTTCCGCTGGGAGCACCTGATGCAGGAAAACCAGGTCCGCCTCGAGGACAGCATGGAGTTGCTGGACATCGCGATGATCCTCACCGAGGAAGTCAACGCCGGAGTCGAACAAGACAGTCCAGAGTTCATCAGCCTCGCCATCGTTTGGTCTCTCATCCAGAGCTGGTTGAAAGACAGCCTCTACCAACCAAACAGGAAAGAGCAGGCCAAGCCCGCCACCCTTTACCTGGCCAACGTCAGCGCTCACCTCCCCTCGCCTACGGCTCACCCGCCACAGAGCCCCCGCTTGGAGATTGAGTCTGCGCAGCAGCAACTCCTCAACCTGGTTCAGTCCGAAGGCGATACGACACCATGACAATGAGGCTGTCGCGCTTTCCCATTTCGACTCTGCTGGACTCGGCCTCGGGACATCTCGAGGCCCACTTGTTTAAGAAGCGGCTTGATGCCGAGAGCGGCGAACCGCTGGCTCAACAATATTCCGGCATCATTTTCAGCGGTAACCCGCATGAAACCGTTCCTCGGCGCCTGCTGCTGGATAAACGCCTCACCCCGCTGGAGCGGAACTGCTGGCAAGTGTTCCGCTTGCTCATCAACGACGACGGACTGACCGCGTTCCCTACATACGAGCAACTACGCCCTTATCTCGGCATGCAGCCGGGTAAGATCGCCTCGCGCGAAACCATCGCCAAGGCACTCAAGGTCCTTCGGTTGACACGCTGGCTCAGTCTCGGCCGTCGCCTGCGCAACGACCTCAACGGGCAAGTACAGGGCAACGTCTACATCCTCCACGACGAACCGGTATCCCCGGCAGAAGCCCTGGAGCTGGACCCCGACTACATGCAGTTGCTGAGCCAGTCCACCGGCGACAGCAACCGAGCCATACGCGAAATCGGCCAGGTCACATGGCGGGAGTTCAGGGATGACCCGGACGTGGGTCGCCGCCTCCCAACCCATCTGGAGAAGCTCGAGGGACGCTTGAACCACCAGCAATGGGCTATTGATAGTCAGCTCGAAGCGGATCCAGCGGCAGAGTTCGGCATCCGAACTCTGCCCGATCTACCTCATTCAACCCTGAGTTCGGATGCCGAACTCAGTGAAATCAGCGGCAAGCAATGCGCTTTACCGCTGAGTTCGGATGCCGAACCCAGACAGAATCCGCCGAGTACGCCCTTGGTTCGGATGCCGAACTCATATAGTACGTATACATACAAACAAGGTTCTGTATGTAAAAAGCCAGTACAACCGCGAACACGCGAGGAAGCACATCCGAACTGGCAGGGCCTCTTGCACACACTGGAGGCCGAGCAACGGATCCAAGCCGTAAGCGCGCTCCGACGGGTGTCCGAGGATCTTCGGCAACCCATCATCGAGCAATGGCAGCACCGATGTGCCGGCGGAACCGTCGGTAATCCGTTCGGCTACCTCATGACGCTCATCCAGCGTGCAGTCCAGGGCAAGTTCAACGCCTCTTGGGCTCCAGAGGAACCGGCTGAACGAACCATCCCAGCAGCGGAACGCCCCAGTCGTGCTCTGGCACCACCAAGCCCCACAACGCCTACACAGCCTCAGCTTCAGCCGAAGGGGGATACCCGGACAGGGAACGAGGTCCTCAGCCGGCTCAAGGACCTCATTCGGCCCAGGCACGGATCGAGCGTGCCATCCGAGCGGGGTGATGAGCCATGAGAAAGTCTCGGTCGGGCGTCGTGTTTTTTGGTGATGCGGCCCGCATCACTCTGCCAGGTCCTGACCTCGGCACCGGTGGCGAACTGGGTGTTGCCACTGGCAACACTCTGCCAAGGATCGAACTCGGTGCCGTCGACGAGCTGGGTGGTGCCACTGGCACCACTTCACCAGGATCCAGCCTCGGCGCCGTCGAGGAGTTGGGTGATTCCACTGGAATCACCCCACCAGGGACCGACCCCAGCGCCGGCGGCGAGCTGGGTGTTGCCACTGGCAACACTCTGCCAAGGATCGACCTCGGCGCCGTCGACGAGTTGGGTG
>NZ_JBQENS010000070.1:0-7117 GCF_052044465.1 Pseudomonas sp. 22490 | reverse complement strand
ACTTTAATGTCAGGAAGCTTAAGCTCTGTTAGTGTTTTGGCTATTCTCTCTCCTCTTGGAAGACTGGTTGAAAGAGCCAGGAATATTTCCAATAACCCATTAAGTCAATCCCTCTACACTGGGCGCACCGATGAGTTTGGCCAAATAGAGTTTGCTTTACGAATGATGCAAGCTGAAACAGGCGCCATAGTAGGTCGCATAGGTGATGCATCAAATCGGCTTAGCGAACACACCCGAGGCCTACTAAAGGATATTGAGTCAAGCAATGTACTTACAGTTGAGCAGCAGGCAGAGACAGATCAAATAGCAACGGCAGTAAACCAAATGGCGGCAAGCATTCAAGAGGTTGCGAGCAATGCACAGCATGCTGCAGATGCGGCCGGAAGAGCAGACACTGAGACGGCATCTGGCCAGCGTCTGGTAGCCCACACAAGCCAGTCAATCACTGCCCCTGAAGGTGAAATTAGGCAAGCCGCTCAGGTTATTCATGAGCTTGAAGGTCAAAGTAACGAGATATCAAAAGTTCTTGACGTTATACGAGGGATCGCCGAGCAAACGAATTTGTTGGCACTCAACGCAGCAATTGAGGCCGCGCGTGCTGGTGAGCAGGGGCGTGGTTTTGCTGTTGTCGCCGATGAGGTTCGCAGTCTTGCTGCTCGCACACAGCAATCGACAACGGATATTCAAAGCATGATCAGCGCTCTACAAGAGCGAGCGCAATCCGCTGTTACAGTCATGGAGCAAAGTAGTCGGCAAGCGCACACGAGTGTAGCTCACGCAGAGGAAGCAGCTACAGCTCTTGATGGAATTGGCCAACGCGTTAACGAAATTACCGACATGAACGCGCAAATAGCGACTGCGGTCGAGCAGCAGGGAGCAGTAAGTGAAGACATAAACCGCAGTATTATCAATATACGCGATGCTGCTGATACCAATGTACAGACCGGGCAGAATAATTTGCAAAGTGCGAAATCTGTCGCTCAGTTAACTAGCGCTCTGAGCGAACTGGCAAAACAGTTTTGGGAAAAACGAGGATAACGCTTTTCAGTATCTCGACAGGGATAACTTACTTTACCATCGGTTATCCCTTTTAGCCGCACAAATTTTAGCCATGGCTTTTCAGGAAGTCAGGGCTATCAGAATGGCCTTAGAAAGCCTAGTCAAAGAGCTGTCACGAGAACACCGTTAGCTTAGCGTACGATTTTTTCCGAATTCTGCGGTTCCCCCTTTGAGCGCCCGCCCGTGTGGCTCCTGGGGTCTTCGGATTACTCAGCCCGACTCGCTGCGAAGCTGGGCCTGCCTTTTGCTTTCGCGGCGCATCTGGCCGACCAGAACGTCGACATGGCCGTCCAGCTCTATCGCAACCTCTTCAAACCCTCTGCCGCACTCGATCGTCCCTACGTCATCGCCAGTTTCGGCGTCATGGCAGCGGACGAGGAAGAAGAAGCCCAGCGTCAAGCCTGGGCCTATTCGCACGCGATGATGCGCATGTCCACTGGGCGTTCGTTCGTGGTGCCTACTCCCGAGGAAGCCGAGCAATACTCATACTCGGCAGCCGAGCGCCACATCATGCAGATGTGGGAAGCCAAGATCCTACGTGGGACGGGAAGCCAGGTGGTCGAAAAGCTCGGGACCTGGCACAAACGCATCAGCCCCGATGAGCTGATGATCCTGAACCTCGGCCACTCACAGAAGGCCATCTACCGCTCGACGGAATTGATTGCCGATGCCTTTGGCCTACCTGAGGATGTTACCCGATAGGCCAGCGCATGGAACCGGCGCCCGAACGCAGCGCGGCGTGCGACGAACATGTGCCGGCCTCGATGTGCGGCTTAGGCATGCGCGCGTGAGGTTATTTCCTTGCAGAAGATTTGCCGGTACGCCGACGGCGTCGTGCCCAACTGGGCTGCGAACTGCTGACGCAGCGACAGCGCTGTTCCAAAACCGACCTCGGAGGCAACGCAGTCGATCGGCATTTGAGTAGTCTCCAGAAGCTGCTGCGCCCGGGCGACCCGCTCGGCGTTGATCCACTTGATGAACGTGGTACCCGTGGTTTCACGAAAACGACGAGTAAAGGTGCGACGGCTCATCTTGGCGATATCGGCCAGGGTATCGAGCGACAACGGATCGGCCAGGTGCTCTCTCGCCCACTCCAGCACCCCGGGCAATCGGCTCTCGCTTGCCAGCTGTGGAACGGGCTGCTCGATGTACTGCGCCTGACCGCCCTGGCGATGCGGCGGAGTGACCAGCAGCCTGGCCATTCGGTTCGCGACATCGGCACCGTGTCGCTGCCTCAACAAGTGCAGGCAGCAATCGATGGCCGCGACCGTTCCGGCCGAGGTGACGATGTTGTCGTCTGCGATATACAGCACATCGGGGCGGAAATGACTCTTCGGAAACCGCTGGGCGAACAGATCGCGGGCGACCCAGTGCGTGGTCGCTTCCCGACCGTCCAGCAACCCAGCGTCGCCCAACACGAACGCGCCAAGGCACAGGCCGACTATCAGGGACCCACGTTCGTGACTGCGGCGCAGACCGTCAATCAGCTCGGCCGAGGCTGGCTGACCGGGATCGCTCCACGCCGGCACGATGACGATGTCCGCCCGAGCCAATGCCTCGAGGCCATCGGGAACCTCGATCACTACGCCTTGGTCGCTGCGAACCTTTCCAGGGGTCGTGGCGCAGTACCGAACCTCGTATCGGGGAAGATCCGGTGCGTCTTTGGCGGCGCCAAAGACCATGCCCGGTACGGAGAGATGAAACAGGCTCACACCTTCGAAGGCGAGGACGGCGACACGCAGAGAGGTCATAGGAGTGTTCTTCGGCAAGCTCAAGATGGCCTAAAAACTACAGTACATGCATTTTCAGGTCAATCGCTTGTCGTCAGGCCTTTCGCCAGCTCAGAACCGGTAAGTGGGTCAGGCGTCAGGACGACGCGGCTGCGGAGTTGGACATGAGTGATAGGCGCGACGGTGAGGAAGACCGGCAGGGCGGTTAACAGAACCC
Source organism: Pseudomonas sp. 22490 (assembly GCF_052044465.1). Taxonomy (NCBI): domain Bacteria; kingdom Pseudomonadati; phylum Pseudomonadota; class Gammaproteobacteria; order Pseudomonadales; family Pseudomonadaceae; genus Pseudomonas; species Pseudomonas sp. 22490. The sequence continues at coordinate 4,111 of NZ_JBQENS010000070.1, read as the reverse complement.
CCGACCCGCTTTGCAAGCGGGTCGGGGGTATTCGGCAGGCTCGATTAGGCGGACAGATAGTCCCGAGTCGAGGTCACCTTGGCGTAGCCAAACTCAAAGGCCGCCATCATCGTTGCGTGCACTTGAGCAGCCGGCACCTTGACCCCGTTGAATTCGAGATCGAGCGTGGCGCAGGCATCGTGCAACACAGTCACCGAGTAGCCCAGATCCGCGGCGGCGCGAACAACCGCATCGACGCACATATGACTCATGGCGCCCACCACGACAACCTCTTCTGTTGCATGGTCGTCGAGTGCGCGCTTGAGATCGGTCTCGCGGAAGGAGTTCACGTAGTTCTTGACGATAACTAGCTCATCGCCCGTGGGCGCCACGGCTGGCTGGATTTCAACGCCGGAGCTGCCTGGGACGAAGGCGGGCTTTTCGTTGTTGGCGAACTCGTGGCGAATGTGGATGACCGCATCGCCCTTGGCGCGGAAGTCGGCAATCACCTTTGCGGCGTTGTCCGCGGCCGCCTCGATGTTGGTCAGGGGCAACTTACCCGAAGGTAGGTATTCGTTTTGCAGGTCAACTACTACCAATGCACGCTTGCTCATCGCTGGGCTCCTTTGGGAAGGTCTGAATGAAACGCACGATCATAATGGGGCACAGACGGTAGGCGATGAAGTGGCAAGATCGACAACTTTAGGGGCGGGATGGACACGTCAAAAATAGCCGTCAGCGAGATCGGGATACTGCTTTACCCAGGCGCCCAGATGGCGACCGTGCTTGGCCTGGCCGATCTGTTCGCGCTTGCGCAACGCATCGCAGGCGAGCATGGCGAGCCGCAAAGCACTTTACTGCGTGTCAGCCAGTGGCAACGTCAGGATGGTTCGGATGACCCGGTGCGCGTACAGGATTCCCTACCCGGCGCGACAACGTCGCCTTCCATCCTGATCATCCCGCCCAGTCTGGAATCGCCGATTTCTACCGGCGCCGCCGCTCCCTATGCGAACTGGCTCAGACGGCAGTACGCTGAGGGCGCCACGCTGGTCTCCGTTTGCGCCGGCGCTTTCCTGCTCGGCGAAACGGGGCTATTGAGGGGGCGGACCATCACGACGCACTGGCATTATGTGGACAGTTGGATGGAGCGCTTTCCGGACGTTTGGCTCAATGTCGATCAGCTCATCATCGATGATGACGACATCATCACCGCTGGCGGCGTAATGGCCTGGACCGACATAGGCCTGCGTTTGGTGGACCGCTATCTGGGCGCTTCGGTGATGATCGGAACTGCCCAGATGCTTCTGCTGGACGCCCCCGGCCGTCAACAACGCTATTACAGCGCCTTTTCGCCTCGGCTCGCCCATGGCGATGAGGCGGTGCTCATCGTTCAGCGCTGGCTGCAGGATACCGATGCAAAGCACATGGCCCTGAAGGATATGGCCCAACGCGCCGGCTTGCAGGTGCGTACCTTTACGCGGCGCTTTCAGAAGGCAACCGGCATGACCACTACCGAATACTGCCAACGCCTGCGCATCGGACGCGCCCGGGGGATGCTGCATTCGAGCCAGTTGCCTATCGAGCGGGTGGCCTGGGATGTCGGCTATAGCGACCCCGGCGCGTTCAGAAAGGTGTTTACGCGCGTCGTCGGACTATCGCCCGGTGAATACCGTCGCCGTTTCAGCGCAGCATCGTCTAGCTAGCGAGCAGTGGAACCGGTTGCGTAATTTGCATCTGCCCTAAGCTTGATGAAAAACGGAACATTGGCCCGATATTTTCGAAGATTGGCATCCGGGCCGATGTTGCCGCCATCGTATCGCCCCCACAATGCGCTCCGTTCAACAATGACTTAGGAGTCGCAACATGCAATTCGCGAAAATCGCTAGTTCACTTGCCTTGGCGGTAAGCCTTTCCATTACAGGGGTGTTCGCAGCCGAGCTGCCGGCCAAGCAGGCTTCCCAGCAAGATGCGCAAATCCAGCTGCAACAGATCCGGAACGCGACCGTGAAACTTACCTTCGCGGGCACGACCTTCCTGGTCGACCCGATGCTTGCCAAGAAAGGCGCATACCCGGGCTTCGAGGGGACCTATCGCAGTGAGCTGCGCAACCCGCTCGTTGACCTACCGATGTCGGAAGCCGACGTAATGGCCGGGGTCGATGCGATCATCGTCACTCACACCCACCTCGACCATTGGGACGATGCTGCGCAGAAACTGCTGCCCAAGAACATCCCGCTGTACGTGCAGAACGAGTCGGATGCGGAAATCATTCGCAGCCAGGGCTTCGAGGACGTACGGATCCTGAAGGATCAGGCCGAGTTCCAGGGCGTGACGCTGACCAAGACCGGCGGCCAGCACGGCACCGACAAGATGTACCAGGTCCCTCAGTTGGCCGAGCGTCTGGGGGTCGCGATGGGTGTGGTATTCCAGGCGCCGGGCCAAAAGACGCTGTATCTGGTAGGCGACACGATCTGGCGTAACGAGGTGGATCAAGCGCTGACTAAGTACAGCCCCGAAGTGATCCTGGTCAACGCCGGTTATGCGCGCGTAACGGGCTATGACGGCGCCATCATCATGGGTAAGGACGATGTGGTTCGAGCCAGCAAAGCCGTGCCGGATGCGACTCTAGTTGCGACCCACATGGACGCAATCAACCATATGGGGCAAACCCGCAGCGAGCTCAAAGAGTACGTCGAGCAGCAAGGCATCGCGGAACGTGTCGAAATCCCGGAAGACGGCGCGGTCGTAAAGCTCTGATCAAGCTGAGGCCGCCTATCATGGCGGCCCTTTACTAGGTTGAAACGATCATAACCTGCCAGGCATTCACTGCCCGGCAGGTCTTTCATATTGGCCAGATTCTATCCCGCCAAGTCCCATTTCCCCGTATCGCCTGCGCTGCGCCCCCAGGAAAATAGAGGTTATCGCATCGCTATCTTCAGCCACCCGGGTGTGAGCCGGTGGCATGGTTCCGATTGGCCGAAGCCATACGGACCGATCCTGCGCTCAAGCAGACGGCGCGCCCCTTTCCGGTCCGGAGTCCAGACATGTTTCTGCTAATCAGCAACCCAACGATACGCCGGCTATTCATGGCACAGGCGTTGTATTGGTCGTGCGCGGTGATATGCGTACTTCTGGCTACGCTCATCGGCCTGAAACTCGCTCCCCTCAAAGAGCTCGCCTCCCTGCCGCTCGCCTTGTTCGTACTGGGCAATCTTCTGGCGCTGCAGCCCATCTCCCGCGTGATGGCGCGTTACGGCAGGCGGACCGGATTCTTGCTCGGCGCCGCTGCGGGCGTGCTGGGCGGGCTCGCCAGTGCTGCCTCGCTCTGGCTCGAAAGCTTCTTCCTTTTCTGTCTGTCAGCCATGCCCATCGGCGCCTACCAGGCTTCGGCGATGTACTACCGTTTCGCTGCGCTGGAGACGGTCGAGTTGGATCTCAGGGGCCGTGCAGCTGCCGCTGTCGTTGGCGCTGGGGTGGTGGCCGCAGTTATCGCACCGTCTCTGGGTAGCGCCACGCGCGACTTGCTGACCGTTCCCTTTGCCGGGGCCTATCTGCTGGTGGCCGCAATGGCCCTGACCGGCGCGCTGACCCTGTCAGGCTTACCTGTTCACAAGGCGCCGCAGGCCCATTCGAGCAAACCCTCACCCACTCGCTGGCGCGAGCTTGTGAAGCGCCCGGTTATCAAAGCCGCGATACTGACCACCGCGATCGGCCACGGGCTGATGACGCTGGTGATGAACGCGACGCCGCTGGCGATGCACGGCGAAGGCATGACCCTTGATGCAAGCGGCACCGTCATCCAGTGGCACATGCTTGGCATGTTCCTCCCGGCGTTCCTGGCCGGCCCCCTGGTGGACCGCTACGGCGCACGTGCGGTCGCATGTCTCGGGGCGGTGTTGCTGATGATCAGCGCACTGACTGTCGTTTTCAGAAGACGGCTGCACTGAACGTCAGAAGCCGACTGCACTATAGCAGCGGAGGGGTTGGATCCATCAGGCAACGACGGGCTGCTGCCGGCCAATAGCCGACAATGACGACACTGGAAATCCCCGCCTGTGAGCGTCGGCTCAGGGCGGGACAGCGTCATCCAGCTACCTGCGCCACTGACTCAGCCTTGTCCAGCCGGCCGCGC
>NZ_JBQENS010000069.1:0-8060 GCF_052044465.1 Pseudomonas sp. 22490 | reverse complement strand
GCTCGACAACAGCCAGTCCGGGCTGATCGCCGCGAATGGCGGCATCGCTATCGAGGCGCGGCAGGTCGACAACCGCGCCGGCGAGATTTCCAGCACCTCGAAGGTCGCCGTGAACGCCCGCGAGCAACTGGACAACCGCGGCGGCAAGGTCATCGGCGACAGCGGCCTGCGCCTCACCGTGCAGCGCCTGCTGAACCAGGCCAAGGGGGTGCTGGCCGGGCGCGACGGCCTGAGCCTGGACGGCGGCGAACTGTTCAACGGCGACGGCGGTCGGCTCGACAGCCAGAACGGCCTGAGCGTGAGCCTCGGCGGCGTGCTGGACAACCAGGGCGGCGCGCTGGTCAGCGAAGGCAGCCTGACGGCGCGCGCCGCGCGCCTGGACAACCGTGGCGGGACCTTCTCCAGCGCCGGTGCGCTGGCGCTGACCAGCCAGGCCGCGCTGGACAACCAGGGCGGCAGGCTGCTCAGCGATGCCGGTGTGACGCTGAAGGGCGCCAGCCTCGACAACAGCCGTTCCGGTGTGATCAGCGCCAAGGGCGCGGTGGATATCCGCACCGGCGTGCTGGACAACAGCCGCAACGGCGGCATCGGCAGCAACGCCGGCATCACCCTGGTGGCCGCCCGGCTGGACAACGGCCAGCAGGGCCGGATCAGCGCCAAGGGCCTGCTCGACGCCAACCTGAAAGGCCTCGACCAGCGCGGAGGCGGCGTCCTGGTCAGCGAAACCGGCGTCACCCTCGACCTCAATGGCGGCACGCTGGTCAACCGCGACGGCGGCCTGATCGCCACGCCCGGCGCGCTGCTGCTGCGCCAGCTCGGCGCGGTGGACAACGGCGCCGGCGGGGAAATCTCCAGCGACCGCGCCTTCACCCTCGCCGCCGCCAGCCTGGACAACCGCGGCGGGCGCCTGATCGGCGCCGACAGCCTGACCCTGCGCATCGCCCAGGCCCTGGACAACAGCCTGGCCGGGGTGATCTCCGGCGCCGCCGGCCTGGACATCGCGGCCGCTCGCCTGGACAACAGCGCCAAGGGCACCCTGGCCAGTCGCGCCGGCATCGACCTGCGCGTCGACGGCGCGCTGGACAACCACGCCGAAGGCACCGTCTCCGGCGCCCGCCTGACGCTCGCCAGCGCCTCGCTGGACAACAGCGGCAAGGGCCTGCTCTCCGGCAACGCCGGCCTGAGCGTCGCCACTGGCGCGCTGGACAACGCCGAGGGTGGCCAGTTGATCAGTCAGGGCGTCCTGGACGTCAGCAGCGCCGACCTCGACAACCGTGGCGGCGCCCTCAGTGGCAAGCAGTCGCTGCGCCTGAGCGCCGCCAACCTGGACAACCGTGGCGGCCTGCTCACCAGCGACGGCGAACTGGAACTGACGGCAGGGCGCGTCGACTCCGCCGACGGCGGCGAAATCTCCGCCCGGGGCGACCTGCGCCTGACGGTCGAGCGCCTGGTGCAACGCCAGGGCCGGCTGATCGGCGAGCGCGGCGTCAGTCTCGACCTGCGGGGCGGCGACCTGGACAACCAGGGCGGCCTGATCAGTGCCCGCGGCCCGCTGAGCATCGAGCGGCTGAACGTCCTCGACAACCGCCAGGGCGGCGAGATTTCCAGCCAGCAGGGCTTCGAGCTGCTGGCCAGGCGCATCGACAACGGCCAGCAGGGGCGCATCATCAGCGCCGGGAAACTGCGCCTGGACGCCGACGCGCTGGGCAACGCCGGCGCCGGCCTGCTCTCCGGATGGCAGGGCCTGACGGTGACAGGCGGGAGCCTGGACAACAGCGCCGGCGGCACCCTTTCGAGCAAGGACGGCGAGCTGGCCGTCAGCCTCGGCGGCGCGCTGGACAACCACGGCCAGGGCGCCCTGGTCAGCAAGGGCGCGCAACGGATCGACGCCGCCAGCCTGGATAACGCCCAGGGCATCGTCTCCGGCGAAAGCGACGTGACCCTGAGCATCGCCGGGAAGCTGGACAACGGCCAGGGCGGCCTGGTCTCGGCGCAGCGCGCGCTGAGCTTCGAGCGCGACGATACGCTGCTGAACAACGCCGGCGGCCGGATCAACGGCGGCAGCCTGCTGCTCAAGGGCGCCAGCCTGGATAACAGCGACGGCCAGTTGATCAGCCAGGGCCGGCTCGACGCCATCCTCGGCGGCGCCCTGGTCAACACCGGCGCGGCGCGCCTGGCCAGCGGCGGCGACCTGCTGCTGCGCAGCGCCAGCGTCGACAACCGCGGCGGCAAGCTGGTCAGCCAGGGGCTGCTGGAGATCAGCGCCGGCAGCCTCGACAACAGCGCCTCCGGCACCCTCGCCAGCCAGGCCGGCATGAGCCTGCGCCTGGGCGGCGGCGCCCTGCGCAACCAGCAGGACGGCCTGATCTTCAGCCAGGCCGGCGCCCTCGAGGTGCAGGCCGGCAGCCTGGACAACCGCCAGGGCACGCTCCAGGCCCAGGGCGACAACCAGCTGCGTATCGGTGGCGCGCTGGACAACCAGGGCGGCCGCCTGGACAGCCGGGCCGGTAACCTAGACCTGCAGAGCGGCAGCCTCGACAACGGCGCCGGCGGCGTGCTCAACAGCGCCAAGGGTTGGCTGAAGCTGGTCACCGGGCTGTTCGACAACAGCGCCGGCGTCACCCAGGCGCAGTCGCTGGAAATCCGCGCCGGGCAAGGCGTGCGCAACCAGCAGGGCCATGTCTCGGCGCTGGGCGGCGACAACCGCATCGTCACCGTCGACTTCGACAACCAGGGTGGCGGCCTCTACGCCAGCGGCCTGCTCAGCCTCGACGGCCAGCGCTTCCTCAACCAGGGCGCGGCGGCGGGCCAGGGCGGCAAGGTCGGCGCCGGGCGCATCGACTTCAGCCTGGCCGGCGCGCTGGCCAACCGCTTCGGCCAGTTGGAAAGCGAGAGCGAGCTGCACCTGCGCGCCGCCGCGATCGACAACAGCGGCGGCAGCCTGCGCGCCCTCGGCCGCAGCGGCAGCACGCGGCTGGTCGCTGGCGGCCTGAACAACGCCTACGGCGTGCTGGAAAGCGCCAACCAGGACCTCGACCTGCAACTGGGCAGCCTGGCCAACGCCGGCGGGCGCATCCTCCATACCGGCAACGGCACCTTCGGCCTGGATTCCGGGCAGGTGATCCGCGCCGGCGGCGAACTGACCACCAATGGCCTGCTGGACATCCGCGCCAGCGAATGGACCAACAGCAGCGTGCTGCAAGCCGGACGCCTGAACCTGGACATCGGCACCTTCCGCCAGACGGCCGAGGGCAAGCTGCTGGCGGTGCAGTCCTTCACTGGCCGCGGCGGCGACTGGAGCAACGACGGCCTGCTGGCCAGCGACGGCAGCTTGCGCCTCGAGCTGAGCGGCGGCTACCGTGGCAACGGCCGCGCCACCAGCCTCGGCGACTTCGCCCTGAACGCCGCCAGCCTCGACCTCGGCAATGCCGCCAGCCTCGCCGGCGGCGCCAATGTCACGCTCGGCGCCGGCAACCTGCTGGTCAACCGTGGGCGGATCACCGCCGCCGGCGACCTCGTGGCCAGCGCCGCGAGCCTGAACAACTACGGCACCCTGGGCGGCGGCGGCAACCTGCGATTGAACGCGCCCGCCCTGCTCAACGAGCGCGGGTTGCTGTTCAGTGGCGCCGACATGACCCTGCGCGCCGGCGACATCACCAACCTCTACGGGGATGTGTACAGCCTCGGCAGGCTGGATATCGCCCGCGACGATGCCGGCAACCGTGCCGCCAGCCTGCGCAACCTTTCCGGGGTGATCGAGAGCGGCAAGGACTTCAGCCTGCGTGCCAGCCTGATCGAGAACCGTCGCGCCGTGCTGGAAAGCAAGTCGGGCCTGTACACCGCGAAGATGGAGCAGACCGCCTGCATCGAAGGCGTCAACGCGGGCGACTGCAGCGGCAAGCGCAACGCCATCTGGACCATCACCCAGCGCGACAAGACCGAGGTCACCGCCAGCAGCGCCATGGGGCAACTGCTGGCCGGAGGCGACTTCGCCATCGACGGCGGCACCCTGAACAACCTTTCCAGTCTGATCGGCAGCGGCGGCAACCTCACCGCCAACCTCGAAGTCCTCGACAACCAGGGCCTGGAAACCGGCGAGCTGGAAACCATCCGCGTGCTGCGTACCGCTCGCGGCGGCGATATCGGCGGCATCGACCAGAAGTCGCGCAACTTCACCAACCTCTACTGGTACCAGAGCGCCAATTTCGACCCGGCGCGCGCGGGCGAGATCCCCGCCGCGCTCAACGCGATCCTCAGCGACTGGTCCTTCGAGTACGAATTCCCGAGCAAGGGGCCGACCCCGATCAGCAGTGGCGACCAGTCCTACGCAGCGGTGATCCAGGCCGCCGGCGATGTCACGGTCAATGCCAGCACGCGCATCGACAACGGCGTCACCCGCCCCGGCTACACCTTCGTCGGCAGCGGCCGCCAGGTGGGCGACAGCGCGGTGGGCGGCAGCGGGGTTTCGGTGGTCGTGCCGCTGACCTCGCAACTGCCGCCCGACCTGGCGCGGCGCCAGGTCAACCCGGTTACCCTGCCCGGCTTCAGCCTGCCCCAGGGTGACAACGGCCTGTTCCGTCTCAGCTCGCGCTTCGCCGAGGACGGCAATGGCAGCGCCGCGCTCGGTGCCGGCGCCGACCGCACCCAGGGCGGTAGCGGCGTCTCGGTCGGCCAGCAAGGCGCCGGCAACGCCGCCGGTACCTGGCAGGGCCAGGGCGTGCGAGTCGACGGCCTGGCTGGCGCGGCCAACGTCCAGGGTCAGGGCGGCAGCACGCTCGGCGGTAGCCTGCCGGGCGTCGCCCGGGTCCAGGGCGTGCCCGGCAACGCCACGCCGAGCGCCAGCCACAAGTATCTGATCGAGACCAACCCGGCGCTCACCGAACTGAAGCAGTTCCTCAACTCGGACTACTTGCTCAGCGGCCTGGGCATGAACCCGGACGCTAGCAAGAAGCGTCTCGGCGACGGTCTCTACGAGCAGCGGCTGATCCGCGACGCGGTGGTGGCGCGCACCGGCCAGCGCTACATCGACGGGCTGAGCAGCGACGAGGCGCTGTTCCGCTACCTGATGGACAACGCCATCGCTTACAAGGACAAGCTCCAGCTGCAACTGGGCGTGGGTTTGAGCGCGGAGCAGATGGCGGCGCTGACCCACGACATCGTGTGGCTGGAAGAGGTCGAGGTGAACGGCGAGAAGGTCCTCGCGCCAGTGGTCTACCTGGCCCAGGCGGAGGGTCGGCTGGCACCCAACGGTGCGCTGATCCAGGGCCGCGACGTGAAGCTGGTGAGCGGCGGCGACCTGCATAACGTCGGCACCCTGCGCGCGCGGAACGACCTCTCGGCGACGGCCGACAACCTCGACAACAGCGGCCTGATCGAGGCCGGCAAGCGCCTCGACCTGCTCGCCGGCGACTCGATCCGCAACCGCCAGGGCGGGGTCATCGCCGGGCGCGACGTGAGCCTCACCGCGCTGACCGGCGACGTGATCAACGAACGCAGCGTGACCCGCTACGACAGCGCGCTCGACGGCCGCACCTGGGAACGCAGCTTCGCCGACAGCGCCGCGCGGGTGGAGGCGGCGAACAGCCTGAACGTCCAGGCCGGACGCGACATCGCCAACCTCGGCGGGGTGCTGCAGAGCCGCGGCGACCTCAGCCTCGACGCCGGACGCGACGTCACCGTCGCCGCCGTCGAGGACCGCCAGGGCCAGACCCGCTGGAGCACGTCGCGGCTACAGAGCGTGACCCAGCTCGGCGCCGAAGTCAGTGCCGGGCGGGACCTGAACGTCAGCGCCGGGCGCGACCTCAGCGCAGTGGCCAGCGCCCTCGAAGCGCGCCGCGACATCGCCCTCTCCGCCGGGCGCGACGTGACCCTGGCGGCGGCGGCGAACGAGGAGCATGCCTACAGCAAGACCAGGAAGGTCACCTACCAGGAAGACAAGGTCGCCCAGCAAGGCACCCGCGTGGATGCCGGGGGCGACCTGGCGATCAATGCCGGACAGGACCTGCGCCTGATCGCGAGCCAGGCCAGCGCCGGCGACGAGGCCTACCTGGTGGCCGGCGACAAGCTGGAACTGCTGGCCGCCAACGACAGCAACTACTACCTGTACGACAAGAAGAAGAAAGGCGACTTCGGCCGCAAGGAAACCCGGCGCGACGAAGTCACCGACGTCAAGGCGGTGGGCAGCCAGATCAGCAGCGGCGGCGACCTCACCCTGCTCAGCGGCGGCGACCAGACCTACCAGGGCGCGAAGCTGGAATCGGGCAACGACCTGGCCATCGTCAGCGGCGGCGCGGTGACCTTCGAGGCGGTGAAGGATCTGCACCAGGAAAGCCACGAGAAGAGCAAGGGCGACCTGGCGTGGCAGTCGTCGAAGGGCAAGGGCCAGACCGACGAAACCGTGCGCCAGAGCCAGATCGTGGCCCAGGGGAATCTGGCGATCAAGGCCGTGGAAGGGCTGAAGATCGACCTCAAGCATATCGACCAGAAGACCGTAAGCCAGACCATCGACGCGATGGTGCAGGCGGATCCGCAACTGGCGTGGCTGAAGGAGGCCGAGCAGCGCGGGGATGTGGACTGGCGCATGGTGCAGGAGGTGCACGATAGCTGGAAGTACAGCAACTCGGGGTTGGGGGCTGCGCCGTCACTGGCCATTGCCATCGTTGCAGCTGCTTACCTCGGCCCGGTGTATGGCGCAATGGCCAGCAACCTCGCCATTGGCACCATCAACAATGGCGGTGACCTTGGCAAGGGGCTGCAACAGGCCACCAGCGCTGACAGTCTGAAAGGGTACGCCATCGCAGCGGCCACGGCTTATCTCGTCAGCCCGCAGTTGGACAAGGCATTCGGCGTATCCAGTGACAACATCAACAAAGTCACCAAAGGATTCAAGCTCAGTACAGTTGAGGGAATCGGTGGATTTGCTGCCTACAGCATTGCCCAAGGCTTTGCTCAATCGGTCATGCAGCAGGCCGCCTATGGCGGCAGCTACATCGACAACCTCGGTAATGCCATGGCAGGTCAGGCGCGCAACCTGGGAATGGCGGTAGGTTTCAATTTCATTGGCGACTCGGTCAAATACCCTGATGGCAGCCCGCCGAAAATCATGGCTCACGCCCTGATGGGAGGTCTGCTGGCCGAAGCCTCCGGCAGTGACTTCAAGACTGGAGCGGCGGCCGCTGGTGCCAACGAGGCCATGATCAACCTCCTTGGGAAAATGGTAGGTGGCGATCAAAACCTCGAACTGATGGCCTCGCAACTCGTTGGCGTAGCCGCGGCAAGTGCGGTCAATGGCGATGTGAGTCTGGGCGCCGAGATCGCCAAAAGCGGGACGGCGTACAACCGGCAGCTACACCCAGATGAAATCAAATTCGCATCGGATGTGGAGCGCGTCAAACGTTATGCCCAGGAAAATGGGCTGAGCGAGGACACCGCCCGCAAAGAGCTTCTCAGCACGGCCGCCATGATGGTGGACAATGGCTGGAACCAGGCCTTGGCCGGCACAGACATCAACGCTGCCCGGGCTGCTCAGTATCTGCGTACGGAGCTGGGCACAGGCCCGGACAGCAATCTCTTCCAGGTGACCCAGGCTGACTACTACAACGAGCGGGTGGGGCTGACGGCGCTATTCAAGAACAAGGAGGCCCTGACCAGCGTTCTGGAAAACATAGCCCTAGCGAATCCCGCGAGCTATACGAGGGACCCCGCGAACCGTGCGGAAGTGCTGAATGCCAAAGGTGAAGGTAGCCAAGCGGGCTTTGGGCTGGCACTGGAAGGGATCGTCAGCGCGCCTTCAAAAACTGCCTTGTGGTTGATGGGTGCGCTAACCTGTTCAAGCTGTGCGGAGCGGGATATCCAGAACGCTTGGAACTCGGTTGCCTCGTTACCTGAAGACATCCGTATGAAAGGCTATCTGGATGCCTTGCACACCATGCAAGGCCAGGGTGCCAGCGTGGTGCGGGACAACGCCGCGAGTTCGACTGCATTGGGAGTTGAGGTTGGGCTGGCCATTGATGGAGGGTTGGCAGGGGCAGGCAAGGGCGTCGTTACGGATGGTCCGAAAG
>NZ_JBQENS010000068.1:0-8363 GCF_052044465.1 Pseudomonas sp. 22490 | reverse complement strand
CAATGTCATCAACCTAAGCTGCAGCCCTGCCCAAGGCAAGCCCCCCGAAGCAGCCAGCCGCCATGGCCGTCGGGCGATGACCAGGCCTCTGCCGCTCAATCAGGCGGTCTAGCTGGGCTGGCGGTGATGTGATCATCGTCTGTTCCGGCTGTCTAGGCGAGATTTCTCGTCCTCCGGACGAGCCTATGCCGACCGCTTGTGGCCAGCTTTTTTTGCACGGAGGTTGGGCGGTGGTGTTTCTTCAGCGCGTCGGTTTGTAGCCCTCACAACCTCGGCTGGCTGCGCGTTTGCGTTGGCGCGCAAAGCTACGGCCTGAGCGTACGGCACTGAGGCTTTTAGCCATCAAGGCCAGCACATTGCTCAGCCCCTGAGCACAGTGCCGCACCAGCAGCTCGACCAGGGTATTTTTGAGCCGTGACACGCCTTGGGTGAAGTTGACTTTCCATCGCAGCTTGCGACCTTTGTGGCGCTGTTCGATGACCGGCTGTAGCAGGTGCTGCATCAACAGCGCCAGGTTCTTCAACAGTTGAGCGGCATGAAAGTCCTGCTTTACAGCGGTCACGCTGCGGCCGCTGAAGTTGTCCAGCGTCAGGGTTTGTTTGAGGCGACGGAAGTCGGTTTCGATGCCCCAGCGGCGGTGGTAAAGCTCGGCAAACACCTCAGCGGGAAAGGCTTCTCGATCCAGCAGCGAGGTCAGCAATACTTCGCTTTCGCCGTTGGCCAACTCGACCCGGATCAGTCTCAGCTCGATCTGGCTGGCAGGATCAACGCCAGCCTCGGAGCAGAACAGACGTGCTTCAGGATGGTTGGCCACGAAAAGCTGTGTGTCTTCAACTTGGCCAGAGTGTAGAAACGCTTTGACCTGGGCGTTATAGCCACAGGGCAGGCGCATCAGAAAGTGCCGCTGTTGCTGCGCGAACAGCGCGAATAACCAGTGCCCAGGGTAACCACGGTCAAACAGCGTCAGGCTGTCAGCCGGCAGGTGCTCAAGGTGCAGATGGGCACAGTCGCGCTCACCGACTGTCAGGGGCACGATCAGGCTATGCAAGGTTTGACCGTCAGCGACTTCGTAGAGTGTGGACAAGCGAGCCATGGGAAAGCCAGAGTGACTGCCAAAGAAGGTCGCCATGGTCGACTCCAGGGGTAAATGCACGGTCGAGCCATCCACCGCGAGCACCCTCAGCCCACGCCACTTCTGACGCAGCCCGAAGCAGTCAATTTGTTGCTGCAGGAGGCGATTGAGACTTTCAAATACCTCGGGGTTGAGCTTTTTGCGCGCTTTGCAGAAGGCCTGCGCAGTGACCATTTGCGTCTCAGTCGACGCCTGATTGAGTACGCGATAGAACTGATCGAGTTCGGTTTGCAGGGCCGTGCGCGGCTGATTGAGCAGGAACAGGACGAGGTTCTTGAAGGTGAGCTGGCGTCGGCGGGTAAAGTCTTGAGGATTCTGGCGGTGGGCGGCGATGAAGGCGGGACAATCGAGCGGGCTGGTTATTTTTTGTACAATTTTCAAGCCAGGGTTTGGCTGGCGGTGTCAAGCGATGCGGTATAGGTAGTCAAAAGGGCTTCTCCCATGCACTGATTTGAGCGCTAATTATATGATATTTATGGATAATTTCCAAAGTTGATGACATTGGGCTCCACCCTGCTCCTAATGAACGACTTGTAATCCAAACGCATTCCTTGTGGGCATTGTCCGGTAATTAACATCAAAGTAGCATCAGGCCAGCCTACAGAAACCGATCTCAATGGATATGGTGCATGCACGATACGATCAATACGGACACTCGCCCCTCCCGCAGCGAGAGAAACATATCGCCTTTCTTAGCCAAGGCTGGGATACCTCGCACAGGTGAAGATCGGCTTCCGGGATATTACTGCGAGCAACAGAAAATGTGGGTGGTCGACACAGAGCAAGGCACACAGCCCATTATCAATGAGCAGGCGCTCTCGCAGTTGCTGACCAAGACGCGAGCGCACGAAGAGGAAGATGACGATTCCTACCTTGCGCTTGAACTGATGACCAAGACCCATCAGCAAATCGAGAGTGACGATGACACCCGGCCCACGGGGTACAGCAACCTCTTACAGCTAGTGACCAAAACTGAATCGGTTCAAGAGGTTGATGACAATTACTCAGCAAGCCAACTGCTGGAGCTGGTCACCAAGACCAAGGTTCAACAGGAAGCAGACGATGACGGCTTCCAGTCCTTTGGGTTTCATTGCTGACCAGGACGGATCAAGTTAGGGAAAACGAATGCTGTTATTAGTCACAAATCGCCGCGACATCACGGTCGATTACGTCGTGGCCGAGCTGAAGCGCCGGCAGACTTCCTTCTTCCGTCTGAACACCGAAGAGCTATCGACGGCCCGCTGCACAATGACTGCATTTCCCAGAAACGCCTGGTCACTGTCCTTCGAGGGACCAGTGCTTCAGGGATCCGATGTCAAAGCGGCATATTTCCGACGTCCAGCCCCCCCTACTGGCAACGTCAGCATCACCGATAACGGCGAACGGGAGTACGCGGAAGCAGAATGGGGCGCCTTCCTGAAGAGCTTGTATGCACGCCTGGAAGGTCTTTGGCTCAACGCGCCGATGGATATTTTCGCGGCTGAAGACAAGCCAAGGCAGTTGATGCTCGCGAGCGAGATTGGCTTCAACGTACCGCAAGCAGTGATCACGAACGATATCGCCTCGGTACGTGAGGTAGTCCAGGCAGGGCCTGCTATCGGAAAGCCACTTAGGCAAGCGCTGATCAACGGCGAGCAGGAGCGGGTGATTTTTACCACTCGACTGGAGGATCTTCGCGACAGCGACGAAGACGCCATTTCGCTGGCCCCCTTCATTGCCCAGACCGAGATCAAAAAGCAGTACGACGTCCGAGTGACAGTCGTAGGAAGCCAACTTTTCGCAACCGCGATCAGGTCGCAGGAGTACGAAGAAACCACGGTGGATTGGCGCCAGGGTAGCCGGTCAGATCTTAAGCATGAGCGCATTGAGCTTCCTAGCGAAGTTGAGGAGCAATGCACTGTGCTCATGAAGCACCTGAACCTACGTTATGGGGCGATCGACCTAGTGTGCGACCAACAGGGCAAACTGTGGTTCTTGGAGATCAACCCGAATGGACAATGGGCCTGGATCGAGAACCTCACCGGGTACCCAATTGCCGCCGCGATCGTTGATGAGCTTGAGGACATCGCCCGATGCCAAAGCTAATCCCAGCATGGCTGTGGCCCCGCTTGACGCCTTCATCACCAGAGGATGAATCCCGACAGCAGAAGTGGCTTCGAAGTGAGCAAGAAAAGGTCGATCAAGGATCTTGGGCAGATAAAAGTGATGTTGCGCTGGAGGAGGCACGTAGGCTCTTTGACGCTGAGCATGAGCGCCGCCGAGGGGCAGACTCCAAAGCCGGCCTTTATCTCGCAGCAATTACCGCGCTGATCCCTATCCTAGCCACAATCCTTCCTGGACTCTGGAATGATCAGATCAGCAGAACCCTGAGAGGCACCCTGCTTGGGATCTTCATCTGCGCACTGCTCTATCTGATGCGTGCCGGGTTGTGGGCCTTGCAGACCATCAAGACCACGCCTGCGGCACAGTTAGGTGCAGGCGATATCGCTGAAAGCTTCAGCTCCGATAAGCCTGAAGAGAAGCTTGTGAAGCAGCTGCTGAGTGCCGTGATTTACAACTTCACTGGTACGAACCAGAAAATCAGCTGCATAAAGATGACGCACGAGTTTTTGCTGCGAGCCTTCTTTTGCTTCGTGGCCTTTCTGGCCATTCAGGCAGTTTGGCCTGCGGCAGCTTGGGCGATTGGTCGGATTCATAACGAGATCATCACCCCGCTAATGAGCTGTTTCCCTTAGGCCCCGCGCCCCTAGAACGCTTGGCTCACCTTGCTCACGTCGTGACAGCATTATCTAGAGCTCCACTTACACGGAGCTCTTTGTATGAACGACCTCACGATTTGCCTGGACTGCGGTCTGCCTTTTGGACCAGTGGAATGGAGCGCGGACCTCTCCGGCATCGGTGATGACTGCTCCAACTGGGCAACCTTCGTAGACGATGAGGTGTGCCAATGCGCCGTCGAGGATCACGATGATTGACTCTTTGGCCAAGCCTCCCCCTGACCTGCAGGCCGTGAGCGATCAGAAGCCTCAACCGGCTTGCTCGATAATCGTGTTGGCCTTGAGCTCGGCCATATCAATCTATTCGCCCTGGAGAGCCCCATGACATTTCGCGTCGAAACCCTCTTCGATCAGACCCATACCTGCTCCACGGGTCATGATGATCCTGATCACATCACCGACCGCGACCTGCGCACCTGGACTTGTTCGCCCCCCTTCGCGACGTCTTCCAGTGCCGTCAGATGGCCTACCTCGATGCGCAGGCGATCGGCGTGCAACTGGTGACCCTGCGCAGCGAATCCGTGCGTGGCAACTTTGTGTTCCCCGGGCCGGATAGCCGGGGCCACCATCCGCCGCAAACTGGCGGCGCTGGCCAGCCTGTTTGATCACCTGCTGGAATCTAACGCGGGAGCCGGCGGCAACCCGGTACACGGGTTACGCTTATCTCGAATCCGACGCCGAGCGGGGGCCTGGGCCGGGTCCATTATTTCGCTCGCTACGCGGCCGTGACCTGTCCGGTACCGGGATCAGTGCGAACGGGATCTACCTGCTGGTGGCCCACTGGGCCAAGGTCGCGGGGATCCAGACGAGGGCTTGGGGGTGCACGGACTGCGCACCACGGCGGCAATCAACGCCCTGAAACACGATGCAGATATCGCCAAAGTTCAGGCCTGACTGGGTCATGCCAACATCAGCACGACCCGCCTATACGATCGCAGGGGCTGCGGCCAAGGATTCGCCTACCTACAAAGTGAAGTATTGAGGCTGTGCTCATAGCCGCTATACCGCATCAGGAACTTTGCCTAGACGAGGATCGGCGACCGTCAGGCCTCGGATGAAGTAGGCCCTGAACGCAGGCTTTCCGTCCTCGGGATGGACCATATCGGCGTGCAGCAGCCCGATCGAATAGAGTTCCGACAAGCCGGCTCGAACGTCCGCCCGTCGAACTCCCGTGTGCTCCACGATTTGCTCGTAGGTCAGAGCAGTCCAGTCAAATTTGTTGCTCCGGCGCGCAATCAAAATCACATAGATCTTCAAAGCGGCCAAGCGTATTGCACCACGATTCCCCAACTCTTTAAGGCGAAGACGGAGGAGGTCGAAGGGAAGCTTCGCCCAGTAATTGTCGCCCACCTCATTCACCGTATAGCGGTGCGCGTGATCGCCAGCGATCGTAAGGATCTGCATGTCCGCAAGCATTCGAAGTCCCTTCGAGATCATGGGCCGCGAAAGGCCGGTGAGCAGCTCAAAATCGTTATAGGACACAGCAGCCGTGCGGGTGTGGAAATCGGCCTGCAGCGAAACCGCGAGTAAGCACTTCAGCGCAGCAATGCTTGTTCCCGCTTGTCCGCCGGCCTTGAATGCCCCCAGATCGCAACCAGTGGTCCGCGTCCATCCGGTTGGGAGCTTGCTGAATCGGTAGGCCATATCAGTCCTTCTTCGAGCCGGTGAGATGACGTACAACCTGGTAGATCACCACCAGGGCAACAATAGAAACGCAAGACACCAAGACAGCCGGATCGGCATGGGAAAGGGTACTTGCAAGTTTGGAAATGGAATCCATGGGTAGGCCCTCATTGGCTGAATGTGTGTCCATTCCACCCTACACCACAGATGTTAATCTAGAATAGGTGCCAGCCCTTTCTATGCTCGTGATCTCTGTAAGCCTTGTTGTGAAAGGGCTATACGAGCTAATCGGGAAAAAATGAAAATCCCAAGTTGGTTAACGAGATGGGGAAAAGTACCCATTTTTGGTAAATGGCAAAGATGGTGAAAATTCCTCTTAGTAAATGGGAAGCACCTAAAAACTCCTAGCGCTCTAAAAATCTTGGCTAGGGACGGCCCGATCAGGCGCCACTGACGCCCATGCACAAGGTCGGCACGTCCACTGGCTTTTGGGAGAAAGCGCGTAGGCGCTTCGTCAGTGCCGGCGTCGACTGACCGTGGACATTCGCACTGGCAACCAAGAAGACGAACAGCAGCGCTGGCAGCACCTGGCACCAGAACACGAACACGAACACGAACACGAACACGAACACGAACAGAATGAGGGCCTGGGGATGCACGGACTGCGCGCCACGGCGGCGATCAGCGCCTTGGAACCATGCAGATATCGCCAAAGTACGCATTCAATCGGGGGCAGCATCAAGATGCAATACGCGATGGTTTGAAGGCTCTCAAGCTTCGCTTCTGCGATGATGAATACGTCCAAGGATTTGAAAAGGTCGGCGCCGTAGCCTACGCACAGTTTCTGGGAGCCGATGATGAAAAGGAGTTGATGAGGGAGAACGATAGAACTGCAGTAACGGCTTCGCTGAAGCTGTGAGTACGCGGCTCGGGCCGCACGGGCCCTCAAGTAGCGATACATTCGAATCGCACCTAACATGGCACTAAAGTCATGAGATTATCTACCGCCAGACAAGGAGGGTCGAAGTGCATCTTGTGCGTGTTCGCGTCCGGAACTTCAGAGGCATCGCCTATGGCGAGGTCAACCTCGATGGACACACTGCTTTCATCGGTGACTGCGAAATTGCATCTAACTTGACCAGTCAATTGCATCCATGTTGACCACTGTTTGCATCCGACTTGACCTGTCACGCCGAAGAGGCGACCGGCAGAGAACGGCCGATTCTGTTGAAAAAGTAGCTTCAGCGGCAGCCTGCCGATCAAGTGTGCCTGCTATCTAAGTGGCTGCAAGCCACTTCAAGTTGCCTTCCGGCGTTTCACTGAGCGTCCTTGCTCAGGTTTGAGGGTTAATTTGAGGGTTTCTGCTCGCAGCAGGCGTACCTATCCCGTGAGCGGTGGCCCTTGAGGCAAAAGCTTGGCCATGCGTCGCAGGTTCTGCACCGTCGCCGCCAAAGTGAATTCGTCAGTGGCACCTGTCAGGCCACGCAGTCGTAAACGGTCGAGTTTCATGATCCGTTTGAGGTGGGCGAACAGCATCTCCACCTTTTTTCGTTCGCAGCGAGAGACGAGGTATTCCGGTGTCTTGGCGATGCGCCTGGCCACATCGCGGGCAGCCTCATGGATGCTGCGGACGATCTTCCGATTCGGCGTGTTGGGGCAGCATTTCGCTTTCAAAGGACAGGCGGTGCAGTCGGTTTGGCTGGAGCGATAAATGATGGTGTTGGCCTTGGTCACCCGCGATCTTTTCTGGGTGAAGGCGCGCCATTCACTGCGTAGTGGTTTGCCGGCTGGGCAGCGATATTCATTGGCTTCCTGATTCCAGTGAAAGTCCTTACTGGAGAGGCTGTCGTCCTTGCGCTCAGTCTTGTCCCACACCGGCACATGCGGCTCGATGTCCTTCTCTTCGACCATCCAGGCCAGCATCGGGGCAGTGCCATAAGCGGTGTCGCCGATAAGGCGTTCCGGTGTGAGGTCGAACTGCGCTTCGACACGCTCGACCATCGTTCTAGTCGAATCGACTTCGGCGGTACGGTGCGCCGGGGTAGCTTCCACATCCATGATCACGCCGTGCTCAGTGTCGATCAGGTAGTTCGTGGAGTAGGCAAAGTAGGCCGGGCCGCCTGGCGCTGCTGTCCAACGGGACTGAGGATCGGTGAGCGAAATTTTCTTGGGAAGAGCTTCAGCCAGCGCCTCTTCATCAAGGGCTTCGAGGTACTCGCGCACGGCGCGGCTGCTGAGTGCTGGATCGCGCCAATCGACTTCATCTCCTGCTACCCCACGTTGCCGGCTAGCATCCGCCTTGATGATGCTGGCGTCGACAGCGAAACCTTCACCCTTGACCAGACCGGCCGCCATGCAGCGCCGCAGCACTTCATTGAACAACCAGCGGAACAGATCGCTGTCACGAAAACGCCCATGGCGATTCTTCGAGAAGGTCGAGTGATTGGGGACTTCGTCTTCCAGACCCAGCCGGCAGAACCAGCGATAGGCCAGGTTCAGGTGCACCTCTTCGCACAATCGCCGCTCGGAACGAATGCCATAGCAGTAGCCGACGACCAGCATGCGCACCATCAACTCCGGGTCAATCGAGGGACGCCCGATGGGGCTATAGAAATCTGCCAGGTAGGCACGCAGATCACTGAGATCCAGGCACTGGTCGATGCTGCGCAGGAGATGTTGGGCCGGGACGTGATCTTCCAGATTGAACGAGTAGAACAGGCGCTGCTGTCCTCCCGGTAACTGTCCCATCATGCTGTTCGCCCCCAGGCTCGCTGACAAAGCAATTTTGCCAACGGCATGGGGAGGTCGCTACTTTTTCAACAGAATCGGCC
>NZ_JBQENS010000067.1:0-8453 GCF_052044465.1 Pseudomonas sp. 22490 | reverse complement strand
GGCCTGCTGTCCAGCCAGAAGGGTATCGACGTCTCCCTGGCCGGTGCGTTCGATAACCAGGCCGGCAGCCTGGACAGCCGGGGCTTCCTGACGGTGAAGTCAGCCTGGCTCGACAACCAGGGCGGTACGCTATCCAGCGCAGGGGCATTGGCAGTGACCAGCCAGGGCGCCCTGAACAATCAGGGCGGCAGACTGGCGAGCGACGCCGGACTTAGCTTGAGCAGCGCCAGCCTCGACAACAGCCAGACCGGTGCGATCAGTGGCAAGGGGGCCGTGGAAATTCGTACCGGCAACCTGAACAACAGCCGGAAAGCCAGTATCGGCAGCGATGCGGGACTCACCCTGGTCGCCGCTCGGGTAGACAACAGCCAGGCGGGCCGGATCGCTGCCAAGGGTGCGATCGATGCGGATCTCCAAGGGTTGGACCAGCATGACAGGGGCAATCTGGTCAGCGATACCGGCATTACGCTCGATCTGAACAAGGGAAGCCTGGTCAATCGCGCTCAAGGCCTGATCGCCACGCCTGGCACTTTGCTCCTGCGCCAACTCGGCGTGGTGGACAACAGCGGTGGGGAAATCTCCAGCGACCGCGCGTTCACTCTTGCCACCTCCGCGTTGAACAACCAGGGGGGACGCCTGCTCAGCGGCGGAGCCCTGACCTTGCGTATTGCGCAGGCCCTGGACAACAGCCTCGAGGGGATTGTCTCCGGTGCCGGAGGTCTGGATATCCAGGCATTCGTCCTGGACAACCGTAGTGGCTCCATCGGCAGCAAGGGCGCCATCGATATCGGTGTGACCCGCCTGGAAAACGACGCTGGCACGCTGATCGCCGAACGCGGCCTGAAGCTGGCGGCCGATGAGGCGAACAACTCCAAGGGGCGTATCGTCGCCAAGGATGAACTGCGTGCCAAACTCGGTGCGCTGGTGCAGAACGGGGGTGAGCTGACGACTCAGGGCGCGCTGGCCCTCGACGCCGACAAAGTCGACAACGGCGCTGGTCGCATCGCCGGCAACCGAGGTGTGGTCATCGATGCCCGGCAGGTGGACAACCGTGCCGGCGAGATTGCCAGCCAGGGCGTGGCGACGCTGAATCTCACTGAGCAACTGGACAACCGTGGCGGCAAAGTCGTTGCTGACAGTGGTCTGGGCATCACCGCGCCACGCGTGCTCAACCAGGACAAGGGAGTAATCGCCAGCCGCGATGGGCTGCGCCTGAGTGGTACCGAATTGTTCAATGGCAATGCCGGACTGCTCAGCAGTCAGAGACATATAGAGGTCACTCTGGACGGCGTGCTGGACAATCAGGGCAAGGGCGCGCTGCTCAGCGACGGTACCCTGACGGTGAGCGCCGGGCGCATACACAACCAGGACGCCACTCTGTCCAGCGCCGGTGCGCTGAGACTGAGCAGCCAGGAGGCGGTGGACAACCGTGGCGGCAAGTTGGTGACGGACTCCAGCCTGCGCCTGACCAGCGCCAGCCTGGACAACAGCCGATCAGGGATCATCAGTGCCAACGCTGCGGCGGAGATCCATACCGGGGTTCTGAACAACAGCCAGAAAGGCAATCTTGGCAGCAATGACGGGCTCGGCCTGATTGCTACTGAGGTGGATAACAGCCAGGAAGGTCGGATCACTGCCAAAGGCATGATCGACGCAAATATCAAGGGACTCGATCAGCAGGGCAAAGGGCGGCTGGTCAGTAATGCCGGCATCATACTCGACCTGAACGAGGGAACCCTGGCCAATGGCGCTCAGGGCCTGATCGCCACGCCTGGAACCTTGCTCCTGCGCCAACTCGGCATGGTGGACAACAGCGGCGGGGAAATTTCCAGCGACCGAGCCTTCACACTCACCACCTCCGCGCTGACCAACCAGGGTGGCCGCCTGCGCAGCGGCGGTGTACTGACGTTGCGCATCGCCCAGGCTCTGGACAACAGCCTCGAAGGTGTTCTCTCCGGCACCGGAGGCCTGGATATCCGGGCGCTTGCCCTGGACAACCGCAGTGGCTCCATCGGCAGCAAGGGCGCCGTCGATATCGACGTGTCCCGTTTGGAAAACGATGACGGCGACCTGCTTAGCGAAGGTCGTCTGAAACTGACTGCCGAGCGAGCGAACAGTGTCAGGGGACGGATCGCGGCCAGGGGTGACCTGCACGCCAGCGTGACAGCCTTTAACCAGGCGGGTGGCGAATTGAGCAGCGAGGGTGCGCTGATGCTCGAGGCCGATAGCCTCGACAACCGCAGCGGCGGTCTGGTCAGTGCTGATGGCAACATGACCGTTTCCGCCCGGAGGATCGACAACCGTGCGGGCGAAATCGCCAGCCCGGGCCAGGTGACACTGGACGTCGCCGAGCAGTTGGACAACCGAGGCGGCAAGGCCATCGGCGATAGCGGACTTCGCCTCGTCGCGCCACGGGTACTCAACCAGGACGGCGGGGTACTCGCCAGTCGTGATGGGCTGCGCCTGAATGGCGCCGAACTGTTCAATGGCAACGGCGGCCTGCTCAGCAGCCAGCATAGCATCGACGTCATTCTGGACGGCGTATTGGGCAATCAGGCGGGCAGCTTGAGCAGCCAGGGACGCCTGAGCGTGAAGAGCGGTCGGCTGGACAACCAGGGCGGTGCAGTCTCCAGCGCCGGGACCCTGTCGCTTTCCAGCCAGGGTGCGTTGAACAACCAGGGGGGCAGGGTGGTCACCGACGCCGGTGCCGTCCTGCGCAGCGCCAGCCTCGACAACAGCCAGGGCGGCATCGTCAGCGCCAAGGGGGCCGCGGAGATCCGTACTGGCAGCCTCAACAATAGCCAGAAGGGCGGCATAGGCAGCGGTGCCGGGCTCGCGCTGGTCGCGGACCTGGTGGACAACAGCCAGAACGGCCGGATCACTGCCAAGGGTGCGATCGATGCCAACCTGAAGGGGCTGGATCAGCAGGGCAGCGGCAGGCTGGTCAGCGATACGGCCATCGCGCTCGATCTGCGCGGGGGAGAACTGGTCAACCGTGCTCAGGGCCTGATCGCCACGCCTGGAGCCTTGCTGCTGCGGCAACTGGGTGTCGTGGACAACAGTGGCGGTGGCGAGATCTCCAGCGATCGAAGCTTTACCCTCGCCGCGACCGCGCTGAGCAACCGGGGTGGCCGCGTGATCAGCGGCGACTCCCTGACCCTGCGCATCGCCCAGGCACTGGACAACAGCCTCCAAGGCGTTCTTTCCGCAAGCGGAGGGCTGGATGTCGCTGCACTCGTCTTCGACAACCATAGCGGCATCGTTGGTAGCAAGGGCGATACACGCATCGGGGTGAACCGCCTGGAGAACGAGGCAGGCCGCGTGGTCAGCGAAGGCGCCCTGGATCTGACCGCCAAGCAGGTGAGCAGCGCCAAGGGGCGCATTGCCGCGAAGGGCGATCTGCAGGTCACGGTTGGCACCCTCGAGCAGCAGGGTGGAGAACTGGCCAGTCAGGGGACGCTGACTCTCGACGCCGATAGCCTGGATAACCGCAATGGCGGCCTGGTGAGCGCCGATGGCGGGGTCACCGCCGAGGCACGCCAGATCGATAACCGCGGTGGGGAAATATCCAGCGTGGCCAAGGTGGCTCTGGCTGTCCGGGAACAACTGGACAACCGGGGGGGCAAGGTGATCGGCGACAGTGAGCTGAGCCTAACCGTGCAGCGCCTGCTGAACCAGGCCAAGGGTGTGCTCGCCAGTCGCGATGGATTGCACCTGGACGGCGCGGAACTGCTCAATGGCGATGGCGGCCTGCTCAGCAGCCAACGCCTGGTGGATGTAACGCTCAGTGGTGCATTGGACAACCAGGGGAGCGGTGCACTGGTCAGCGAAGGGTCGCTGACAGTGAAGGCCGACCAGGTCAATAACCAGGCGGGGACTTTCTCCAGTGCGGGTAGCCTGCTCGTTACCAGCCGGGGCGAGTTGAACAACCAGGGTGGCAGGTTGGTGACCGATGCTGGAGCCACCCTGAACAGCACTGGCTTCGACAACAGCCGTGCGGGCCTGGTCAGTGCGAAAGGGGCTGTGGCCATTCGTACCGGAGCCCTGAACAACAGTCAGAAGGGATCCATTGGCGGCAATGCGGGCGTCACCCTGGTCGCCGGGTTGGTCGACAACGGCCGGGAAGGACGGATCAGCACCAAGGGTACGCTCGACGCCAACCTGAAAGGGTTGCTTCAGCAGGGGGGAGGCTCGCTGGTCGGCGAGCGCGGTGTCACCCTCGACCTCAACGGTGGCACCCTGGACAACCACGACCTCGGTCTGGTTTCAACGCCTGGCGCGCTCCTGCTGCGCCAACTCGGCATGGTGGACAACAGCGTCGGCGGAGAGATATCCAGCGACCGTGCTTTCACCCTCGCCGCCAACACACTGAACAATCAGGGCGGGCGGCTGATCAGCAGCGAAGCTTTGACCCTGCGCATCGCCAAGACACTGGACAACAGTCTCAAGGGGCAGGTCCTGGCGACCGACGGACTGGCCATCGAGTCTCAGGTCTTGGACAACCGTGCGGGAACCATCGGCAGCAAGGGTGATGCCCGTATCAGCGTGACCAGCCTGGACAACGCCGAACAAGGCAGCCTGGTGAGTGAAGGCCGCCTGGAGCTTGTAGCCGACCAGGTGAGCAACGGCAACCAAGGCCGTATCGCCGCCAGAGGCGTGCTGGAGGCGGCGGTCGGTACGCTGCTCCAGCAAGGCGGCGAGCTGGTCAGCCAGGGGAGCCTGGACCTTCGCGCCGACATGCTCGACAACAGCCAGTCCGGGCTGATCGCCGCGAATGGCGGCATCGCTATCGAGGCGCGGCAGGTCGACAACCGCGCCGGCGAGATTTCCAGCACCTCGAAGGTCGCCGTGAACGCCCGCGAGCAACTGGACAACCGCGGCGGCAAGGTCATCGGCGACAGCGGCCTGCGCCTCACCGTGCAGCGCCTGCTGAACCAGGCCAAGGGGGTGCTGGCCGGGCGCGACGGCCTGAGCCTGGACGGCGGCGAACTGTTCAACGGCGACGGCGGTCGGCTCGACAGCCAGAACGGCCTGAGCGTGAGCCTCGGCGGCGTGCTGGACAACCAGGGCGGCGCGCTGGTCAGCGAAGGCAGCCTGACGGCGCGCGCCGCGCGCCTGGACAACCGTGGCGGGACCTTCTCCAGCGCCGGTGCGCTGGCGCTGACCAGCCAGGCCGCGCTGGACAACCAGGGCGGCAGGCTGCTCAGCGATGCCGGTGTGACGCTGAAGGGCGCCAGCCTCGACAACAGCCGTTCCGGTGTGATCAGCGCCAAGGGCGCGGTGGATATCCGCACCGGCGTGCTGGACAACAGCCGCAACGGCGGCATCGGCAGCAACGCCGGCATCACCCTGGTGGCCGCCCGGCTGGACAACGGCCAGCAGGGCCGGATCAGCGCCAAGGGCCTGCTCGACGCCAACCTGAAAGGCCTCGACCAGCGCGGAGGCGGCGTCCTGGTCAGCGAAACCGGCGTCACCCTCGACCTCAATGGCGGCACGCTGGTCAACCGCGACGGCGGCCTGATCGCCACGCCCGGCGCGCTGCTGCTGCGCCAGCTCGGCGCGGTGGACAACGGCGCCGGCGGGGAAATCTCCAGCGACCGCGCCTTCACCCTCGCCGCCGCCAGCCTGGACAACCGCGGCGGGCGCCTGATCGGCGCCGACAGCCTGACCCTGCGCATCGCCCAGGCCCTGGACAACAGCCTGGCCGGGGTGATCTCCGGCGCCGCCGGCCTGGACATCGCGGCCGCTCGCCTGGACAACAGCGCCAAGGGCACCCTGGCCAGTCGCGCCGGCATCGACCTGCGCGTCGACGGCGCGCTGGACAACCACGCCGAAGGCACCGTCTCCGGCGCCCGCCTGACGCTCGCCAGCGCCTCGCTGGACAACAGCGGCAAGGGCCTGCTCTCCGGCAACGCCGGCCTGAGCGTCGCCACTGGCGCGCTGGACAACGCCGAGGGTGGCCAGTTGATCAGTCAGGGCGTCCTGGACGTCAGCAGCGCCGACCTCGACAACCGTGGCGGCGCCCTCAGTGGCAAGCAGTCGCTGCGCCTGAGCGCCGCCAACCTGGACAACCGTGGCGGCCTGCTCACCAGCGACGGCGAACTGGAACTGACGGCAGGGCGCGTCGACTCCGCCGACGGCGGCGAAATCTCCGCCCGGGGCGACCTGCGCCTGACGGTCGAGCGCCTGGTGCAACGCCAGGGCCGGCTGATCGGCGAGCGCGGCGTCAGTCTCGACCTGCGGGGCGGCGACCTGGACAACCAGGGCGGCCTGATCAGTGCCCGCGGCCCGCTGAGCATCGAGCGGCTGAACGTCCTCGACAACCGCCAGGGCGGCGAGATTTCCAGCCAGCAGGGCTTCGAGCTGCTGGCCAGGCGCATCGACAACGGCCAGCAGGGGCGCATCATCAGCGCCGGGAAACTGCGCCTGGACGCCGACGCGCTGGGCAACGCCGGCGCCGGCCTGCTCTCCGGATGGCAGGGCCTGACGGTGACAGGCGGGAGCCTGGACAACAGCGCCGGCGGCACCCTTTCGAGCAAGGACGGCGAGCTGGCCGTCAGCCTCGGCGGCGCGCTGGACAACCACGGCCAGGGCGCCCTGGTCAGCAAGGGCGCGCAACGGATCGACGCCGCCAGCCTGGATAACGCCCAGGGCATCGTCTCCGGCGAAAGCGACGTGACCCTGAGCATCGCCGGGAAGCTGGACAACGGCCAGGGCGGCCTGGTCTCGGCGCAGCGCGCGCTGAGCTTCGAGCGCGACGATACGCTGCTGAACAACGCCGGCGGCCGGATCAACGGCGGCAGCCTGCTGCTCAAGGGCGCCAGCCTGGATAACAGCGACGGCCAGTTGATCAGCCAGGGCCGGCTCGACGCCATCCTCGGCGGCGCCCTGGTCAACACCGGCGCGGCGCGCCTGGCCAGCGGCGGCGACCTGCTGCTGCGCAGCGCCAGCGTCGACAACCGCGGCGGCAAGCTGGTCAGCCAGGGGCTGCTGGAGATCAGCGCCGGCAGCCTCGACAACAGCGCCTCCGGCACCCTCGCCAGCCAGGCCGGCATGAGCCTGCGCCTGGGCGGCGGCGCCCTGCGCAACCAGCAGGACGGCCTGATCTTCAGCCAGGCCGGCGCCCTCGAGGTGCAGGCCGGCAGCCTGGACAACCGCCAGGGCACGCTCCAGGCCCAGGGCGACAACCAGCTGCGTATCGGTGGCGCGCTGGACAACCAGGGCGGCCGCCTGGACAGCCGGGCCGGTAACCTAGACCTGCAGAGCGGCAGCCTCGACAACGGCGCCGGCGGCGTGCTCAACAGCGCCAAGGGTTGGCTGAAGCTGGTCACCGGGCTGTTCGACAACAGCGCCGGCGTCACCCAGGCGCAGTCGCTGGAAATCCGCGCCGGGCAAGGCGTGCGCAACCAGCAGGGCCATGTCTCGGCGCTGGGCGGCGACAACCGCATCGTCACCGTCGACTTCGACAACCAGGGTGGCGGCCTCTACGCCAGCGGCCTGCTCAGCCTCGACGGCCAGCGCTTCCTCAACCAGGGCGCGGCGGCGGGCCAGGGCGGCAAGGTCGGCGCCGGGCGCATCGACTTCAGCCTGGCCGGCGCGCTGGCCAACCGCTTCGGCCAGTTGGAAAGCGAGAGCGAGCTGCACCTGCGCGCCGCCGCGATCGACAACAGCGGCGGCAGCCTGCGCGCCCTCGGCCGCAGCGGCAGCACGCGGCTGGTCGCTGGCGGCCTGAACAACGCCTACGGCGTGCTGGAAAGCGCCAACCAGGACCTCGACCTGCAACTGGGCAGCCTGGCCAACGCCGGCGGGCGCATCCTCCATACCGGCAACGGCACCTTCGGCCTGGATTCCGGGCAGGTGATCCGCGCCGGCGGCGAACTGACCACCAATGGCCTGCTGGACATCCGCGCCAGCGAATGGACCAACAGCAGCGTGCTGCAAGCCGGACGCCTGAACCTGGACATCGGCACCTTCCGCCAGACGGCCGAGGGCAAGCTGCTGGCGGTGCAGTCCTTCACTGGCCGCGGCGGCGACTGGAGCAACGACGGCCTGCTGGCCAGCGACGGCAGCTTGCGCCTCGAGCTGAGCGGCGGCTACCGTGGCAACGGCCGCGCCACCAGCCTCGGCGACTTCGCCCTGAACGCCGCCAGCCTCGACCTCGGCAATGCCGCCAGCCTCGCCGGCGGCGCCAATGTCACGCTCGGCGCCGGCAACCTGCTGGTCAACCGTGGGCGGATCACCGCCGCCGGCGACCTCGTGGCCAGCGCCGCGAGCCTGAACAACTACGGCACCCTGGGCGGCGGCGGCAACCTGCGATTGAACGCGCCCGCCCTGCTCAACGAGCGCGGGTTGCTGTTCAGTGGCGCCGACATGACCCTGCGCGCCGGCGACATCACCAACCTCTACGGGGATGTGTACAGCCTCGGCAGGCTGGATATCGCCCGCGACGATGC
>NZ_JBQENS010000066.1:0-8708 GCF_052044465.1 Pseudomonas sp. 22490 | reverse complement strand
CTTTCGGACCATCCGTAACGACGCCCTTGCCTGCCCCTGCCAACCCTCCATCAATGGCCAGCCCAACCTCAACTCCCAATGCAGTCGAACTCGCGGCGTTGTCCCGCACCACGCTGGCACCCTGGCCTTGCATGGTGTGCAAGGCATCCAGATAGCCTTTCATACGGATGTCTTCAGGTAACGAGGCAACCGAGTTCCAAGCGTTCTGGATATCCCGCTCCGCACAGCTTGAACAGGTTAGCGCACCCATCAACCACAAGGCAGTTTTTGAAGGCGCGCTGACGATCCCTTCCAGTGCCAGCCCAAAGCCCGCTTGGCTACCTTCACCTTTGGCATTCAGCACTTCCGCACGGTTCGCGGGGTCCCTCGTATAGCTCGCGGGATTCGCTAGGGCTATGTTTTCCAGAACGCTGGTCAGGGCCTCCTTGTTCTTGAATAGCGCCGTCAGCCCCACCCGCTCGTTGTAGTAGTCAGCCTGGGTCACCTGGAAGAGATTGCTGTCCGGGCCTGTGCCCAGCTCCGTACGCAGATACTGAGCAGCCCGGGCAGCGTTGATGTCTGTGCCGGCCAAGGCCTGGTTCCAGCCATTGTCCACCATCATGGCGGCCGTGCTGAGAAGCTCTTTGCGGGCGGTGTCCTCGCTCAGCCCATTTTCCTGGGCATAACGTTTGACGCGCTCCACATCCGATGCGAATTTGATTTCATCTGGGTGTAGCTGCCGGTTGTACGCCGTCCCGCTTTTGGCGATCTCGGCGCCCAGACTCACATCGCCATTGACCGCACTTGCCGCGGCTACGCCAACGAGTTGCGAGGCCATCAGTTCGAGGTTTTGATCGCCACCTACCATTTTCCCAAGGAGGTTGATCATGGCCTCGTTGGCACCAGCGGCCGCCGCTCCAGTCTTGAAGTCACTGCCGGAGGCTTCGGCCAGCAGACCTCCCATCAGGGCGTGAGCCATGATTTTCGGCGGGCTGCCATCAGGGTATTTGACCGAGTCGCCAATGAAATTGAAACCTACCGCCATTCCCAGGTTGCGCGCCTGACCTGCCATGGCATTACCGAGGTTGTCGATGTAGCTGCCGCCATAGGCGGCCTGCTGCATGACCGATTGAGCAAAGCCTTGGGCAATGCTGTAGGCAGCAAATCCACCGATTCCCTCAACTGTACTGAGCTTGAATCCTTTGGTGACTTTGTTGATGTTGTCACTGGATACGCCGAATGCCTTGTCCAACTGCGGGCTGACGAGATAAGCCGTGGCCGCTGCGATGGCGTACCCTTTCAGACTGTCAGCGCTGGTGGCCTGTTGCAGCCCCTTGCCAAGGTCACCGCCATTGTTGATGGTGCCAATGGCGAGGTTGCTGGCCATTGCGCCATACACCGGGCCGAGGTAAGCAGCTGCAACGATGGCAATGGCCAGTGACGGCGCAGCCCCCAACCCCGAGTTGCTGTACTTCCAGCTATCGTGCACCTCCTGCACCATGCGCCAGTCCACATCCCCGCGCTGCTCGGCCTCCTTCAGCCACGCCAGTTGCGGATCCGCCTGCACCATCGCGTCGATGGTCTGGCTTACGGTCTTCTGGTCGATATGCTTGAGGTCGATCTTCAGCCCTTCCACGGCCTTGATCGCCAGATTCCCCTGGGCCACGATCTGGCTCTGGCGCACGGTTTCGTCGGTCTGGCCCTTGCCCTTCGACGACTGCCACGCCAGGTCGCCCTTGCTCTTCTCGTGGCTTTCCTGGTGCAGATCCTTCACCGCCTCGAAGGTCACCGCGCCGCCGCTGACGATGGCCAGGTCGTTGCCCGATTCCAGCTTCGCGCCCTGGTAAGTCTGGTCGCCGCCACTGAGCAGGGTGAGGTCGCCGCCGCTGGATATTTGGCTGCCCACTGCCGTCACATCGGTGATTTCGTCGCGCCGGGTCTTCTTGCTACCGAAGCTGCCTTTGCTCTTCTTGTCGTAGAGGTAGTAACTGCTGTCGTTGGCGGCCAGCAGCTCCAGCTTGTCGCCGGCCACCAGGTAGGCTTCGTCGCCGGCGCTGGCCTGGCTCGCGACCAGCCGCAGGTCCTGTCCGGCATTGATCGCCAGGTCGCCGCCAGCGTCCACGCGAGTGGCCTGCTGGGTGATCTTGTCGTCCTGGAAAGTGACCTTCTTGGTCTTGCCATAGGCATGCTCTTCGTTGGCAGCCGCGACCAGGCCCACATCGCGACCCGCCTCGAATGTCACGTCGCGACGAGCGTCGATGCGGCTGCCCACGACGCTGATATCGCGTCCGGCGCTGACGCTGATATCGCGCCCCGCCACGACTTCGGCGCCCATCTGGGTCGTCTGGGTCTGGTATGCCTGGCTTCCTGCCGTCCAGCCCCGCTCCGCTACCGCAGCCGAAACCAGGACATCCCTGCCGCCTTGCAAGGCGAGGTCGCCCTTGCTGTCGATGACACCGCCAATATTGGTTACATCGCGACCTGCCGAAACGGTCAGCTTCTGCGCAGCCTCGATACGCGCGGCGCTATCGGCAAATGCCTCAGTGGTACCGGTTCCCCTGTAGGAGGACTGGTGCTGGGTCACCGTCCGTTCATTGATAACGTCTCCGGTAAGGGCGGAGAGGCTTACCTCGCGCCCGGCAATGATGCCGCCCTGGTCATTGCGGATGGAGCCGCTGGCCAGCAGGTCGAGGCGGTTGCCGGCCTCGATCAGGCCGCTGTTGTCGATGTTGCCGGCTGTCGCGCTGAGGTCGTTCTGCGCGCGCAGGGTACCGGCGTTCCTCAGGTCCCCGCCGGTGATCAGGTTCACGTCGCGCCCCTGGATCAGCGCGCCGTTCGGGCCCAACCGCCCCTCGGCCTGGGCCAGGTAGACCACGGGGGCGAGGACCTTCTCGCCATTCACCTCGACTTCTTCCAGCCAAACGATGTCGTGGGTCAGCGCGGCCACCTGGGCGGCGCTGAGGGTGACGCCAGGGGTCAGTCCCAATACGTCCTTGCTGGCGATGGCGTTGTCCATCAGATAGCGGAACATCGCTTCGTCGCTGTTCAATCCGGCGATGAAGCGCTGCCCCGTACGCTGGACGATCGCTTCGCGTACCAGGCGCTGCTCGTATAGACCGTCGCCCAGGCGCTTCTTGCTGTCATCCGGATTGATACCCAGGCCACCGAGCAGGTAGTCCGAGTTGAGGAACTGCTTCAGCTCGGTGAGCGCCGGGTTGGTCTCGATCAGATACTTGTGGCTGTTGCTCGGTGTGGCATTGCTGGGCACGCCCTCAACGCGCGCAACCGACGGCAGGGTTTGCAACGCTGGCTGCCCAACCGGAGGCTCGGCAAGAACGGCGCTCCGCTCTTCGAGGCGAGGCAGGCTGCCCTGAGCCCTAACGGCCGAAGGCAGTGCCTGCACCGACGACTGCTCAGCCGGCAGATCGGCAAGGATGCTGCCATTGCCACCTGGACTGGAAACTACCCCCTCTACACGCACTGTCGAAGGCGAGGCCTGGACCGTCGCCTGCGGACCCTGCCAATTGGCGAGAATAGTTCCATTCCCATCGTGACCGGGCACTGTGCTTTGAATACGATCAGCCGCGGGAAGGCTTGAGAACGAGGGTAGACCACCGCGCAGATCGGCGAGGATGACGCCATTGCCGCTGTGACCCGATGCATTGCCCTCGACGAGTCCACCCAGTCCCGTGGTCGCCTGGTGCTCACCGGCCTGGAAACGGCCAGTGTTTCCCCCGTCGCCCGAGATTGGCGCGGAAGCCCGTAGCGCATCGATAGCCTCAGCTACCCGGCCTTGATAGGCGGAACCGGCAAGCGAGGTGACACGATCATCGCCGACACGACGCGCCTGGGTACTCCAGCCACTTGCGTCACTGCCTGCCTGTGCGGATACAGATACGCCATGGCCGCTCTGGGTGAGATCGCTGGCGGATTT
Organism: Pseudomonas sp. 22490; assembly: GCF_052044465.1. NCBI lineage: Bacteria > Pseudomonadati > Pseudomonadota > Gammaproteobacteria > Pseudomonadales > Pseudomonadaceae > Pseudomonas > Pseudomonas sp. 22490. Next base: position 4,795 of record NZ_JBQENS010000066.1, on the reverse strand, counting down.
CAGAGCACCACTTGCCTGGTTCACCTGGGCTCCTTGAGACGCCAGGCGGAAGAGCCCATTCTGGCCTTGAGGCAGGCTGAAGCCCGGTAGGGTGAGAGGATTGATCTGTTGCCTTGCCAAATCCGCTGGCAGTTGACTCTTCAGAGTCACTACGGCGCTCGTCGTGCTTGAAACAGCTATGTCCTGATGAGGTAACTGGGTTTCCTGAACGGCCTGAAATCCCTGTAGGACAGAGTTATTGAAACTCTCCGCAGCATTCACCGTTACACGACCGCCAGCTTGCACGACAGCACCAACCGTTGAGTTCGCCCCTTTGTTAATCGTCAACTCATCGAGAGGAGCCAATCCCTTAAGTAGATCTGGAATAGCATCCGTTTTTTTCGATGAATAATTCGGCGCCGGTATTCGTCCAATAGCCTTATTCCAGCGATCTGTGCCCGGATACTCAACATCTAAGGTACCGAAGTACAGGTGCCAACCCGGCCCACCATTTTTCCCGTTTCCATGAATGACCTCCAGCGGAGAGACTTTTTCATTAAAATTCTTGTCGAAATAATGAATATTCGGAAGTCTCCCCCCTGTGCTCGCATATCCCTCCCCATAACTGGGATCGTTGACAGCGTTATACGCCAATATGCGCATAAGCAATTCTTCGCCAAATTTACTCGGCGGCGAATAAACGCCCCTGACCGCATATTCCCCTAACGCATAACCTTTGTTTTCGAAATTACTCAGAGATAGCGTGGCGTCTCTTACAGCACTTATATTAGAAGCAATATTCTGCAGGCTTGCACCTACAACAAGCAGATCTCGACCAGCCGTAATTGAAGCAGCGGCAGAAGACTCTCCCAATGTAGACTTATATTCCCTGATCCAGACAAGCTCGCTCGAAGACCTAGTTTTTCCCCACCTCTCAGAAAGCTGACACCCCGTACAGCGGACGCCAATAGCGCTATTCTGCAAGTCACCTTCAATCTCTAGGGTTTCCCTTCTATTGAGAAGTGAACTCACGGAGAAACGCATATCACCTGTGCTCTCTAAATTCCCGGAAATGTTCTCCAAGCGATTTGCCCAGCCCCCCGCATCGTCGCGGGCGATATCCAGCCTGCCGAGGCTGTACACATCCCCGTAGAGGTTGGTGATGTCGCCGGCGCGCAGGGTCATGTCGGCGCCACTGAACAGCAACCCGCGCTCGTTGAGCAGGGCGGGCGCGTTCAATCGCAGGTTGCCGCCGCCGCCCAGGGTGCCGTAGTTGTTCAGGCTCGCGGCGCTGGCCACGAGGTCGCCGGCGGCGGTGATCCGCCCACGGTTGACCAGCAGGTTGCCGGCGCCGAGCGTGACATTGGCGCCGCCGGCGAGGCTGGCGGCATTGCCGAGGTCGAGGCTGGCGGCGTTCAGGGCGAAGTCGCCGAGGCTGGTGGCGCGGCCGTTGCCACGGTAGCCGCCGCTCAGCTCGAGGCGCAAGCTGCCGTCGCTGGCCAGCAGGCCGTCGTTGCTCCAGTCGCCGCCGCGGCCAGTGAAGGACTGCACCGCCAGCAGCTTGCCCTCGGCCGTCTGGCGGAAGGTGCCGATGTCCAGGTTCAGGCGTCCGGCTTGCAGCACGCTGCTGTTGGTCCATTCGCTGGCGCGGATGTCCAGCAGGCCATTGGTGGTCAGTTCGCCGCCGGCGCGGATCACCTGCCCGGAATCCAGGCCGAAGGTGCCGTTGCCGGTATGGAGGATGCGCCCGCCGGCGTTGGCCAGGCTGCCCAGTTGCAGGTCGAGGTCCTGGTTGGCGCTTTCCAGCACGCCGTAGGCGTTGTTCAGGCCGCCAGCGACCAGCCGCGTGCTGCCGCTGCGGCCGAGGGCGCGCAGGCTGCCGCCGCTGTTGTCGATCGCGGCGGCGCGCAGGTGCAGCTCGCTCTCGCTTTCCAACTGGCCGAAGCGGTTGGCCAGCGCGCCGGCCAGGCTGAAGTCGATGCGCCCGGCGCCGACCTTGCCGCCCTGGCCCGCCGCCGCGCCCTGGTTGAGGAAGCGCTGGCCGTCGAGGCTGAGCAGGCCGCTGGCGTAGAGGCCGCCACCCTGGTTGTCGAAGTCGACGGTGACGATGCGGTTGTCGCCGCCCAGCGCCGAGACATGGCCCTGCTGGTTGCGCACGCCTTGCCCGGCGCGGATTTCCAGCGACTGCGCCTGGGTGACGCCGGCGCTGTTGTCGAACAGCCCGGTGACCAGCTTCAGCCAACCCTTGGCGCTGTTGAGCACGCCGCCGGCGCCGTTGTCGAGGCTGCCGCTCTGCAGGTCTAGGTTACCGGCCCGGCTGTCCAGGCGGCCGCCCTGGTTGTCCAGCGCGCCACCGATACGCAGCTGGTTGTCGCCCTGGGCCTGGAGCGTGCCCTGGCGGTTGTCCAGGCTGCCGGCCTGCACCTCGAGGGCGCCGGCCTGGCTGAAGATCAGGCCGTCCTGCTGGTTGCGCAGGGCGCCGCCGCCCAGGCGCAGGCTCATGCCGGCCTGGCTGGCGAGGGTGCCGGAGGCGCTGTTGTCGAGGCTGCCGGCGCTGATCTCCAGCAGCCCCTGGCTGACCAGCTTGCCGCCGCGGTTGTCGACGCTGGCGCTGCGCAGCAGCAGGTCGCCGCCGCTGGCCAGGCGCGCCGCGCCGGTGTTGACCAGGGCGCCGCCGAGGATGGCGTCGAGCCGGCCCTGGCTGATCAACTGGCCGTCGCTGTTATCCAGGCTGGCGCCCTTGAGCAGCAGGCTGCCGCCGTTGATCCGGCCGCCGGCGTTGTTCAGCAGCGTATCGTCGCGCTCGAAGCTCAGCGCGCGCTGCGCCGAGACCAGGCCGCCCTGGCCGTTGTCCAGCTTCCCGGCGATGCTCAGGGTCACGTCGCTTTCGCCGGAGACGATGCCCTGGGCGTTATCCAGGCTGGCGGCGTCGATCCGTTGCGCGCCCTTGCTGACCAGGGCGCCCTGGCCGTGGTTGTCCAGCGCGCCGCCGAGGCTGACGGCCAGCTCGCCGTCCTTGCTCGAAAGGGTGCCGCCGGCGCTGTTGTCCAGGCTCCCGCCTGTCACCGTCAGGCCCTGCCATCCGGAGAGCAGGCCGGCGCCGGCGTTGCCCAGCGCGTCGGCGTCCAGGCGCAGTTTCCCGGCGCTGATGATGCGCCCCTGCTGGCCGTTGTCGATGCGCCTGGCCAGCAGCTCGAAGCCCTGCTGGCTGGAAATCTCGCCGCCCTGGCGGTTGTCGAGGACGTTCAGCCGCTCGATGCTCAGCGGGCCGCGGGCACTGATCAGGCCGCCCTGGTTGTCCAGGTCGCCGCCCCGCAGGTCGAGACTGACGCCGCGCTCGCCGATCAGCCGGCCCTGGCGTTGCACCAGGCGCTCGACCGTCAGGCGCAGGTCGCCCCGGGCGGAGATTTCGCCGCCGTCGGCGGAGTCGACGCGCCCTGCCGTCAGTTCCAGTTCGCCGTCGCTGGTGAGCAGGCCGCCACGGTTGTCCAGGTTGGCGGCGCTCAGGCGCAGCGACTGCTTGCCACTGAGGGCGCCGCCACGGTTGTCGAGGTCGGCGCTGCTGACGTCCAGGACGCCCTGACTGATCAACTGGCCACCCTCGGCGTTGTCCAGCGCGCCAGTGGCGACGCTCAGGCCGGCGTTGCCGGAGAGCAGGCCCTTGCCGCTGTTGTCCAGCGAGGCGCTGGCGAGCGTCAGGCGGGCGCCGGAGACGGTGCCTTCGGCGTGGTTGTCCAGCGCGCCGTCGACGCGCAGGTCGATGCCGGCGCGACTGGCCAGGGTGCCCTTGGCGCTGTTGTCCAGGCGAGCGGCCGCGATGTCCAGGCCGGCGGCGCCGGAGATCACCCCGGCCAGGCTGTTGTCCAGGGCCTGGGCGATGCGCAGGGTCAGGCTGTCGGCGCCGATCAGGCGCCCGCCGCGGTTGTCCAGGCTGGCGGCGGCGAGGGTGAAGGCGCGGTCGCTGGAGATTTCCCCGCCGGCGCCGTTGTCCACCGCGCCGAGCTGGCGCAGCAGCAGCGCGCCGGGCGTGGCGATCAGGCCGCCGTCGCGGTTGACCAGCGTGCCGCCATTGAGGTCGAGGGTGACGCCGGTTTCGCTGACCAGGACGCCGCCTCCGCGCTGGTCGAGGCCTTTCAGGTTGGCGTCGAGCAGGCCCTTGGCGCTGATCCGGCCCTGCTGGCCGTTGTCCAGCCGGGCGGCCACCAGGGTGATGCCGGCGTTGCTGCCGATGCCGCCGTTGCGGCTGTTGTCCAGCACGCCGGTGCGGATATCCACCGCGCCCTTGGCGCTGATCACACCGGAACGGCTGTTGTCGAGGCTGGCGCCCTTCAGCGTCACACCGGCATCGCTGAGCAGCCTGCCGCCCTGGTTGTCCAGCGCGGCCTGGCTGGTCAGCGCCAGCGCACCGGCGCTGGAGAAGGTCCCGCCACGGTTGTCCAGGCGCGCGGCGCGCGCCGTCAGGCTGCCTTCGCTGACCAGCGCGCCGCCCTGGTTGTCCAGCACGCCGCCGAGGCTCACGCTCAGGCCGTTCTGGCTGTCGAGCCGACCGCCGTCGCCGTTGAACAGTTCGCCGCCGTCCAGGCTCAGGCCGTCGCGCCCGGCCAGCACCCCCTTGGCCTGGTTCAGCAGGCGCTGCACGGTGAGGCGCAGGCCGCTGTCGCCGATGACCTTGCCGCCGCGGTTGTCCAGTTGCTCGCGGGCGTTCACGGCGACCTTCGAGGTGCTGGAAATCTCGCCGGCGCGGTTGTCGACCTGCCGCGCCTCGATAGCGATGCCGCCATTCGCGGCGATCAGCCCGGACTGGCTGTTGTCGAGC
>NZ_JBQENS010000065.1:0-9973 GCF_052044465.1 Pseudomonas sp. 22490 | reverse complement strand
AATTCGCGACCGAGCATCCCAATCAGGTGTGGTGTGGCGACATCACCTACGTCTGGGCGCAAGGCCGTTGGCACTACCTGGCCGCGGTGCTGGATCTGCATACCCGGCGGGTGATCGGCTGGGCGTTCTCGGCCAAGCCGGATGCCGAACTGGTGATCAAGGCCCTGGACATGGCCTACGAACAGCGCGGCAAGCCACAGCAGGTGCTGTTCCATTCAGATCAGGGCAGCCAGTACGCCAGCCGCCTGTTTCGGCAACGGCTCTGGCGCTATCGGATGCAGCAGAGCATGAGTCGCCGAGGGAATTGCTGGGATAACTCGGCGATGGAGCGCCTGTTCCGCAGTCTGAAGTCGGAGTGGGTCCCGTCAACGGGTTACCTGACGGCGCAGGAGGCCCAACGGGACATCAGTCATTACTTGATGCACCGCTACAACTGGATCAGGCCGCATCAATTCAACGACGGGTTACCACCTGCGGTGGCCGAAGAAAAACTCAACCCACTGTCCGGGATGGGTTGACCACTACACGAGCAACTGGATCAACCACAATGATCGGAAATCGACTGAGGGAAGAAAGGCTTCGACTGGAAATGAGCCAAGACGCCTTTTCACAGCACTGTGGGGTGACGAAGAACACTCAGGTTTCGTATGAGAAGGGACGGCGCAGTCCCGATACCACCTATCTGCTTAAAGCCATCGAGATCGGAGTCGACGTTCTATACGTAGTCACTGGCCGACATGTTCCAGCGGCGGTGAAAGCGCTCACTCAAGAGCAGCTGGATATCCTCAATTACATGTCCGGAATGTCCGAGCAAAACCGCGCCGATCTCGTTCGCGTGGGAAGGGCAATGTATGACGCCAACCAGTTTCGAAGGATGGCGCCTGCAAACTCCCTGTCTTAATTTTGGCCGCCCGTTCGTGAAGTCTCTGGTGGCAAGGGCTTCCGATTCGGAAATCTCGACCAGTACGAGGTGCAGTGTGTCAAAGAAAGCGACCGATACCGACAAGCTGGACAGACGACACTTCAACGATCCCCACCGGACTGTACGGGCTATTGGTGCTGAGGCCGCGCGGAAAGGGCTACGGGTGTTCGACTGCCCCTACAGTCATCCTGCGATGCGGGCGTCCTGGTTGAAAGGGTTTGCCCAGGAGCAGCAACAGCAGCTCGACTTCTGATCGATCCCGCTCTACAGCACCTCCCGAAAACTGCAACAGCGTACCGTCCATTTCGCATTGTTGGCCCGCTCTCTGACCGCGACAGTTCGACCGACTGTTCCGAGAGACTCCGCCGATGCACCTTGTAATCATTGAAGCCCCGGGCAAGCTGAAAAAGCTGCGGTCCCTTCTCCCCTCCATTCGTCCCGACGTGACCTGGCAGGTCGAGGCGACAGCCGGCCACATCAGAGACCTCCCCGTTCACGGCCAGGATCCGCAGATGCTCACCGTCGGCGTGGGCCAGGATTTCAAACCGCACTACCAGATCCTCTCGGGCAAGGAAAAAGCCGTCGCACGGCTGAAGGATCTGCAGCAGAAAGCTCTGGAGATCTACGTCGCATCCGACCCGGATCGGGAAGGCGAAAGCATCGGCTGGCACATACTCCAGGCTGCCGGGATCAAGAACTACAAGCGCGTTGCCTTCAAAGAGATCACCAAGTCATGCATCAGCGCCGAACTCAGCTCGCCGCGTCGCCTGGACCTCCCGAAGGTCGCCTCGCAGGAATGCCGTCGCGTCATCGATCGCCTGGTGGGGTATCTGGTCACGCCAGAGTTGCGGCGCGTGATGGGCAGGCCAACCACCGCCGGGCGCGTGCAGTCCGTCGCTGTGTACCTGGTGGTCCTGCGAGAGCGGGAGATTCGCGCCTTCACACCAATCAAGCATTTCGGGGTGGAACTGGCCTTCGTTTCGCCCAGCGACGGCCGCACCTGGAAGGCGGAGTGGGATCCAGTGCCCACGTTTGCCAGCAAGGAATTTCCGTATATCCAGGATCGTCAACTCGCAGAACTGGTGGGGGCTATACGCAATGTGATCGTCGAGACCTGCATTGATGGCGAAGAAACCGATATGCCTCCGGCGCCGTTCATCTCCTCTTCGCTCCAGATGGCAGCCGGAAATGCACTGAAGTGGTCACCCGACAAGACGATGAAAGTCGCCCAGCGGCTGTATGAACAGGGGCTCATCACTTACCACCGAACGGACAACCCCAATATTTCGAAGGACTCGATGCCGGATATCCGTGCTGTCGCCAAAGCCTTGGGGCTGAAGTGTGTAGAGCAACAGCGAATGTTCAAAGCGGACCAAGACGCTCAGGAAGGCCACCCCGCCATCACCCCTACCGACTGGATGGCCGCTACCGCCGGTGAAACTGCTGATGAGCAGGCGCTGTACCAGCTCATTCGAGTTCGCGCGCTTGCCAGCCAGATCGAAGCTGCCGTGTACGCAGTGAGAACCATCACCCTCCTGGGCGTCGGCCCCGACAAAAAGCCACTGCGCTTCGGCGCCAAAGGGAAGCTGTTGAACGTGCCTGGATGGAGAAAACTGCTGCAGGGCGATGATGCCGAGGAGCAAAAGAACGAAACGCCTTCAAGCCCCATCCCGGCGCTGGAGCCAGGCCAGATACTCAAGGTCTACAGCGGCGAGGTCCTGGAGAAGAAAACCACCCCTCCCAAACGCTTCACCGATGCCAGCCTGGTGGGCGAGATGAAGCGCCGCGGGATTGGTCGGCCATCCTCCTACGCCTCGATCGTGAAGAACATCATCGACAAGGGCCAGGTGCAGATGAAGGGCCGAAGCCTGATCCCCGGCGAGCTGGGCGAGGCCACCATAGCGCTCCTGGAGCACAACTTCAGCTTCCTCAGCCTCGACTTCACCCGCAACCTCGAGGTCGCCCTGGACCGGATCGCCAACAGCGAGGACACCTACATGAACGTGGTCCAGCAGTTCTACCAGCTCCTGCAGTCAGAGCTGCAGACGCTGCGCGCGCTCCCCAGCGCACAGGGCGACCCGCGAGCAAGCTCTACCGCCAGCGCTCCCTCGGCGCCGGCCAGTGACTTCCTCTGCGGCAAGTGCGGTCTGCCCCTGGTCCACCGAAAGAAAGCCGGCAAGGGCGGCTTCGACTTCTGGGGTTGCAGCGGCTATCGCAGCACCGGCTGCAAAGTCAGCTACCCCACCAAGGACGGCCAACCTGACTTCGACAACCCGCGCGGGCTATAGGTAAATACATGAACATGCAGACCAGCACCGACAGGAACCTCAATTTCGACTTCGTGCGCAGGCAAGTCGAGCAACCGCCAGCATGGGCATCAGAGGTCCTGCTGTCGTGGGAGGAAGCCTACCCCCAGGAAAAGCACGCCTTCCTTCAAAGCCACTACTGGACCGAGACGGGATCGATCAATGTGTTCCGCGTCGTGGGTACCGACCGCAAAGACTACCGGGGAAGGTCCTGGCTCGACTTCCTCACTGGCGGCAAGCGAATGCAGCGAAACCTGCAGGCCTTGCTGGACAACCCGAGCTACTACCTGCAGCCAACGGAGCGTAGGCCCGCGATCCACTACAACACGCTCGATGGCTTGAGCTTCTACGTCGGCTCCGACGGCAACCACCGCACCTGTATTGCTCGATTCTTCCTGGCCGAGCAGCAGAAGAGCCAGCTCCACGACGTGACGCTCAACCACTACCAGGTCAACGACGCCTTCTACCGCCTGTACGGGCAACTCCGGCAACAGGTCCTGCTACAAGGGCTGCCTGTACAAGTTCATCCGGAGCGCGTGCAGTTGGGCCGGGAAGATACTGCTGGCTGGAAGATGGATACCTACCAGACCACTTTGAACTGGCTGAACCTCAAGACTCAGGAGGAAATATCTCTGAACGAAGCCCAGGCGCGGGAGCAACTCATCGACCTCATTCGGAGAAAACCATCTGAAGAGCAACCGCGAGGCTGGAAGGCAAGGCTGAAATGTCTCATCTCAGGCTGAGCTCGCGGTCAGACCTGCAAGAAAATTCAGGCCGCGTGGCCTGAACATTTCCCATCGATCCGAAGCACACCAACCGGCCACAGTGCTACTCGCTTACACAGGAGCAAGCGCGTGGTACCACTCGACAATGCCTCCCCTAGCGGGCCGCTACAGGATCCATCCCTGGCCCGCTACAGCGAGCGGCAGCTCGCCGTTGCCAACACCTGGGCAACCCATTTTTCCCTCGCAGGGACAGCTCGAACCAAGTTCATCCGTCACTACCTGCGCAGCACCTCTACGACCAGGTGCTGGTGCATCACCGTCGCTGCTGACAACGGTGTGCGCTACACCATCATGCGTGCAGGGCCACTGCTCCAGGTATTCGACGGTCAACTAATCGGTGCGTGGGAGTGCAAGCCTGCCCATCGTATCCCGGCAAGCACGCCGTCCCCAGCAGGGGCGTTGAAGCTGCTACAGCGCCTTCAAAAGTTCGACGACGCAGTTGCTGTACTCAGCTCATACACCAGACGAGCGCACGACCTAGCCACACAGATGGCCAGGGACGATCTCGGACTTCAACATCGCCTCGTGTATCCGAGCCACAGCAACAAGCGCTACTACGCACCAAGGCGCCAGTTCTACTTGAAGCAGATCGGAGCGGTCTTGCGAACCTTCAGACAGCTCCTGGACCAAGACCTGCTGTTCGCCATCTGCTCGGTTCGGTGCCTCTCGCCCCAGCTCTACAACTGGCTGGCTCAAGGCAATCAGGCGCGCCGGCTGCAGATGCTGAAGGCTCAGCCGGTCTTGACGCCGCTACTGGTGGATTGCGAGGAGGGAGTCTGGCCTCACACGACGACCAACGACAACGGCGAGAGCATCTGCCATTTCCTTCCTTGCCCTTTTTCCCTGCTTGACAGTGAACGACCGCAGGCCGCCGCCGTGCCATGCGACTTGTACCTCGATATGGGCCGTATTCTTGGGCAGGTCGCGGACGAAGGGATTTCGGTCATCAACTTTTTCGCCTGGCTATTTCAGGCGCCACGGTCCTCGATTCGATTTCTTAGTCACGTCAGTCCCGGCCGTGCGGGAGGAGCTCTCTTCCATCGCAAACGGGAAGGCCGATATTCGGGATGGCATGCTCTCCTACTGGCAGCATCGTTAGGTAACCGGCGGCCGATCACTCGCGCTCAATGGACAGCATTCTATGCCGCCTACAATGCGATCCCTTGGCAAATTCACAACGCCAAGCCCGACTACAACCGTCTCTTCAACGGCTGCCCGTCGGATTGGCAGGATCCGGCATGGCTTGCAATCACTGCACGGCTGAGCGACATCAAGGAATTCTATTCCGCCCTCGACCAAGGGAACTCACAGGTTGTTCGGCAGGCGCGCAGCGCCCTGAAAGCGTATCTGGGTCATTGTACCTACCGACAGGCTGGCAACCTGGTGGACGACTACCACCAGGTCCAGAGGGAACTGCGTGCTGCAGTGCAGAGCAGCCTGCCCGATCTGGTCGACACCGACGAGTACACCACCTGGGAGGGAATGCTGCATGTCGGCCTTGTCGATTGCCCTAATGGCCTGCAGATCGTCGAGCTCCGCTGTCCTGCCGACCTCTATGCCGAACATATCGCTCTGGCACATTGCATCGATAGCTACGACCAGGCCGCCTACCGAGGAGACTGCCGACTGCTCTCAGTACGTGAGGCTGGTCGTCCGCTGGCCTCTGCCGAATTGGAGCTCAGGCGTGAGCATGGCGAGCCTCTAGGTAGGCCCTGGAATCCCAAGCACCTTTCCACGGTGCAACTGCGCGAACTCGATAATGACCCCGTGCCGGCCGACTCTCCTGCCGGCCAGGCATACCGCTGGTTCATGGAACGGATTCGCTCTGGAGCCATAGCGACGAACCTGAACTGGCCCGACATGACCGTCTACATGACGCGCTTCGCCGATGGTCGCTGGAAGGCGGGCCTCGCCGAAGCCACGGCGAAGTGGCTGCTCACTCGGTTGGAAAACCGATGAGCCGTCCACGTCTGGTCAACCGTACCTCCGCGACTCCTTCGACGCTTCTGCAGCGGGCTATCTTCGACGGCTACGACTTCGGCTTGAAGATCCCCTACATCGCAGGCAGCAACCGCGCGCTGCTGGAACTGTCCGGCTTCTTCATCAGCGCCCGGGAGCATCCGTTGCACCGCTACTGGCGGGTCCCCAAGGGCAAGTTGCTGCCCGAACTGGACTCGCTGTACAACCGACTCGCCGAGCTCGCTGGAGGCCTCCACTCACAGTCTTGGCGGGACTTCAGCGGCATGGTCGAATCTGCACAGGCCTCGCTTGACCGACAGGCCTTCACCTGGGGTTTGCTGCTGCGCATCGCGCCGCTGGCCGAGGGCGGCGTCTTGCTGTCAGGCGAGTTCCATCCCGGTGTGGTGGCGGTGGCTCGGCGGATGCGCGGGGTGTTCCTGCGCCCATCGAGCTCCTGGCGCATCGACGCCACACCTGAGCTGCTCCGCAGCAACCTGATCCTGGAGCTTGGCCTCGCCGAGGAACAATTCGAGATCCTGGATACCGTCCAGGAGCTGCTCAGCGACGGTAGCTTCGCACCGGCGACCGAGCTGCCCAGCATGAGCATCGGCGGTCCACAGCAGGAACCGGCAGCGCCATCCCTGGAGGACGAGTCAGCTTGTGACATCTACCTCGCCGCGGTGCCAGAGATCGAGCGCACCGAGTACAGCTCGGCTGATATCGAGGCGGCGCTTCAGGGCTACTCGCTACTGGCCCACCAGCCTGCCGGCATCGCTCACCTGCTGCAGAGAACCAGCGCCCTGTTGGCCGACGACATGGGATTGGGCAAGACCCGCCAGGCGGTCATCGCCGCTTCGATCCGAGCGGCGGGCAGGCCAATTCTGGTCATCACCCTGGCCACCCTGTTGATCAATTGGCAGCGCGAAATCCAGCAGGTCTATCCCTCGGCCACCGTGGCTATCCAGCAGGACAACCCAGAGGCGCAGTGGATCCTGGTCAACTACGAGCAGTTGAGCCCCTTCGTCGCCAACGCTTCGCGCTTCGCCGTGATGGTCATCGACGAGGCGCAGCGGATGAAGGAACCGACGGCGCAATGCACGCGGCACGGTTTCGACATTGCCGCCCAAGTGCCGAACCGCTACCTGCTTACCGGCACGCCGGTGCTCAACCGTGAAACCGAGCTGCACACCCTGCTTCGCCTCTCAGGCCACCCCATCGGCCAACTGCCGCTGAAAGAGTTCTGCGACCGTTTCGCCGGCAACCCGGAGTTCCGCCAGAGTCTGCGGGCGGAGCTGGGTGACTGGATGCTGCGCAGGCGCAAAGATGTGCTGCCCAGCCTCAAGGGAAAGCAGCGGCAGTTGCTGAAGGTGGCCCTCTCCACCGAGGAACGCCAGCAATACGACGTGCTGCGCCTCGAGGACCGACCGGTCTTCGCGCGACTCGGCGCGCTGCGGCGTTACCTGGAAACGGTGAAGGTTCGCGTGGCGATGGACCTGTTGAGCGAGCTCGACGCCGAGGACAAGGTGATCCTGTTCTGCGAGTTCAAGCCGACCGTGGCTGCGCTGAAGGAACTCTGCGAGCAGGCCGGGCTCGGCTGCGTCACGCTGGTGGGCAATGATTCGCTCACCAAGCGGCAGAAGGCGATCGATCGCTTCCAGCAGGATCCCGACTGCCGGGTGTTCATCTGCACAACGGCGGCCGCCGGGACGGGCAACAACCTCACTGCGGCGAACTACGTGTTTTTCCTCGGCCTGCCCTGGACTCCCGGTCAGCAGGAACAAGCCGAAGACCGCGCGTACCGCAACGGCCAGCTCCGCATGGTCGTGGTGAAGATCCCACTGGTCGAGGGCACGATCGACGAGCAGCTGTGGCAACTGCTCAACGCGAAACGCCAGGTTGCCCAGGACCTCATCGAGCCCGAGCAGGTCGACGGAAACCGTGCGCTTTTGGCCGCAAGCCTTGCCGAACGCTGATTACTCGGGTTGAACCAGCCGCTGATCGACACAGCAAAAAAACTACTCGCACCAACCGAGCACTTCCTGCTGCAACACGGAGGAGCAGGAAGCAAGCTCGATCACAACGACACGACTGTTCAGCAGGAGATGCCCCAAAAATGAGATTCGAGCAGCCCTCACCGACTATCGACTACAGAAGAAATATGGTGCTGCAAGCGTTGCTGAAGATCGAGGCGCTCTACGAGCTCGCACATGCCGCCTCTCCAGAGCTGCTAGCAAACATTAAGGAAACGCTGGCCGACCCAGATAGACTTTGCGAAATGGCGACAGCAATCGCCTTATATTACCTTCACCGGGAACCTACAGTTCCAGCGCTATACATAGAACTCGTCGAGGATGAAGTTGCACGCCAATGTCATCAACTTTGGAAATTATCCATAAATATCATATAATTAGCGCTCAAATCAGTGCATGGGAGAAGCCCTTTTGACTACCTATACCGCATCGCTTGACACCGCCAGCCAAACCCTGGCTTGAAAATTGTACAAAAAATAACCAGCCCGCTCGATTGTCCCGCCTTCATCGCCGCCCACCGCCAGAATCCTCAAGACTTTACCCGCCGACGCCAGCTCACCTTCAAGAACCTCGTCCTGTTCCTGCTCAATCAGCCGCGCACGGCCCTGCAAACCGAACTCGATCAGTTCTATCGCGTACTCAATCAGGCGTCGACTGAGACGCAAATGGTCACTGCGCAGGCCTTCTGCAAAGCGCGCAAAAAGCTCAACCCCGAGGTATTTGAAAGTCTCAATCGCCTCCTGCAGCAACAAATTGACTGCTTCGGGCTGCGTCAGAAGTGGCGTGGGCTGAGGGTGCTCGCGGTGGATGGCTCGACCGTGCATTTACCCCTGGAGTCGACCATGGCGACCTTCTTTGGCAGTCACTCTGGCTTTCCCATGGCTCGCTTGTCCACACTCTACGAAGTCGCTGACGGTCAAACCTTGCATAGCCTGATCGTGCCCCTGACAGTCGGTGAGCGCGACTGTGCCCATCTGCACCTTGAGCACCTGCCGGCTGACAGCCTGACGCTGTTTGACCGTGGTTACCCTGGGCACTGGTTATTCGCGCTGTTCGCGCAGCAACAGCGGCACTTTCTGATGCGCCTGCCCTGTGGCTATAACGCCCAGGTCAAAGCGTTTCTACACTCTGGCCAAGTTGAAGACACACAGCTTTTCGTGGCCAACCATCCTGAAGCACGTCTGTTCTGCTCCGAGGCTGGCGTTGATCCTGCCAGCCAGATCGAGCTGAGACTGATCCGGGTCGAGTTGGCCAACGGCGAAAGCGAAGTATTGCTGACCTCGCTGCTGGATCGAGAAGCCTTTCCCGCTGAGGTGTTTGCCGAGCTTTACCACCGCCGCTGGGGCATCGAAACCGACTTCCGTCGCCTCAAACAAACCCTGACGCTGGACAACTTCAGCGGCCGCAGCGTGACCGCTGTAAAGCAGGACTTTCATGCCGCTCAACTGTTGAAGAACCTGGCGCTGTTGATGCAGCACCTGCTACAGCCGGTCATCGAACAGCGCCACAAAGGTCGCAAGCTGCGATGGAAAGTCAACTTCACCCAAGGCGTGTCACGGCTCAAAAATACCCTGGTCGAGCTGCTGGTGCGGCACTGTGCTCAGGGGCTGAGCAATGTGCTGGCCTTGATGGCTAAAAGCCTCAGTGCCGTACGCTCAGGCCGTAGCTTTGCGCGCCAACGCAAACGCGCAGCCAGCCGAGGTTGTGAGGGCTACAAACCGACGCGCTGAAGAAACACCACCGCCCAACCTCCGTGCAAAAAAAGCTGGCCACAAGCGGTCGGCATAGGCTCGTCCGGAGGACGAGAAATCTCGCCTAGACAGCCGGAACAGACGATGATCACATCACCGCCAGCCCAGCTAGACCGCCTGATTGAGCGGCAGAGGCCTGGTCATCGCCCGACGGCCATGGCGGCTGGCTGCTTCGGGGGGCTTGCCTTGGGCAGGGCTGCAGCTTAGGTTGATGACATTG
>NZ_JBQENS010000064.1:0-11350 GCF_052044465.1 Pseudomonas sp. 22490 | reverse complement strand
GCGTTGCGCAACGGCCGGTACCAGATCCAGCGGCCGAGGGCGTAGAGGCTCATGGCGGCGATGGCGATGGCCGCCAGTGGCGGACTGTAGAGCAGCATCATGCCGAGGGTGGCGACGGTCATCAGGCCGTCCAGCACCGCCGAGAGGAAGGCCGCGGTGAGGGTCTGCTGGATGCTGTTCACCGCGCCGAAGCGCGACACCACGTCGCCCAGGTGGCGCTTCTCGAAATACTGCGCGGGCAGCCGCAGCAGGTGGCTGAAGACGTTGGCCTGCCACTGCACGCCGAGCAGGGTGCTCATGTGCATCATCACCCAGGCGCGCACCCCGCTGACCGCCTGCTGCATCAGCAGCAACAGGCCGAAGCCGATGGCCAGGGTGCTGAGCAGGTCACGGTCTTCGCTGACGATGACGTTGTCGATGGTCCATTGCAGGAAGAACGGACTGATCAGCGAGAACACTTCCAGCGCGCCGGCGAGCAGCAGCACCTGGGCCAGCGAGCGGTACAGCCCGGTGACCTTGCCGAGCATGCCCAGCAGCTTGATCCGCGGCGGCGCCTCCTGTTTCTCGAAGCCGCTCTCCGGCCAGAGTTCCAGGGCTACCCCGGTGAAGCTCCGCGAGACTTCCTCCAGGCCCAGCCGGCGCTGGCCGTGGGCGGGGTCGTGGAGCACCGCGCCGCGCCCGTCGACCGCCTTGAGCACGACGAAGTGGTTGAAGTTCCAGTGCAGCACGCAGGGCAGCTTGAGCTTGCCGAGGTCGCCGAGGTCGAGCTTCACCGCGCGGGTACCCAGGCCGAGGCGGTGGGCGGTCTGGATCAGTTGCTTGAGGGAGATGCCCTTGAGCGATACGGAGAAGCGCCGGCGCAGTTCCATCAGGCCGGTATGGTGGCCGTGGTAGCCGGCGATCATCGCCAGGCAGGCCAGGCCGCATTCGGTGGCTTCGGTCTGCAGCACCAGCGGCAGGCGGCGGCCCAGGCGCAGGGCGAGAGCGTCGAGAAAGGCCATGGGTCGTTCCTAGAGTTTGCCGGTCAGGCTGTAGAGCGGTTCCAGCACCCATTCGTAGAGGCGCCGGGTGTCCTGGAGGATGTCGGCGTCCAGCAGCATGCCGCTCTGCAGCGGACGCGGCTGGCCGTAGGCGGTCACCGCCTGGTCGTCGAGGGTTACCCGCAGCCGGTACAGCTGCTCGCCATCCTGGCCGAGCCCCGGTACGCCGCCGACCATGCTGGAAAGCTCGGCATAGGAGACGCTGGCGCGGGAGATCGACTGCACCTTGCCGTGGTACTGGCCGAACTTCTGGTACGGATAGGCCTGGTAGCGGATCAGCACCGCGTCGCCCGGCCGGATGAAACCGATGGACTTGCTCGGCGCGTAGAGTTCGGCCTGCAACGGGGTGTCGGCGGGAACGATGCTCAGCAGCGGACGCGAGCTGTCGACGGTCTGCCCGGCTTCGGCGAGCACGGCGGTGGCGATGCCGCTCTCCGGCGCGGTGACCAGCAAGGTGCGCTTGGCTTCGCTTTCGGCCAGGTCCTGCTCCACCGCGCTGAGCTGGCGGCGGGTTTCCGCGAGCTGGTTGGCCTGGCGCGCGGAAAGCCCGGCGAGTTCGTTGCGGCGCTCGGTCAACTGCTGCCGCAGCGACGTGCGTTCGCGCTCCAGGCCTTGCAGGGTCTGGCGCTGGCCGAGCAGCTCGGCCTGGCGCTGCTGCAACTGGTCCATGGAGATGTAGCCCTTGTCCATCAGCCCCTGGTAGCGCGCGGCGGCGTCGCTGGCCAGCGCCAGCAGGCGTTGCTGGCTGTCGGTCTGGGCGGCGAGGGTGGTGAGTTCGCGCTGCAGGCTGGCGACCTTGCTGGTCAGGCTGTCGCGCTCGTCGTCTTGCAGGCGGCGAAGCTTTTCCAGTTCGTCGCGCAGGGAGTCGCGGCGTTGTTCCAGGCGCCTGCTGATACCGGCCTGCACCGGGCCGGCATCGCTGCCGTAGCGTTCGCTGGAAAGCACCATCAGGCGCTCGCCGCGTCGTACCGCCTGGCCTTCCTGGACGAACTTGCGCAGCACGATGCCGGCCTGCGGCGCGTGCACCTTGACCTGGCCGTTGGCGGGCACCAATTGGCCGCTGACGGTGCTGCGCTTGGTGTAGCTGCCGAACAGGAAGAAGCCCACCACCAGCAGCGCCATCGCCGCGGCCAGCAGGGTGAGAAAAGTGAAGGAGACCGGGCGGATCAGCACGATCTCGCCCAGGCCGCCGGCATGCTGGGCGTCGAGGGCTTCCTGGCGAAACATGGTGGCTGGATCCTGGATTCGAATAATACTTGCATGACACTCCGACACCCTTGCGAAAGTTCAAACGCATGAAGTGCCGGAGTGCGACTTTTCTAATTAGATGGTGGTGCGGCCTACATCACCGGGACCGAAGTTTTCCCGGTATTGGCCCAAGTAACCGACAGCCGTCTCTGCATTGGTGAAGAGACCGACCGTGCCCCCGGCAATAGCGCCCATGGCGGTTGGCACGATCAGGCCGACCAACTGGGAAAGAGCGCCGAAGCCGAAGCCGCCGGCACCGCCCCATTTCCCGCCTATTGCCATGCCCGTCGCGGCGCCGTCGACGGCGCCTACGATCATGCCGGAAAGAGTTCCACCCGAAACGCAGGTGACTTCAATGTCATTGAGTTCTTTCATTTCATATATCTCCTTTAGGCTTCCCGTGAGTCTGGAAAGCCATTCGATGGTACTAATCCGAAAGAGTGGGATGAACTGCCAGGATTAGCGGTTTTTCATGGGCTCGATAATTCGTTTGACAATGAGTTTCAATATTCGGCGGATGAAGGTTTGCCACTCCGGGTAAACTTTGCGAATGATTAAGGCCGGTTCGTGCGACACCTCGATAAGACCTGTTGAACAAGTCAACGCCGTATCGAGGGCTCATTCATATCGGCTCCGGCCAACCGCTCTTCGTCCGAGTCAGTACGGCCTCGCATAGCGGCATTTCATGGCATCAGCCGGTCGAGCAGCGGCGAGCTGAACAGCCGATGCGGATCGGCTTCGTTCAACTGGCGCACCGCGCTGTCCCAATCGTTGTCTGCGACCAGGCCCTGGCGTAGCGACTGCGCCACCAACTGGTCGACCACCGTCGGCTCGTCCCAGGCGGCGGCGGGGCTGTAGCCCCAGCCCTTGCTCCACTCCACCCGCAGCGAGGCGTAGTCGCCGCTGAAGTGGTCGAACAGCCAGGCCTCGAACTCGTGGTAGAAGGCATTGGCCTGCGGGGTACCGGGCAGGCTGAGGATGTCCAGCCAGATCGCCGTGTCCCACTCCGGTTGGTCGGGGCGCGGACGGATCGCCGACAGGCTGGGCACCTGGGCGCCGGGAACGATCGACTCGCCGGGCTGGTCGAGCCCGCTGACGCGAATCTCCACCGGGCCGTTCATGGGGTAGTGGCCGTTGGCGCGGTAGGCGGCGACCATCGTCTGGTACTGCAGGTAGAACTCGTTGATCACCCGCTGCACGTCGCGACGCCGGGTCAGCACCGCGTAGCCGTTGGCGGTGACGCGAAGGGTGCTGGGCTTGATGTACAGCAGCAGGTCCTTGCTCCAGCCCCACAGGTCGTAGCCCAGGGTCAGCGCCATGCCGCCCACTACCAGGTCGTACTGCAGCTTGCCGAGCAGCGGGGTGAGTTCCGGGTGGCCGGTGTTGATCGCCGCCAGCAGGTCGGACAGCGCCTTGGGAATGTTGTCGGAGAAGGGGTAGTTGAACGGGCCGTTGACCGCGCGGGCGCCGAACGGGCAGCGCGGGGTCGGCGTCCAGACCTTCAGCCAGGGCTTGTCGGTGAAGGGGAACCAGATGGCCTCGGCGCGTCCGCTTTTCTGCAGGAAGCTGTCGAAGGTCCTTCCGCCGCTGCCGGCCGCGGCGAACATCTCGCTCGCCGGGATGTTCACGTAGCTCTGGCAGCGCATGCGCTTGTTGACCCCGGCCTGGAGGGTCGCCTCGACGATGAAGGCGCGTCCGAGGTGGACGAGGAACGGCGCGCAGGCCGGATCGTCGCGGCGGAAGGTCTTCAGCACGTATTGTCCGGCGGCGCCGTCCCAGACCACCGCGGTCAGCGCCACGATGCTGTTGCTCAGGGAGCCGTAGCTCTGCCCCGGCAGGCGGCTTTCGCCCTGCGCCGGGATGCCGGTGCCGTGGCCGTCGATGGCGAGCACCCCGCCGAGGGTCAGGTCGCCCGGCGCCGGCGTGGCGACGAAGCCGAGCTTGACCCGCTCCAGTTGTTTCAGCAGGGCTTCCATGGTGACGCCGGTCTGCGCGCTGAACAGGCCGAACTCGCCCTGGGCGTCGATCCGTACGCGGGTCAGGTAACGGCTGGTTTCCACCAGCACGATGCGGCTCTCGCAGTTCTCGCCGCCTTTCAGCAGCAGCGGGGACCAGTTGTGACCCATGCCGCGCGGGCGCACCTTGAAGCCGTTCTGCCAGGCCCAGTTGACCACCGCGAGAACCTCTTCGTTGGTGCGCGGGGCGCAGCTCCAGAGGTCGTCGGCGGCGATTTCCCCCGACCAGTTGCGGAACGCCCGCCGATAAAGTTCGAGGCCGGCCGGAAAGCCTGCCGGCGCCGGACAACTGCTGGCGGCGGCTTCGGCGGGCTGGATGACGAAGGCCGGGGTCCAGCCGGCCACCAGGCCGACCGCGCCGAGCGTGGCACTCTTGCCGAGGAAGCTGCGGCGCGACAGGCCGCCGGATTCCTGGTCGGGATCGCCGACGAAGGCGTCGGCGTGCTGGATGAGGTCGTGCATGGCGGTTCTCCTGATCGGGGCGCTGGTCGCCCCTTCCCGGTTGCCGGGTCCTAGGTCGCCGCCGGGGGCGTCCGGGTCTCCGGCGACGGTGGAGGCCCGCTCCGCGACGGGAGCGGGCCGAGGTCCTGGGATCAGGTCCACTCGGTGTCGTAGTGGTAATCGATGCGGCTGGTGTCGCCGCCGAGCAGGCCGCCGACCGCGGCGACGCCCTTGAACACGCCGTAGCCGAGGGTGTCGGCCAGTTGATGGATGGGGGTCAGGCCGACGGCGTTGAACACCTTGCCGACCGAAGAGATGACCGACGTGTTGAGCAGGTCGTTGGACACCTTGACCACATCGACGATGGCATCGCCGACGAAGCTGAAGAGTCCGGCGCCCGATACCTGGTCGATTTCATCGAAGCTCAGTTCCTGAAGTGTGGCGAGTTGCATGGCGCTATTCCTTCATCAATCAAGTTTTGAGCGATAGCCGGCCCTCTCGCATAAACATCGGTTTGCGAAGATAGAGTGACTATCGGTTGCCAGCCGCTCTGGAAAAGTACTTTGCCGGCTGGTCGCTGAAAATTACTGATCTGCCGGCGAGAGTGTCAATCTGGGAAGTTGATAGGGTGAACTTGGAATATCCATGCTAGGCAAATGACGCCGATATTCTGTCAGTGGAATTGGTCGATGTTTTTTCGAATGCCGCGATAAGCATCTGGATATTGCTGATCCATTGATATTCGTGGGTACTGGGAAGCGGTTCGCTATTTTTACGAGATGATGCGCCAATCCAGAAAGGTATCGAATTATTGCTTTCGGAAAAAATTCAACTGCCTTGCTGATAGGTTTCTTCCGGTCGAGTTATTGAAGTCCATGTCCGGTCTTGCGTTGTTTTTCAAAGTAGAGAAACCGGCGTCATAAATTTGTGCGGATAACTGGCGGGCAAACTTTCCCAGGCTGCGCTTCTGTTGCGGGGAAGTGCTTCGGTTCGGGTCGAGGCGCTTTCCAGTCTTGACAGCCCGGCACAGGCGCGTAGAGTGCCGCGCATGAATCGTGCAGCCCTGACCTTCAAGCGCTATTACGCCTATCTGCTCCCTCATTGAGGCGGTAGATGCGTCGCTGCATTCCCGAACCGCCCGAGGCGGCGGTCCGGTGAACTCCCTCCCAACCTGTCTCCTCGGGCATCCACCGTGCCAAAGGAGATACCCGTGTCCGTCCCGACCCATCAGCAAGACCTGATCGCCCTGCTCGAAGAGCGTGGCTTCGTCCACCAGTGCACCGACCGCGACGGCCTCGCCGCGCACCTGGCCGCCGGTCCGGCAACCGCCTACCTGGGCTTCGACGCCACCGCCGACAGCCTGCACGTCGGCCACCTGCAGGGCCTGATGCTGATGCGCTGGCTACAGAAGGCCGGGCACCGCCCGTTGCTGCTGATCGGTGGCGCGACCACCCGGATCGGCGATCCGAGCTTCCGCGATTCGAGCCGGCCGATCCTCACCGAGGCGCAGATCCAGGCCAATATCGACGGCATCGCCCGGGTTTTCTCGCGCTACGTCGAACTGCACGACGACAGCCTGGTGAACAACGCCGAATGGCTGGACGGCGTCGGCTACCTGGAGTTCCTCGACCGGGTCGGCCGGCACTTCTCGATCAACCGCCTGCTGACCTTCGACGCCATCAGGCAGCGCCTGGACCGCGAGCATTCGCTGTCGTTCCTCGAGTTCGGCTACACCCTGCTGCAGGCCTACGATTTCGTCGAACTGTCGCGCCGGCGCGGCTGCACCCTGCAACTCGGTGGCGCCGACCAGTGGGCGAACATCATCAACGGCGTGGAGCTGTCGCGACGCCAGGGCGGCGCCCAGCTGTTCGGCCTGACCATGCCGCTGCTGGCCACCAGTGACGGGCGCAAGATGGGCAAGTCGGCGCAGGGTGCGGTATGGCTCAACGCCGAGCGCCTGGCGCCGTTCGACTTCTGGCAGTTCTGGCGCAACTGCGATGATCGCGACGTCGGTCGCTTCCTCGCCCTGTTCAGCGAACTGCCGATGGATGAGGTGCGCCGCCTGGGCGCCTTGCAGGGCGCCGAGCTGAACGAAGCGAAGGTGGTCCTGGCCAATGCCGCCACCGCCCTGGCGCACGGCGAGCACGCCGCGCGATCCGCCGCCGATGCCGCGCGCGGGGTGTTCGCCGACGGTACGCGGGACAGCGGCCTGCCGGTGATGAAGCTATCCCGCGCGCGCCTGGCGCAGGGACTGTCGCTGACCGACCTGCTGCTGGAACACGCGATCCAGCCCTCCCGCAGCGCGGTCCGCCGCCTCGCCGCCGGCGGCGGCCTGCGCCTGGACGGCACGCCGGTCAGCGATCCGGACGCGCCGCTGGCGGGCGAGGTCGACGGGCTGCGCCTGAGCCTGGGCAAGAAGCAGCATTTGCACCTGCGACTCGAGGATTGAGGTGCCTGCGGCCCCAAGGGGCCGCGCTTCACCAGAGCTTTAGCGTGTAATTGACGATGAAGCGGTTCTCGTCCAGGTCCGCACCGTAGCGGCTGCGGTAGGTGATGTTGCGCCATTTCAAGGCGACGCTCTTCAGCGGTCCGCTCTGGATCACGTAGGACAGGTCGGTGTTGCGCTCCCATTCGCTGTCGTCGGCACGGCCGGCGCCGCGGTCGATGTCGCGGCCCTGTACATAGCGGGTCATGAGGTTCAGGCCGGGCAGGCCGAGGCCGGCGAAGTCGTAGTCGTAGCGCAGTTGCCAGGATTTCTCCTGCGGTCGGGTGAAGGTCTGGTAGGCCATGAGGTTGGCCACGTAGGGCGTGGTGTAGCCGTTGAGCACCGGAAAGGCGTCGTTGCCGATCATCTTCTGGACACCGATGCCGAAGGCGTGGGCGCCGGCGCGCAGGGTGAGCATGGCGTTGAGGTTGCGATTGTCCACCGGCCCGGAGATCGCCGCGCCGTCTTCGCCGCTGTCGAAGTAGCGCAGGTCGCTGCGCAGCGACAGCCCTTCGCCCAGCGGCAGGGTGTGCAGCAGGCCGAGATAGTGCTGCCGGTAGATGTCCTTGAGCTGGCCGTAGTAATAGCTGGCGCTGAGCCGAGGGGTGAAGGCGTAGGTCGCGCCGGCGAGATTGAACTCGTCGCTGGCGTGGGCCTTGTCGCGGCCCATGATGTACATGTCGTCGCTGCCGGCCGACTCGCGAGTGCGCGACTTCCACAATTGCCCCGCGGTGAGGGTGAGACCCTCGATCTCGCTGGAGGTCAGCAGCGCGCCGTCGAAGGTCTGCGGCAACAGGCGCACGTCGTCGCGGAACGCCACCGGCAGTTGCGGCATGAGGATGCCGACCTGTAGCTGGGTCTGCGAATAGCGCAGCTTGGCGGTCAGGCCGAGGTGACTGTAGTCGTCCACCGGCTCCTTCGAATTCGCTCCGAACGGCAGCGTGCCATCGTTGCTACGCCCGCGTCCCGAGTCGAGCTTGACGCCGAGCAGCCCGGTAGCATCCAGGCCGAAGCCGAGCGGGCCGCCGGTGAAACCGGATTGCAGGCGCAGGACGAAGCCCTGCGACCAGTTGCCGGCCTGCGATTGGGGCGCATCGTGCTGGCGGTAGTCGCGCAACTGGTAGAAGTTGCGGAGGTCGAGGTGGGCGCTGCTGTCCGCGAGGAATTCCGCTTGCGCGGCGAGGGGCAGGAGGCCGAGGCCAAGCGCATAGCTGCGCCAGGCGCACGGGCGGGGGCATGCCGTGATCATCGATTCTTCCCTTGGTTGTTGTTCTTGTAGGTATGGGTGACGCCGATTGCACGGTGAGTTTTAGCATATTGTTAACTTGTTAATGAAGTGTTGGCGATCCTCCCGGAAGCTTCGCTAGCCTCTGCCCCTTTCCATGCTCATCGAGCATTGACGGTAAGGCGCTGGAGAGCGAAGCCAGCCTGGAATCTTTCGCCTTCTGCGCATTTGGTTAATCTGTTAACGTTGTCGGCCCGCGAAAGGAGCCAGGCCCGCGCGCTGCCAGGGTGAACGAGGTCGCGGCGCGAGGATTTCCCGGACGGCGAACTTGCATCCGCGTGCACGGCGGTGTCGTCTGGACCGAAAGGCGAAGAAGAGGAGGGCGAGCGTGCCTGCGAGTGCATCGAGGATTCAGGTCGGAAGCGGCGAACGACGCCTGTTGCTGCTGTTGTCGGCGCTGGTGGCGTTCGGCCCGCTGTCGATCGACATGTACCTGCCGAGCCTGCCGGCGATCGCCGCCGATCTCGGCGCCAGCGATGCCCAGGTGCAGCGGAGCATCAGCGGCTTCCTGGTCGGCTTCTGCGTCGGCATGCTGTTCTACGGCCCCTTGTCCGACCGTTTCGGCCGGCGCCCGGTGCTGCTGGCCGGTATCGCCTTGTACCTGTTCAGCAGCCTGGCCTGCGCGCTGGCCGACAGCGCGGGGCAACTGGTCCTGCTGAGGGTGCTCCAGGCCCTCGGCGGCGGCGCCGCGTCGGTGCTGGCGCGGGCCATGGTGCGCGACCTCTATCCGTTGGGCGAGGCCGCCCGGATGCTGGCATTGATGCACATGGTGACCATGCTGGCACCGCTGGCCGCGCCGCTGCTCGGCGGCTACCTGATGCTCTGGGCCGGCTGGCGCGCGTTGTTCGTGGTCCTGGCGCTGTTCGCCGGGCTCTGCCTGCTGGCGGTCTGGCGGGTCGCCGAAAGCCACCCGCCGGAGCGCCGCGGCGGCAGCCTGGCCCAGGCCTTTCTCGCCTATGGGCGGCTGCTCGGCGACCGTCGCGCGCTGGGCTACGTGCTGTGCATGGGGCTGGCGTTCGCCGGGATGTTCGCCTACATCAGCGCCGCGCCCTTCGTGTTCATCGAGCATTTCGGCGTGCGCGCGGAGCGCTTCGGCTGGTTCTTCGGCCTGAACATCCTCGGCGTGATGCTCGCCACCTGGTGCAGCGCGCGCCTGGTGCGCCGCCACGGTCCGCGGCCGCTGCTGCGGGCCGGCAGCCTGCTGGCCTGCGTGTCCGGGCTGTTCCTCCTCGGCTATGCGGCGCTCGGCGAGCGGGGCGGGTTGTGGGCGCTGGTGCCCGGCCTGCTGTGCTTCGTCAGCGTCACCGGCCTGCTCGGCGCCAACTGCATCGCCAGCCTGCTGGCGTTGTATCCCGGACAGGCCGGGGCGGCTTCGGCGGTGGCGGTGTCCGGGCAGTTCGGCCTCGGCTGCCTGGCCAGCCTGGCGGTCGGCTGGCTGGCGCTGCCCGGCGTGCTGCCGATGGCGCTGGTGATGGCCGTCTGCGGCGTCGGCAGCCTGCTCGCGCTGGGCTTGGCCCTGCACGGCGGAAACCGTTGATTTCCTTCTGCATACCCGCATGCAGCCTGTGTTTTTTCCGCTACTCTTCTGCACTTTCGAAACCAGTCATCCAAGCTCGGACCCTATGTCAACGCCAAGACCCTCCCTGACCCTGACCCTGTTGCAGGCTCGCGAAGCCGCGATGAGTTTCTTCCGCCCCTCCCTCAACCAGCACGGCCTCACCGAGCAGCAGTGGCGGGTGATCCGCATCCTGCGCCAGCAGGGCGAGATGGAGAGCTACCAGTTGGCCAACCAGGCCTGCATCCTGCGCCCGAGCATGACCGGCGTGCTGGCGCGCCTGGAGCGCGACGGCATCGTCCGGCGCTGGAAGGCGCCCAAGGACCAGCGGCGGGTCTACGTGAACCTGACGGAAAAGGGCCAGCAGTGCTTCGTCTCCATGAGCGGCGACATGGAGAAGAACTACCAGCGCATCCAGGAGCGGTTCGGCGAGGAAAAGCTCGCGCAGTTGCTGGAACTGCTCAACGAGCTGAAGAAGATAAAGCCCTGAAGCGACTGGCCGGCGTCATGCCGGCCAATTCTTGTCCCAGTGCCGGCAGTCGCCCTGGCAGCGACCTGGACAGCCGCAGCCGGTGCGGCTCCTGCCGGTTTCCCGCTCGACCCGGCGGGCCACCTCCTCGTCGTCGGCGAACGGCAGCATGCTCGCCTGGTCCAGGGTCTTGGCGTGGCGCAGGCTCCAATGCACGCCGAAGAACAGCACGGCGACCGCCAGCAGCTCCAGCAGGATCTCGCTCCAGCTGAATTCCATGATGATTCTCCTCGTCGGCTGTCGAGCCTTGCCCGCAGCGTGGCGGGCGAGGCTCGGGAAGGGAAGGGACGCGCTGTCGCGGCTCAGGCCATGCGGGCCGCCGCGAGGATTCCTTCCGGGCGCGCCTGGCGTACCGTGCGCCAGGTGTTGTAGCTCATCAGCAGCATGCCGGTGAGGAAGAACCCGCCACCGACCAGGCGCACGATGAAGCCCGGATGGCTGGCCACCAGCGACTCGACGAAGGAGTAGGTCAGCGTGCCGTCCTCGTTGACCGCGCGCCACATCAGGCCCTGGGTAATGCCGTTGACCCACAGCGAGGCGATGTACAGCACGGTGCCGATGGTGGCCAGCCAGAAGTGCGCATTGATCAGGCCGACGCTGTGCATCTTCTCGACCCCGTAGACCTTGGGAATCAGGTGGTAGAGCGAGCCGATGGTGATCATCGCGACCCAGCCGAGGGCGCCGGCGTGGACGTGGCCGATGGTCCAGTCGGTGTAGTGGGAGAGGGCGTTGACGGTCTTGATCGCCATCAT
>NZ_JBQENS010000063.1:0-15458 GCF_052044465.1 Pseudomonas sp. 22490 | reverse complement strand
CAATGTCATCAACTTTGGAAATTATCCATAAATATCATATAATTAGCGCTCAAATCAGTGCATGGGAGAAGCCCTTTTGACTACCTATACCGCATCGCTTGACACCGCCAGCCAAACCCTGGCTTGAAAATTGTACAAAAAATAACCAGCCCGCTCGATTGTCCCGCCTTCATCGCCGCCCACCGCCAGAATCCTCAAGACTTTACCCGCCGACGCCAGCTCACCTTCAAGAACCTCGTCCTGTTCCTGCTCAATCAGCCGCGCACGGCCCTGCAAACCGAACTCGATCAGTTCTATCGCGTACTCAATCAGGCGTCGACTGAGACGCAAATGGTCACTGCGCAGGCCTTCTGCAAAGCGCGCAAAAAGCTCAACCCCGAGGTATTTGAAAGTCTCAATCGCCTCCTGCAGCAACAAATTGACTGCTTCGGGCTGCGTCAGAAGTGGCGTGGGCTGAGGGTGCTCGCGGTGGATGGCTCGACCGTGCATTTACCCCTGGAGTCGACCATGGCGACCTTCTTTGGCAGTCACTCTGGCTTTCCCATGGCTCGCTTGTCCACACTCTACGAAGTCGCTGACGGTCAAACCTTGCATAGCCTGATCGTGCCCCTGACAGTCGGTGAGCGCGACTGTGCCCATCTGCACCTTGAGCACCTGCCGGCTGACAGCCTGACGCTGTTTGACCGTGGTTACCCTGGGCACTGGTTATTCGCGCTGTTCGCGCAGCAACAGCGGCACTTTCTGATGCGCCTGCCCTGTGGCTATAACGCCCAGGTCAAAGCGTTTCTACACTCTGGCCAAGTTGAAGACACACAGCTTTTCGTGGCCAACCATCCTGAAGCACGTCTGTTCTGCTCCGAGGCTGGCGTTGATCCTGCCAGCCAGATCGAGCTGAGACTGATCCGGGTCGAGTTGGCCAACGGCGAAAGCGAAGTATTGCTGACCTCGCTGCTGGATCGAGAAGCCTTTCCCGCTGAGGTGTTTGCCGAGCTTTACCACCGCCGCTGGGGCATCGAAACCGACTTCCGTCGCCTCAAACAAACCCTGACGCTGGACAACTTCAGCGGCCGCAGCGTGACCGCTGTAAAGCAGGACTTTCATGCCGCTCAACTGTTGAAGAACCTGGCGCTGTTGATGCAGCACCTGCTACAGCCGGTCATCGAACAGCGCCACAAAGGTCGCAAGCTGCGATGGAAAGTCAACTTCACCCAAGGCGTGTCACGGCTCAAAAATACCCTGGTCGAGCTGCTGGTGCGGCACTGTGCTCAGGGGCTGAGCAATGTGCTGGCCTTGATGGCTAAAAGCCTCAGTGCCGTACGCTCAGGCCGTAGCTTTGCGCGCCAACGCAAACGCGCAGCCAGCCGAGGTTGTGAGGGCTACAAACCGACGCGCTGAAGAAACACCACCGCCCAACCTCCGTGCAAAAAAAGCTGGCCACAAGCGGTCGGCATAGGCTCGTCCGGAGGACGAGAAATCTCGCCTAGACAGCCGGAACAGACGATGATCACATCACCGCCAGCCCAGCTAGACCGCCTGATTGAGCGGCAGAGGCCTGGTCATCGCCCGACGGCCATGGCGGCTGGCTGCTTCGGGGGGCTTGCCTTGGGCAGGGCTGCAGCTTAGGTTGATGACATTGGGCTGTTAGCAGGGTCGAGACGAGCTAGCACAAACTGAGAGATCGACAAGAATGATAAATAAGAGAAATGCTATTTTCCTCTCAATGATTCTCATCTTTTTTATCATCGCCTGCATTGGTAGTGCAGGTGTGAGAGTGTGGAATTTTTACACTTTGTTTGACTCGGGGAAAATTGCTGAAAATTTTCGAGCAATGCCGAGACTGTTTAACTCGGTCCCAATAAAGAAGAGCGGAGCGGCTCATTTTTTTGAAAAAAACCTCAGGGATATGCCTGGCTCATTTAGCTTTCAAGGTCACGAGGTTGGCTTTAAAGACTGGTTGGCGAGCAGCAATACCACCGGCCTTATAGTTCTCAGTGACGATCGCATTGCCTTTGAGGAATACTACCTGGGCAATAGTGCGAAAAGCCTTGCTATTGGCTGGTCGCTAAGCAAATCATTAATGTCCCTCTTGATTGGAATGGCAGTTGATGAAGGATCAATACACAGTCTGCTAGATCCTGTGAACCTGTACGCCCCACAGCTTTCTGCTGGCGGATATGCGGGTGTTTCTTTGAGAGATGTGCTTGAGATGTCATCAGGAATAGCTTTCAGTGAGGACTACGGGAATTCGGACTCCGATATCAACCAGCTAGGTAGGACTATAGCGCTTGGCGGATCAGTAAATGAAAAAGTGAGTTCATTGAGAAGAGAAGATGCCCCGGGGAGAGTGCACCACTACGTTAGCGTAGATACCCAGGTGCTTGGTATGGTTTTATTGGGCGCGACTGGTATGGGCCCCTCACAGTTTATGAATCAAAGACTTTGGCCCCAACTGGGTGCCGAATGTGAAGGTGCATGGTTAACAGACGATCGGGGCACAGAGCTAGCATTCGGTGGGGTGAACCTTTGCCTAAGAGACTTTGCACGCATTGGTCTATTATTTCTTCATGGCGGTCGCAGCCTGACTGGAAGTCAAATTGTAAGTGCTGAGTGGGTCAAGGCATCAACCAAACCTCGGAGTGCTCACTTGCGTCCTGGACGTTACATAGAGGATGGTGAGCCAAATCTTGGGTATGGTTACCAGTGGTGGATTCCAGAAGGCAAAGAAGGGGAGTTCTTGGCTATCGGAGTGTACGGGCAGTTTATTTATGTAAACCCACTAAGGCGTGTGGTGATTGCAAAGACCTCCGCGTATGTCGACTACAACGTTGACGGCATCCGTATGGAGCATGAGGCACTTGCAGCGTTCAGGGCTATATCAAGAACAGTAGGGGTGAGGTGAATATAGACATGGTGACCGAACACATATTTGATTTTGAATGGCGCCCTCTGCAGAACTATCTTCGTGATCGAGATATCGCAATACCACCCTTTGCGGCAGATCAAGAGTCAAGAAGTGACGCACTTTACAACTGGATAGTTAGCAAGGGGTATTCAGGAAAAGAAGGACTGAATCTTGGTACTTATTACCATATATCTGATTATGGCGTGATAGGATTGGCGTTGCTATGCGCTGAGAACGTAGGTGATATTTTGAAAGTCATAAAGGCCTATGTCAAGTTGTTCAATCGTGATATAGCTAATGTTGACGTCAAGCCTAGGGAGAATTACGAAGTAGAAATCCATATTTCAGTTAACTTTAAGCCGGAGTGGAATGACGCATCCCGTCAGTTTCATGTAAATGTTATAGCCTCTGCAACCTACAAGCTCATTATGGACCTGTTAGGTAATGACTTTCCCATCTCTGCATTGACAGTACCTGTGCATGGCGCAGATAAAACAATCTATGAAGGTTTCTTTTCTTTGCC
Source organism: Pseudomonas sp. 22490 (assembly GCF_052044465.1). NCBI lineage: Bacteria > Pseudomonadati > Pseudomonadota > Gammaproteobacteria > Pseudomonadales > Pseudomonadaceae > Pseudomonas > Pseudomonas sp. 22490. The sequence goes on along the minus strand of NZ_JBQENS010000063.1, from coordinate 12,033 downwards.
TGTGAAGCATGAAGGAAGTGACATAATATTTAGCTTTCCAGCTCATCAGTTGAATAGAACACTGGCGACTGCCAATCCGGCGGTATTTCAGTCAGCCCTGAATATGGCAGGTGAGAGTTTCAATGCTCTGTTGGAAGTAGAGATGGGAGGGCTCCGTCAGCGAATCGAGTTATTCCTTGAGTCCATACCAGATCAATACCCTAGCTTGGTGACTACCGCAAAGTATTTATGCATGAATGAGCGGACGGTAAGACGTCGCCTGGCGGACGAGGGATGCACTTATCGCCAGATTGTAGATAAGGCCCGCAAAGAACGAGCAATTGCACTGCTACTGAATTCATCTATACCAGTTGATCGTATTAGCGATATTCTGGGGTACTCGGAAACAGCGAGTTTTAGACATGCATTCAGACGTTGGACCGGGCAGTCTACTACAGAATTCAGAAACAGTTTCCACTGATCTATCTAGTTTGAGATTGGGCAAGGAGCATCTTATGAATTTCAATAATCGTAATAATCAGATTCTGTCTATGATTGCCGAGACTCAGTTCGATGCTTACGTTTTGGGCTATATTGCGAAGGCGCGGACAATCTCGATTGCTGATGATTCCCTTCGCATTGAGGCCGAAGGATCAGCAATGCTTGCTGGACTAATTAGCGACTCATGCAGGAAACGTCGAACTCAAAAGAATCCATTTCCATATTTGCTACTTCAGATCGCGCACGAAGCCTTGGATCGAACCAGGCTTAATCTCGCAAATGTTCGTAATATATCTAGCGCTGATGCATTGTATAAAGAGCTGCTTAGTCAGGCTGCGTGGGACGCCTCAGTTGCTATGGATAATATATCGGAATTTGTCGAGCCAGATCAGGGTAGCGTCGGAGTAATCGAGCGACTTGTCGAGTTTGCACATAATTCGGGTATTGCAGAAGGTCAAAACCTGGCGCTGGAAGCTCTTGCAGTTCTTGGCTTAGACGTCAAGAGCCATTTCTAGATACTAAAATAAAAGATTGCCTCTTTTTCAAGGAGGAAGAGCGTTGAGGATAGTTTGCCTATTGGTATTGCTGAGTCTGATCGGCGGCTGCTCCCATTCAGTCACTTTGCAGGAGCGAGCAGAGCAAGAGGCCATTTTTATCCAGGAATTCCGCCAGGAATTCGCCAAGAGGCTTCGTTACCCGCTGTTCGCACCGGGAGATGAGATCCCCGAGGCCGATGTTGTGGTGTTTTTCCGCTTCGCAAGCTCGTCGGGGCGCATAAGCAGTTGCCGGGTACAGTACGGCGAGGGGAATGTTAAGAGCCGCAGTACGCTCGATGAAGTCTTCGCCAGGCGCGTGATAGCCACCTGCCGCGAGCCCGATCTACCGGTTGCTCCGCCCGCTCTGCTGGATGGTGGTGGAGGTTTCGGCTTCAAGCAGAGAGTGATGTTTCGCAAGGAAGTGGAACGTCCCAGGTGAGCAGCGTTCAGCGTCTAGGGTCGTTGCCGCAACTTTTTCCAGCTCATGCTCAATGACGTCTAAACTTTAGTGATGTTGAGAATGAAGTGCTGGTAAAACAGAATGACTCTTACAAGTCTGCTTGTGTTTTTTGGGAGGACTAGCCTGCTCGACGGAACTTATAGATCAGTCGATCTGACCAGCAAAAAAACAATCCTATATGGGATCACCCAGCGCCCCACCTAGCCGCTTTCATGCAGGGCATAAACATGAAGCTCAAAAGCATTAGCATTTTTGCCATACTCGCCCTTTGCTACAATATCACTCTTTGTGTCGCTGAAGAACCAAAGAGCTACTTCCCACCCGGGGATTACTATAGGACTGGAAATAGTGGGCTGCTGACGATATCTCCGTTATTCGAAGGACTTCAAAAGTTTCGGATACGAAGCACTGGACACAATGCCCATGCTTGCGGATTGAATGGAACTATAGAGTCAGATCATGTGCAGGTCGACGTCCGTGGCATCGGCGATATGTCGTGCGATGTCGTTTTCAAACTGAATGATGACAGAATTACCATAGAGAAAGGAGTCGCAAGTAGGGACTGTCAGGGCTTCTGCGGGGCGGCAGCAGGTTTTACTGGCACGTATTGGAAGCCTTCCCCAATCTGCGAGCCCGCCTCTATAAAATTCAACGACAAGCAAGTGAAGAAAGCACTGAAGAATAACGAGACAGAGAAGGCCTACTGGATTTCTCGAAAACTGATAACAGAGTGTAGGGACATGTTTGAAGGTTTTGGTTATCTCTCTCGTGTTTTTCATACGGCACATCTCTCCTTGTCTGCCAAAAACCACCAATGCAAGAAGATACTAGAGAAGGGCAGCTTCTTCAGAGACCTGAAGCGAGAGTATTTGCCGGAAAAAATGCAAAATGAATATGACAAGTATTCTACTGAGTTCAATCGTCTAGAAAGCGAGTGCGAACAATCAATGAAATAACAAATTGGCTTCACTAAGCAGAGGAGACTAAGGTGGATAGAGAATTGGATCAGCCCCTTCAGCGCAATCTGGAGCGGCTATACAATTACCTAGAAAATCCAGAACGAGAGGAGGCACAGCGTGTTCTGCTCGCAGCGGAACCAGAGCCGATCCGAATTACTCACGGAATTCCTGACCTCTATACCGACTGGCTGTCATCCCCCAGCTACTCAGCACAAGGTGGATTGACGGGGCAACTGACGCAGGTCATAAGCCAGACTGCCGGGCGGCCCGTTCTAGTGTTCGACGACTACTTCAAGGTTCATGAGGTCACTATTCGTACGGTCGCCGAAACCGGAGGAGCCAACAGTATTTCGGTGAGCGACCTCCAGGTGCAATTGAACCAGCAGATCAATACCTTTATCCAAGACCGCATCGATGGTGACAAAGCCGATAAGGTCAGCCGCCTCCAGTCCAATATTTCCTATCTGATTGAAATGGGTATTAATATCGATTTCACCGCCCGTCATGAGCTTCCACCTGGTGGGCGAGGCAACAGAGCTACTATTCCGACCTCTGACCCCAACGGTGAATCAGGTGTAACGATTGGCTATGGCTTCGATGTCGGCCAGCACGATGAATCCGGCATTCAGGCTCTGAACATCGCTGAATCCACGCGCAAAAAAATTCGCCCCGCCCTCGGCTTGAAAGGAGCGAACACCGCGACCTTCCAGGCATTAGCCCAACTCATCCCGGTACTCACAGATGAAGACGGGCTGTCCCTCTTTACCGCCAAGATGATCAAGGTCACTGATCGGATGAAGGTGAAGTTCCAGCAGTGGAGCACCTTACCTCCGGCGGTCAAAACCATAGTGACAGACCTGTATTACCACTATGGTGAGTATTCCTCGTTCCCAAACTTTGAGACTGCTATTTCTCAGAGCGACTGGCCAGCCGCCATTAGGGAGTTGAGGAACTGGAATGGTACTCCCAACAGTACCGATCCGAGCGATGGCATAGCCAGGCGATTGAACAATCGCGCGGACTATCTCCAACGATCCCTGGGACTCTAGAGGAGGCAACCATGGCCGAGATCAATATCTACCAGAACCCTGGTCAATCCCTGGCTAATATCTATAAGGGTTTTGCCCGTCAATGCAATCCTGGCTTTGTCTTCCCCGAAGCACAGACTATAGAGGCATGGGACATTCCGCTGAAGCTACACCCGGAATTCGTCCCGGGCGGAGACATCAGCAAAGCGGACCAGCAGTATTCGACGTTGCTTGCCCAAGAACTAGCCAACGGCGTAACCATTGGTTTCAGGATGGTCAATGAAAAGGAACGTGTTTGCAACGGTGAGATACTTCCTTTGCTCACCTCCATGGCGCAGAATCTTGATAGAATAAAGGCTCGCTTCGGCAGCGGATATCTTGACCGCTTCAAGGGCAGCCCGAACGTCTATCCAACCGACGTTGGTCTATCTCCGGACGCCTCCGGAGGCATTTCGCAGGAGTCCGGGCTGCTGGTTTCCTACGGTGTGAACCTGCGGACACTGGCTCCAGGCACTTGGCAGGCAATGACGCTCCCCGAGGATATTAAGACGTTGGTAGGGCCTGGTGTTGGCCTACGTCTGGACGCGCCAAATTTCAGCGACGTATTCAATACGATCAAATCGGGCCTCCGCTATACGACCGCAGTAGCCTTGCTGCTGGCCTATTTTGCAGCGATCTAATGTTATCTGGCCCTCTCCTTCGATAAAGAGGGCTAGATAAAAATTATTACACCCGCTAAATAATATGTAGATACCATAGCCCTTGATTCCGGAACTCGGAGAAGCGTTACTCCACACTGTCAGGTGTTGGAAAAACTCAGCTGGTTGGCCCGCAGCGCTATTTGTAGCGGTTTGCAAACGAAAGTCGCTACACTTATCGAACTATTTTTCTAGAAACCTGTCGACTCCCCACATGGGGAAATTCGTGTCACAGTTATAACTCCACGCTATACGTGTGGATGCCCAAACGATTTGCGTACCGATTAAGCGAGTCCAGTGATCCAAATACGCGCACAAGTTCACCTCGAGAACGTAGCGGGTAATATTGACCGTCGGGACTGTAGCGCACTTGGAGCTGCCAACCGTGGCCGGAAGGCGCCGGAATAGCACGTAAGTACCGCGCAGCTCCGGCAACCACTAGTATCTTCAGTGCCTCGGCGCTGATTGACTCACGCATGGCGACTTCGCCTCGATGGTGGCGTGTTATCCAGGGCGGCGGCGATATCTTCCGGCATCAGTTCTCGCTGCGCCTTCTTCGACAGCATCTTGCCTTGCGTTGACTGCCGCGGATTTCCCGGTACCGATTGCGAGCGCCGACTGTCGCGCTGCGCTTGGACGAGCTGGGCGACTTGCAGCACATGACCCAAGCGCTTGTTCTCGACGATGGCACCCTGGTCTATCTCGCAGAGTTTGTCGTAGGTGGTAAAGGGGAGGGCGGTGCCGTCCACCCTGGGCTCGATGCGGCCATCCGGGTAGTGGTAGATCTCGACATGATCACCCGCCAGGCGACGGGACTGCGGAGTGTCCGCTAGCAGATACAGCACCTTGTCGTACTGCACGGTCAACCGCTGCGAAACTCGCCGCGCTTCTCGCCAGGCGAAGATCAGATCCAAATCTTCATCACTGTGCAGCGGGCGATGGCAGTCATGCTCAGAGCGCGGGGGCTTGGCAAAACGCGCGTTGTAGCTGGCCATAAAGTGGGCTGCAAAGGCATTGGCGTCGGGCATGTTGCTGATTCCGCGAAGCCGCAGCTCCTTGACCAGGCGATCCTGCAGAGTGAGGTTCGCACGCTCCACACGACCTTTGGCCTGGCTGCTGTTGGCGCAAATGCTCTCGATGTTCAACTCGTACATCGCTCGGCCGAACTGGGTATAGCCGTCGCCACCCTGAGGCGCCTTATGGTTACTGCGGAACACGCTGGCTTTGTCGCTGTAGAAGGCCAGCGGCTTTCCATGCCGCTCCAGGTAGGCGCGGGTGGCGGTGAAGTAGCTGAAGGTCGATTCGGCCTCGGTGAAATGCAGGTGCATCAGCTGGCTGGTTGCATCATCAATGAAGACCAGCAGCGTGCAGGCCGGTCCACGATCCTCGAACCAGCGATGATCGCTGCCATCGATCTGGATCAGTTCGCCGCAACAGGCGGCCGGTTGCGTGGCTGATAGGCCTTGGGCGGCCGTTGCTTGCGCGGTACCCACATGCCGGCATCAACCATGATCCGTCGTACCGTTTCTTTGGCCAGCTTAAGGCCGTGGCACTCGACCAGTTTTTCCTGGGCCAGAGTTGGACCAAAGTCGCTATAGTTCCGTCGAATCAAGCTAATGGCGCGATTCTCCAGACCTGGCGACAGCTGCCGGTTACTCGGCTGACCACGTCGACGAGATGTTAGGCCGGCTGGGCCGTCCTCGCGATAACGCAGAACCAGCCGGTGCACCTGACGTGTCGTCAGTCATGGCGTGCCTCCGGTGATGCAGGAGGGAAACCCTAGACGCCGATTTGGGACATTTCTATTTGGCTAGATTGAGAATTACTATTTGGCCGTAACATCCTGGATTCGCATAATGCTCGGCCTTATGTTGAGCGCCGCCCGGACAATACGGCGGCTCCGGGCGGCGCGTAACATAGGGCCGATTATGCGCAAGCCTGACCCTCTCCCTGTACCACAGCATCTGATCGATCAAGCGACGCTGTACGCGCCGTCTCGCGATCCTCTCGATGCCGTGTGTTATGTCCTGAATGACTATCCCAAGCTCGTTGCCGATATCCGCCATCTACGTCGCCGCCTTGCCGATCTGGATCAGGAGGGCGCGGATATGGATGTTCGGATCGAGGCCTTGCAGTCAGCCTGCAGGGCGATCCTGGAGCTTTGATCGGCCCGGCTATCACCAGAGTGACTTGTCGCTCTGGTGATGGCTGGGGGACAAGCGAAGCGCGTCAGCGGTGGCGGTGACGCCGACGGGGCCGGTATGGCCGCTGTAGCCGGCCTGGCCGGGGCGCGCGCGAACGGCTCGTCTCGGAGTGAGCAAGCGCCACGGCGGGGCCGGCTGACGCCCCTGTAACACGTCAGATAAACCCCCCTCAAAAAGCTCATTATTGGGCGTTTGGTCCGGAGGCCGCGCGCCACTAGGCTTCCAGAAACGGCATTTTTGCCGATAATTCTGTATGTCGAATGCATGTAGTATGTACAACATACATATGTTTACATGAGTGGAAGGCTCGAAAACCTCTTCCGAGCTTGGTGCGACGACTTGACACGACAGGCTCTTCTTTTATGTAGAACATATGTATGTCATATTGCTCTCGAAGCAACATACATAGGTTCACCATGAAGATTACCGCTGACCAAACCCGCGAGCTTCTTCAGCTTCTTGTTGAGGTAGATGGGCAGTCAAAGGCTGCTGCTAAACAGGTCTTCAATGGAATCACTCCAGATGGTCGTTTAGCGCTGCTGCACGATTTACGTCGAAGGAAGTTGCTGGCGAAGCCTGCGCCGGCTCAGCAATTGGCAAAGGGCGAGGAGGAGGGTGAGAAAGTGCGTGCTGGCAAGGCCAAAAAGGTGCCTTACACGCTTCTGATGCCGCCAGATCAATTGGAAGCTCTACGAAATCTCGCGGAAAAGGACGACACGTCCGTTTCGCACCATATCCGGCAAGCGGTCAGGGCTTACCTGCGCACGCGGCTGGTGTAATCGCTGGCTAAGGGAGCGGCAACTCCCCAAGCCAGCTAACCAAAAATGATCGAAGGGAGATCATGAATGGCTACTGTAAATTCTACTGAAACCCCCGTTTTCTCTGGCTGGCATATGTTCGCGACAGGTGCCTGCCATGGGGCTGAACATGAAAAAATATCAAGTTCAGCCAGCGTTCTAAATGCGATTTCACTCATTGGGAAGACGGTTCTGGTCGAGCTGGTGTGGGAGGATGACTCGGAGACGCTATGGCGCTGTGTGCGAATTGCCGGGGTAGTTCTTGCTTTGGAGGGTGTCTATGAACATCCGCACTTCATGGTGTTTAGCCTGTTCGGAAGCGAGACCTATCCAAGTGAGATGTTCTGGTCGGACATTCGTACGTTGCGGGTGTTGAAGCATCGGGTGGACTAACCGATAAGGCTTCACTGGCTTTCACTGGCTAGAAAGCAAGGAAACCCCGGTAGAGCGATCTCCGGGGTTTTTCGTGGATCCTTGGCCGCCTGGAAATACTTAAGGCTTCGCATAATGTGCAGACGTTACGTTAGGCGCAGCCCGACCACCGGGAGAGTCACCAGTCCGGAAAATGCGCTTAGCTCCGGACTGGTGATTTACACGTAACGTCCGTTATGCGATGCCGCTCCGGGTTTTTCGTTACCGTAACGGAAAATCCTTGCTTTCGGTCCGGTAGGGCCTATGATTCGAATATTCGTTACGGTAACGGAAATTCGAAGATGGCCAAGGATACCCGCGATACCCAGACCCTCGACGCCTTCCCGGCCAAGCCATCCAGGGGCCGGCCTCGCAAGGCTGACGCGCTCTCCAATGCTGAGCGGCAGCGCCTCTACCGTCAGCGGCAGGCGGGCAAGGCACCCCAGGTGGACGCGGATGCCCTGGTCCGTCTGCAGAACGAATTCGACCGGCACGTTGATGATGCGCGCGCCCTGGTCGCCCATCTTCGAAAGACCATTGCGCAGATGGAGCTTGAGGTGGATCTGTGCCGCCAAGAGCGATCCGATGCCATGCGCGTCAACAGCATTTACCGCGAGCGCCTGGAGCTTGCTGGTCTCCCTACAGACTACTAGCCCCTCCGAAGCCCCTTCGCGGGCTTCGTCGTTCCCGCCGCTCCGAAACCACCTCGCGCCCTGATCACCCAAGCGTGCGTATCGCGGCCATCCATAGAGCACGCTGTTGATGCGCACATGGGGCGATCAGATCTCCGAGGAATGTTCAGCGGTCTAGCCCGGCGAGTTCTCGCAGGGCCTTCCCGGCGCGTTGCTTTGGGTGCTCGAACGGCGCCCGGAGGGGTGGGGTGCTGTAACACCCCCAATTTACCGCACACTTCTGCGGTCTCTCTGCTAGCCAAGCTTTAGCGCTCCGACCATTGCGCTGAGTGCGAAGAACCACAGAGCGAACGACGTAAGCCCTAGCGCCATTCCACCCAGCCATATCCCTAGAGCGATCTCATAGGCTAGCCGTCGTTCTGTTGCCCTTCTGACGGGCGGAAAGTCATCGTCCCTCTCTGCCCGCATCGCTATTCCTTCCCGCCGAACTCTTCTCTGAATTCAAGGACGTCTTTCGTTGTGATCTTGCTCAGGTATTTCCACAGCGTGGCGTTCACAAGGTCGGACTCCCGGACGTCGTCCTTTGTCTCGATGATCATTTTGACGCGGCGCTCCTTCACTTCCTCGACGAACTTATCTCGAACCCGGTAGGGCTTTGACATGACGGTTACCTGTAACAAGGGGTGGTCGTTATTCTTGCACGTGTTGCGCTGTTACGAGTTACTGCGGTATAAATCGCCTCGTACGTAACGTGTAACGTTGTTACAGGCATGCAGGGGTAGGGATGTTTCCTCCGACCAATCATCAGAGCAGGATGTTCTACGACTACCTCACGGTAGAGCAGGTATTCCCGTACCAGCTCCCGCAGGTTGGCGACACTGGCATCTGCTACTACGACCGGAGGACCGGCGAGCAACTGCGCGACACGTCTCCTAGCTTCAAGGTTGAGGGCAGTCACTCGACGTCGATTCGGGTTCGGGTCGATGGGAACAAGCTCCGAGTCGAAGGGAATCCGAGTGCAGTCAACCGCTTGGACAACCTGCATGGATTCCAGTCCATCGCTGAGTGTGTCGCGGTCTATAACGACATCCTCCACGAGATCAAGGACGACAAGGGCAACCGTCTGCCGCCGTTCACGGCTTGCACTGATTGGGGCCACCTCCAGACCGAGGACGGCTCGAAAACTCGGATGATCGGCAACGGTGCGCGCCTGCGCCGGGTTGACTTGACGACGAATCGGACGGTGGGGAAGGGCAATGAACTGGCCTACATCCGCGCCCTGAGTACTCAGCGTGTGGGCTACAAGAATGGCCACCTCTACGAAGATGGTTGGACCTGCGACTGGCAGGCCCGCGACCACTACTACAAGGCCTACGGCAAGGCTCAGGCAATCCGCAAGTTCCTGTTTCCGAAGTGCAAACGGAACTTTGGCGAAGACTCCTCCGAATTCCGCTACCTGCTCGATCTGGCCGCGTACTGCGATCAGCAGGGCGTCGTGCGCATGGAACAGGAACTCAAGAGTGAGTATCTGGCCCGTGAGCGGCTGGAGTGGTGGGGGCTTTTTGATGAAGGCCGCTTTGCGGCGATCCATGGGGAGTTTCTGAGGGGATTCGACAAGCTCGAGGTGATGGCGATGGATTACGAGACGATTGCGGAAAGGCTGCTTTCTGAAGGGGTTGTAGGCAGCACTCAAGCGGCTAATGCGACCGCCAATATTGCGATGAAGTGGATGCACTGCCCGGGCATCAGTTTCGACTTCAAAAAGCGCATGAATCAGACCTACCGGGCGCGCTTGAACCGGATCGGCATCAATATCGCCCAGCCCTACGACGTGACCCGTCATTCGGTCGTGATGATTCGTCGTGCTGAGGAAATCGTCACCAGCGACGTGCTGGATTTGCCGGAGTTCTATCGGCATGCACCGCGCCCACGTCACCTGCGGTTGGTGGCCTGAGATGAAAGCACCTCTTCGTTTTCTCTTGGGCTGGGTTGTCTTCATCGTCTTGTTCGTGATGTTGACGCCCATTGTTGCCGCCATTTTCGAGTTCTGTGCCGCGTTTCCTGTGCTGGCTATGGTGACTGCTGTCGTGTCCCTGGTGGTTTTCCTGGCGCTGTTCTTCGCGTTCTTCCGGCGTTTCGTGTGTTGGCTCGATGAGCCTAGGAAGGCTCGCTCATGATCGCCTACAGCCTCCAGGGTGTGTCCCTGTCGTCCAGCGAGCGTCGGTCGCTCCAGCTTCGTCAGCAGGCCCGCGCTGCTGTCGATCGCAGCGTGTTGCAGCAGATCGTCGCCCAAGCGCTCCAGGCGCTCGAAAAGCATAAGGAGGAGGGCGGCAAGGCCTCCAACCCTTGGACCACTGTCACCAGCGAAAAGGGCACGCCGTGGGTCGGCGATGCCTTCGGGTGGCCGTGATGGCGATTGATATCGGACGGCAAGCCTACCTTCAGTTGCGGGGCTCGATAGAGCTTGTCCTGCTCGATGCCGGTATCGACTCGCCGGACCTGCTGAGTCAGGTCATGCGTGAGGTGCTGGCAACTGAATCCGCTGCTCGAACTGAGCGGCAACATCTGCGCCGGGCCTTCGTGACGGCTCGTCGTTCACAAGTAGCTCCGGCCCGGCCGGGGATCACGTATGCGCCTGCTCGGCGCTGGAGAAAGAGACTATGAAGATTCTGAAAGGGTACGTCCTGGGCGTAGTGGACAAGGGGGAAGGGGACAAGCGTTGGGCCATCGTTGGCATCAAGGCGACTGACAAGGACCGTGACGGATTTGACGTGGACACTACGTACAAGCTTCGTGTCTTCGGCGATGCCGTGAAGAACGGCCTGCATAACGCCTATCGCAACCTCGCTGGTGTCGAGGTCTACGCGCCCTATAACGATGAGTTCGACGAGAAGTACAAGCGCATTAGCTATTCGTTGGCAGGCGCGCCCTTGGCCCTGATGGAAAAGCCCCTGGGGACCGCCCAGCCGAAGCCGGCTGCTCCGGCCCAGTCGCAGGCGGCGCAGCCCGTTAAGCAGGCTTCCTGATGATTTCCGCCCTGTCCTGCGATGGCTCCATCTCGATTGCGCCGGATGGGGCGCCCCTTTGTTCGGGCATGTGGGTCTTGACCCAGGTGCCGGAGCAGTTCGACCCGTCGATGTTGGACACCCAGGCGCTCGCCCAGGCGTTCTCGGTCGGGTTCGGTCTTGTCGCGACGGTCCTTGTCGGCGCCCTGGGCGTCAAGGCCGTACTCGACTTCATTAAAAGAGCTTAAGGAGTAAGTCTATGAAAAACCTGAAAAAACTGTTCGTTCGTGGTGGTTCCGCCGTTGCGGTAGGCGCTGCCCTGGTCGTCTCGCAATCCGCCTCGGCCGCTGGCTGGGATTACAGCGGTCTGACCTCCGATATTGATTTCTCGACAATCGCGAACGGCGTGCTGGCCGTCGCTGCGCTGCTGGCCTCTGTGTATGCCGGCATTAAAGGCGCTCAGGTGGTCCTGGGCTTCCTGCGGCGCTGATCGAGGAGGGCGGTTGGATGGGGCGGCTTCGGTCGCCCCTTTTTGTTTCTGGCAGGGGAGCTTGATCGATGGCGGATTTATATGAGTTCGCATTTTTTGTTATTGGCGCTGCGTGTTCCTGGGCGATCTTTTCGAGGTGGTAAGTATGCGCAGGTTGTTATTGTTGTTGGTGCTAGTTTCTTCTTCTGTAAGTGCGGAAGAGTATTATTGGTACATGGGTTATTTTGATAAGAAAGTTTCGTCGCCCTCGGCGGGTTGCGATCTTTATTTTACTGGTATATCTCGCGATCCAGGGCGGGTTTTTGTTATGGAGCCTTCGTCAAATCCAAGTGA
>NZ_JBQENS010000062.1:0-17577 GCF_052044465.1 Pseudomonas sp. 22490 | reverse complement strand
TTGAGCTTCTTCTCGATCTCCTCGTTGGCGCGCGCCAGGATCAGGCCGCCGCGCGGGCCGCGCAGGGTCTTGTGGGTGGTGGTGGTGACCACGTCGGCGAAGGGGATCGGGTTCGGGTAGAGGCCGGCGGCGACCAGCCCGGCGACGTGGGCCATGTCGACGAACAGCAGCGCGCCGACCTTGTCGGCGATGGCGCGGAAGCGCGGGAAGTCGAGGGTCTTGGAGTAGGCGGAGAAGCCGGCGACGATCATCTTCGGCTTATGCTCCACGGCCAGGCGCTCGACTTCGTCGTAGTCGATCAGCCCGGTAGCGGTGTCCAGGCCGTACTGCACGGCGTTGTACAGCTTGCCGGAGGAGGACACCTTGGCGCCGTGGGTGAGATGGCCGCCGTGGGCCAGGCTCATGCCGAGGATGGTGTCGCCGGCGTTGAGCAGCGCCAGGTACACCGCGGCGTTGGCCGAGGAACCGGAGTGCGGCTGGACGTTGGCGTAGTCGGCGCCGAACAGCTGCCTGGCGCGGTCGATGGCCAACTGCTCGACCTTGTCGACGTGTTCGCAGCCGCCGTAGTAGCGCTTGCCCGGATAGCCCTCGGCATACTTGTTGGTCAGGCCGCTGCCCTGCGCCTGCATGACCCGCTTGCTGGCGTAGTTCTCCGAGGCGATCAGTTCGATGTGGTCTTCCTGCCGCCGGTCTTCGGCGTCCATCGCGGCGAGCAGTTCGTCGTCGTAGCCCTGGAGCTGGTCGTGCTTGCTGAACATGGCGCTGGCCTCTTGTCGTGTCGGTGTCAGGACGCTCGCTGGCGCGAGCGTGGCCGCGGCGCCGCTACGCAAGCGCGGCGCCGGGAAAGGGGTATCGCCGGAAACGCGAGGACGCCGCCGCTGGCGGCGCCCTCCTCGTCCGTCACTCCTCGCTGTACGCCTCGATCGGCGGGCAGGAGCAGGTCAGGTTGCGGTCGCCGTAGACGTTGTCGACGCGGCCCACCGGCGGCCAGTACTTGGCCTCCACCAGGCTGGCCAGCGGATAGGCAGCCTGCTCGCGGCTGTAGGCGTGGTTCCATTCGCCGAGCAGTTCGGCGGCGGTGTGCGGCGCGTTCTTCAGCGGGTTGTCTTCCTTGTCCAGCTCGCCGCGTTCCACCGCGCGGATTTCCTCGCGGATGCGGATCATCGCGTCGCAGAAACGATCCAGCTCGGCCTTCGACTCGCTCTCGGTGGGCTCGATCATCAGCGTGCCGGCCACCGGGAAGGACATGGTCGGCGCATGGAAGCCGAAGTCCATCAGGCGCTTGGCCACGTCGTCGACGCTGATCCCGCTGCTGTCCTTGAGCGGACGCAGGTCGAGGATGCATTCGTGGGCGACCAGGCCGTTGCCGCCGGCGTAGAGCACCGGGTAGTGCTCCTCCAGGCGATGGGCGATGTAGTTGGCATTGAGGATGGCCATTTCCGAGGCGCGCTTGAGGCCTTCGCCGCCCATCATGCGGATGTACATCCAGGTGATCGGCAGGATGCTCGCGCTGCCGTACGGCGCCGCGCTCACCGCGCCTTCCTTGCGCTCGCCGCGAGCGTGGCCGGGGAGGAACGGCGCCAGGTGCGCGCGCACGCCGATCGGGCCGACGCCCGGGCCGCCGCCGCCGTGGGGGATGCAGAAGGTCTTGTGCAGGTTCAGGTGGGAAACGTCGCCACCGAACTTGCCCGGGGCGCACAGGCCGACCATGGCGTTCATGTTGGCGCCGTCGATGTACACCTGGCCGCCACAGTCGTGGACGATGGCACAGATCTCGCGGATCGCTTCCTCGAACACGCCGTGGGTGGACGGATAGGTGATCATCAGCGCGGCCAGGCGTTCCTTGTGCTCGCTGGCCTTGTTGCGCAGGTCCTCGACGTCGACGTTGCCGCGCGCGTCGCAGGCCACCACCACCACGCGCATGCCGACCATGCTGGCGGTAGCCGGGTTGGTACCGTGGGCGGAGGACGGGATCAGACAGATGTCGCGCTGGCTGTCGCCGCGGCTCTGGTGGTAGGCACGGATCGCCAGCAGGCCGGCGTACTCGCCCTGGGAGCCGGCGTTGGGCTGCAACGACACGGCGTCGTAGCCGGTGGCGGAACAGAGCATCGCCTCCAGTTCGTCGGTGAGCTGGCGGTAGCCTTCGCTCTGCTCGGCCGGGGCGAACGGGTGCAGGTTGCCGAATTCGGCCCAGGTCACCGGGATCATCTCGCTGGCGGCGTTCAGCTTCATGGTGCAGGAGCCCAGCGGGATCATCGTGCGGTCCAGCGCCAGGTCCTTGTCCGCCAGCTTGCGCAGGTAGCGCATCAGCTCGGTTTCCGAGTGATGGCGGTTGAAGATCGGGTGGCTGAGGATCGCCGACTGGCGCAGCAGCTCGACTGGCAGGCGGTCCCCGCTGCTGGCGGCAAGGGCGGCGAAGTCCGGGAGCGCCTGGCCCTCTTCGGCCAGCAGGCCCCAGAGGGTCTCCACGTCGGCCTGGCGGACGGTCTCGTCGAGCGACAGGCCGAGACGGCCGGCATCGATCTCGCGCAGGTTGATCCCGGCGGCGCGGGCCTTGGCATGGATCGCCGCGGTACGCGCGCCGGTGGCCAGGCTCAGGGTGTCGAAGAAGTGCTTCTGCTCGACGGCCACGCCCAGGCGCTCCAGGCCGGCGGCGAGGATCGCGGTCAGCCGGTGGGTGCGCCGGGCGATGCGCAGCAGGCCCTGCGGGCCGTGGTAGACGGCGAACATGCTGGCGATGTTGGCCAGCAGCACCTGGGCGGTGCAGATGTTGCTGGTGGCCTTCTCGCGGCGGATGTGCTGCTCGCGGGTCTGCATGGCCAGGCGGTAGGCCGGCTTGCCGTGGCGGTCGATGGAGACGCCGACCAGGCGTCCCGGCATGTCCCGCTTGAAGGCGTCGCGGGTGGCGAAATAGGCCGCGTGCGGGCCGCCGAAGCCGAGCGGCACGCCGAAGCGCTGGGCGCTGCCGATGGCTACGTCGGCGCCGAACTCGCCCGGCGGGGTCAGCAGGGTCAGCGCCAGCAGGTCGGCGGCCACCGCGACCAGCGCATCGACCGCATGGAAGCGGCTGACCAGTTCGCGATAGTCGACGATCTCGCCGTCGCAGGTGGGGTATTGCAGCAACGCGCCGAAGTAGGCGGAGAAGTCTTCGATGGCGCTCTCGTCGCCGACCACCACCTCGATGCCCAGCGGCTCGGCACGGGTGCGCAGCACGTCGAGGGTCTGCGGGTGGCAATGGCGGGAGGCGAAGAATGCCTGGCTGGTGCGGTTCTTCGACAGACGCTTGCAGAAGGTCATGGCCTCGGCGGCGGCGGTCGCCTCGTCGAGCATCGAGGCGTTGGCGATCGGCAGGCCGGACAGGTCGCTGACCAGGGTCTGGAAGTTCAGCAGCGCCTCCAGGCGGCCCTGGGAGATTTCCGGCTGGTACGGCGTGTAGGCGGTGTACCAGGCCGGGTTCTCCAGGAGGTTGCGCAGGATCGGTGCCGGGGTGTGGCAGTTGTAGTAGCCCTGGCCGATGAAGGAACGCAACGCGCGATTGCGCGCGGCGATCGCCTTCAGGCTGGCCAGCGCCTCGGCCTCGCCCATGCCGGCCGGCAGGTCGAGCACGCTGCTGCCCTTGATGCTGTCGGGGATCACGTTGCCGATCAGCGCGTCCAGCGAGTCGTAGCCCAGGCGCTGGAGCATGGCCTGGGTGTCGGCGGCACGCGGGCCGATATGGCGGGCGATGAATTCGTCGTCGGTGCCCAGGTCGATGGCGCCGAGGTTCAGGTTATCGGTCATGACGGGATCCTCAGGCGTCGGCGTTGGCGTTCAGCAGGCGGTCGTAGGCGGCCTGGTCGAGCAGCTTTTCCCAGGCGCCGGCGTCGGCCGGACGGAAGCGGAAGAACCAGGCCTCGCCGAGCGGATCCTGGTTGACCAGCTCCGGGGCGTCCGGCAGCGCGTCGTTGATCGCCACCACCTCGCCGTCCAGCGGCATCAGGATGTTGCTGGCGGCCTTGACCGACTCCAGCACCGCCACTTCACTGCCGGCGGCGTGTTCGCCGAGTTCCGGCAACTGCACGAATACCACGTCACCGAGGGCGTCCTGGGCGTAGGCGGTGATGCCGACGGTCAGCAGCCCGTCGTCGTCCTGGCGCAGCCATTCGTGGTCGGTGGTAAAGCGCAACTTGCTCATGCTGGATCCTCATTGTCAGCGGGTCGCCCGGTCGGGACGGGACTTTGTTCTGCGGCTGCCCGTAGCAAGCAGGGTGCCAAGCGGCCCCGGCCCTGTCGCCACGGGGCGTGGCCGGGCGCGGGGGAAACCCGGACAGGGCCGCCATGGAACGCTTTCGTTACAGACCCGCCGGACATTTCCCGAACCAGAGCGCAAACGCCTGACAGCAAAGGTTTTTCCGGCAATCGGAACGAATTCGTTCCACTCGTAACCGAAGCGTTACAGCCGATGGCACAGCCCCTGTCGCTGCAAGCTGGCGCGCAGGTGCTCGAGGAACGCGCGGACCTTCCGCGTGTTGCGCCGGTGCCCCGGATAGAGGACATGGATGGAGGGCCCGAACGGCCCCGGGTCGAAGTGGTAGTCGCCGAGCAGGCGCACCAGCCGCCCTTCGCCGAGCAGCGGCGCGACACTCCACTGCGGACAGAACTGCAGGCCCAGCCCGGCCAGCAGGTGGGCGAGCAGGAAGTCGTAGTTGTCGCTGGCCAGTCGCGGGCGCGGCTGGTCGATACGCTGGCGGGCGCCGTCGCGTTCCATCCACCAGAAGTTCTGGTTCAGCGAAGGGTGCTGGAAGACCAGCCAGGCGTGCCGCTCGAAGTCCTCCGGGTCTTGCGGCGCGGGTTGCCGCGCCAGGTAGGCGGGGCTGGCGCAAAGCACGATCTGGTTCGGCGCCAGCGGCCGCGCCACCAGCCCCGGCAGGTCGATGGGGCCGTCGCGCAGGCCGAGGTCGTAGCCGCCTTCGCTGAGATCGAGGAAGGTTTCGTCGAGGTCCACCCGCAGGCTGATCCGCGGATGCGCCTCGAGGAAGCTGGCGCAGGCCTGCTGGAGGAACGCCGCGGCGAACGACGGCGGCGCGGCGAGGCGCAGTTCGCCGCGCAACTCCGACTCCAGCAGTTCGATCTCCTGCCCCGCCGTGCGCAGCGTTTCCAGGGACTGACGAGCCGCCTCCAGGTAGATCTGCCCGGCCTCGGTCAGCGCCAGGCTGCGGGTGGTGCGCTCGAACAGGCGGGCACCGAGTTCCGCTTCCAGGTGGGCGACGGCCTTGGTCAGCGCCGAGGGCGTCTTGCCCAGGCGCTCGGCGCCACGGCTGAAGCTACCGGTTTCGGCAGTGGCGACGAACATCGCCAGGGCATTCAATTTGTCCATCGACTCCTTCCGTTCCGGCACAAGTGTTGTGCGTCGCGCCCGGTTCTGCCGGGCCGGCGCTTTGGCTAGTCTCGCCTTGCCCGGGCCACGCTACACAAGACCAAGAAGCAAAGGAAACCACCATGAAGCAACGGATTCCCACCCTCCTCGCCGGCGCCTGCCTGGCCATCCCTCTGCACGCCCTCGGCGCCGCCGACCTGCTGGTGGTCAACGCCAGGATCTTCACCGCCAATCCGCAGCAACCCTTCGCCGAGGCCCTGGCGGTGGAGGACGGGCGGATCCTCGCGGTCGGCGACGAGGCCGGGCTGCGCGCCCTGGCCGATGGCGACAGCCAGGTCGTCGATCTCGGCGGCAAGCGCCTGATGCCCGGCCTGATCGACACCCATTCGCACGCGGTGTTCGGCGGCCTGGAGCTGGCCGGCGCGGACATGGGCAACGAACAGGTCGGCCTCGACGAACTGGAACGGCGCCTGCGCGCCTGGCGCGACAACGGCAAGGCGCGACATGGCGACATGCTCAATGTCAGCGGCATGCATACCGCCTACTGGAGCCAGGTCAAGGACTTCCGCGCGCGCTTCGACCACGGCGAATGGGCCGACCAGCCGCTGGCCTTCATCGGCAGCGACCACCACACCGGCTGGGCCAACGCCGCCATGCTGAAACGCGCCGGCATCGACGCCGCGCGGGTCCGCGCCCTGCCCGAGGAACAGCGCAACACCATCGGCCACGACGCCGACGCCACCCCCAACGGCTTCCTCGCCGATGCTGGTCTCGACGCGGTGCTCGCGGTACTGCCGGCGCCGAGCGCGGAACAGATGCTAGAAGCCGGACGCAGCGCGGTGCGCTACAGCAACTCGCTGGGCCTGACCGCATGGATGGACCCGGCCGCCAATGGCTCGCCGGGCGACGCCCTGTTCAGCCTCAGGCCCGACGAGAACACCGTCGGCGTGCTACCGGTCTACCAGCGGCTGGCCAAGGGCGGCGAACTCAGCGCCCACGTCGCCGCCCTCCTGGTCGCCAACCCACGCAGCCGGCCGGCCGACCTCGAGGTGCTGGACAAGGTGCGCCAGCGCTTCCTCGGCAGCCCCAACCTGACCCTGCCGGGAATCAAGGTGTTCGCCGACGGCGTACCGGAATACCCGGCGCAGACCGCCGCGCTCCTCGAGCCCTACCGCAACAGCAGGAAGACGGGCGAACTGCTGATCGACCCGGCGCACTTCGGCGAACTGGTCAGCGCCGCCGACGCCCGCGGCTGGCTGGTCCACGTCCACGCCATCGGCGACCGCGCGGTGCGCGAGGCGCTGAACGGCATGCAGCAGGCGCGGCGCGACCGCGACAGCGGCATCGCCCATTCGATCACCCACCTGCAACTGGTCAATCCCAAGGAATTCGAGCGCTTCAGGCCGCTCGGCGTGATCGCCTCGATGCAGCTGTACTGGGCCGCCGCCGACGAAACCACGGTGGACCTGATGAAGCCCTACATCAGCGCCTTCGCCTACCGCTACCAGTACCCGGCGCACTCCCTGCTGAGCAAGGGCGCGACCATCGCCGGGGCCAGCGACTGGCCGGTGTCCAGCCTGTCGCCGTGGAAGGCCATCCAGCAGGCGGTGACCCGCAAGGGCCCGCAGGGCGTGCTCAATGCCGGCGAACGCCTGGACCGCCAGACCATGTTCTACGCCTACACCCGCGACGCTGCGCGGACCATCGGCCTGGAGCGCCGGATCGGCAGCCTGGAGCCGGGCAAGCAGGCGGACTTCATCGTCCTTGACCGCGACGTGTTCGAGGTGCCGGAGACGCAACTGGGCGAAACCAAAGTGCTGAAGACCTGGTTCGCCGGCAAGCCGGTGTATTCCAGCGAGGGCTGAGCCCGCTTCAGGCGCGCGGACCGATGCCGTACTTGCGCAGGCGGTGGGCGATGGCGGTGTGCGAGGTTTGCAGGCGCGCCGCCAACTGGCGGGTCGATGGATAGCTGACGTAGAGCTTCTCCAGCAGGGCTTTCTCGAAGCCCTCCACCGCCTCCTCCAGGCTGCCCACCTCGCCGTCGTTCTGCCGCGCCACGGCGGTGCCGGCGATCTCCAGGTCGCCGATATCCACCAGGCTGCTCTCGCAGATCGCAGCGGCGCGGAAGATCACGTTCTGCAACTGGCGCACGTTGCCCGGCCAGCGGTTGCTCAGCAGCGCCGGGTAGGTGCCCGGCGCCAGCCGACACACCGGGCGCTGGATCTGCGCACAGGCCTGCTGCATGAAGTGCCGCGCCAGCAGCAGGATGTCGTGGCCGCGCTCTCGCAACGGCGGGACTTCCAGGCTGAGCACGTTGAGGCGGTAGAACAGGTCCTCGCGGAAGCTGCCCTCGGCGACCATCTTCTCCAGGTTGCGGTGGGTGGCGCTGAGGATCCGCACGTCGACCCTCACCTCGCGGTCGCCGCCGACCCGGCGGAAGCTGCCGTCGCTGAGGAAGCGCAGCAGCTTGGCTTGCAGATAGGGGGACATCTCGCCGATCTCGTCGAGGAACACCGTGCCCTGGTGGGCCAGCTCCAGCAGGCCTGGCTTGCCGCCGCGCTGGGCGCCGGTGAAGGCGCCGGGGGCGTAGCCGAACAGCTCGCTTTCGGCCAGGTTCTCCGGCAACGCCGCGCAGTTCAGCGCCAGGAACGGCGAGTTGTGCCGCGCACTCAGGGCATGGCAGCCGCGCGCCACCAGTTCCTTGCCGGTACCGGTCTCGCCGTGGATCAGCAGCGGCGCGTCGAGCGCCGCCACGCGCTGCGCACGGGTCTTCAGGGTGCGGATCGGCTGGGAATCGCCGAGGAGCATCTCGAACCCCTCGGCATGGTCATGGTGCAAGGCCGCCAGGCGCTCGCCGATGCGGTTCGGTTCGTAGAGGGTCAACAGGCCGCCGGCCAGGTGCCGCTCGCCCTCGCCCGGCCCTTCGGTGATCGGCGTGGCATCGAGCAGCAGGGCCTGGCCCATGAAGGTCACTTCGCGCAGCGGCAGGCGGAAGCCCTGCTCGACCAGCGCATCCTCCAGGGTTTCATCGTCGAACAGGCTGGCCAGCCTCTCGCCGGCCGGGTCGCGTCCGCAGCGCTCGCTGAAGGCCGGGTTGGCCAGCAGCACCAGGCCCTTGCCGTCCACCGCCAGCACCGGATCGGCCATCGCCGCCAGCAACGCATCGAGCTGCAAGCGGCGGCGCTGGCCGGGAAGGATGTCGACCACGGTCATCGCCTGCACGCCACGGATGCCCAGCAGCGCTGCGCGCAGTTCCTCCAGCACTTCGGGACTGAGGGTCGGCGCGTCGATGTAGACGTTCGGCGGCACCATTTCCACCGCATCCAGGTTCAGGTTGCGCCCGCCCAGCAGCGCCAGCACCTCCTGGGTGATGCCGACACGGTCGATGAAGGAGACGTGGATGCGCATGCGGGAACCTGGACTGCGGCGACGCTCGCCATAAAGCCGTCGATTGTACGGCCTGGCGCCGCCCAGCCCAAGGGGCCGGCGTCAGGGTACGGGGCGCAGCGTCTCGCTGCGGGTGTGGTGGCTCCAGTCGCCCTCGTCGTCCATCACGGTTTCGGTCACCAGCACTCGGCCCGGCTGCTGCGGGTCGGCCTTGTACAGCACCAGCTCGGCCTCGGCATCGTCCCAGGTGGTGGAGATGTCCGGCAGCACCCGCACCCACTGGCCGTCGCGGATTTCCAGCAGCGACGACTTGGTCCAGGTGCTGGTCCACCAGGTACGCAGCAGTTGCAGGCGCTCGCGGCCGCTGTCGTCGAGGCCGCCGAGGACGCTGAGCACCGCGCCGGTGCAACTGCCCAGCGGCTTGGGCGGGACGCGCGCGTCGGCGCTCCAGAGGTCGCAGCGGCAATCCTCGTATTCGTCGCACAAGGCGGCGCTGTTCGGCGCGTGGGCCACTACCCAGGCGAAGTCCGCCTCGGTACCGGCGAAGCGGCCGCGAGCCAGCGGGGTGTACCGCGGGTCGACGGCGTAGCGGGTGATCTCGTCGCTCTCGCCGACGAAGCGCCAGGTATCGCCAGGCCCGGCGCGCTCGGCCAGGAGCAGCCCCGGATAGTTGCGCAGGCGTCCGTCGAGGCGTACCTGCTTGACGAAGCGCACCTCGTAGCGGCCTTCCTGGTCGCCCGGCACGATCTGCGGCGCAGCGACGATGCGCTGCTCGAAGTCGGGATGGCGGGCGAAGAAGGCCTGCTTGGCGGAGAGGGTGCGCTCGCGCGTTTGCGCGCGGCCATAGTAGTCCAGGCGCGGCGCATAGACCCCTTCCAGGGCCTTGCCGCTGCGTTGCCCGTGGGCGGCCTGCCAGCGCTGGAACAGGCCGAGGATTTCGCTTTCGGCGGCAGCCTGGACCAGCGCTGGGTACAGGCAGAAGAGCGCGGCGCAGAATACCGGGCGCAAGAGTCGGCGCATCGAGAACATCCTTGTCGTTCGATTGAGGCGAACGCCGATTGTCCCCTATCCGCCGACGCTGGCAAATGGCCCTGGACGATTTTTTCCGATTCCGCAACGCGGTGGGCATTGCGGACACGCTCCGGACAGCCTTCCCCCACCTCCAGGCCGCGGCACGGCGGATAACCGCAAGCGGCTATCCGCCCCACGCCAGCCAGCCGGCTCAATGCGCCGGCAACAAGGCCTGCAACCCTTCGGCAAGCTCCAGGCTCCACGCCGCGTAGTCGTGACCGCCGGGGAACTCACGGTAGTGCAGCGGGTAGCCCTTGCCTTGCAGCGCCGCGCGCAGGCTGCGGTTGCTGCCGAGAATGCCGTCCGCCTCGGGCTCCTCGAGCAGGCCGGAACTGAGGAAGAACGCCAGCGGCAAACGCTCGCCAGCGGCGAACTGCCGTACCAGCCACTGCGGCTGCTGCTCGTCCGGCCCCCACCAGAACGAGCCGGACAGGCTCAGCACCTTGCCGAAGCGTTCCGGATAACGGTAGGCGATGCAGCCCGAGGCCAGCCCGCCGTAGCTGGAACCGGAAAGCACGCGATCGGCAGGCTCCTCGCTCAATGCATAGCGCTGCTGCAACCAGGGCAGCAACTCGTGGGCGAGCATGTCGGCGAAGGCCTCGTTGCAGGGCAGCTCGCGGCCCCGGCTGCTGGCGTCGACATTGCCGACAATCACCGCCAGGGTCGGGCGGATACGCCCGGCGGCGATCAGGTTGTCGAGGATGGTCGGGGTCGGTACGTCGCGCGCGTAGTGGTCCTCGTCGAACAGCACCAGCAGCGGATAGCGCTGGCCCTCGGGATCGTAGCCCGGCGGCGTGTAGAACGTCAGCTGGCGCTGGTTGGCCAGGGCCTGGCTGGTATAGCCGAGGCGCTCCACCTTGCCGCGCGGCACGTCCTTGCGCGGCTGGTCCCAGGTCTCGGCAGGGGCGCCGCCGAGCTGCACCAGCGAGGCCTGCTCGGCCCGCGGCAGCGCGCGGCTGTTGAGCCACGGCGTACGGCTCAGCGGGTCCGGCCGCGCCGCCGCCTGCAACGCCAGGCGCAAGGTGCCGCGATCGGCCTGTTGCAGGTCCGGCAGGTCGGCGCTGAGCTGGTAGGAAACCCGCGCGTCGCGGCGCAGCGGCAGACTCAGGTAGCGCACGTCGCTGCCGGCCAGGGCCTCGAAGCGGCGGGTGTTGACCTCCGGGGTCGGCCACAGCAGGCGCACGTCGCCGGGACGCTGCTGGCGCCAGAGGAAGGTGACCAGCACACGTTCGGCATCCAGCGGCTCCACCAGCGGCGTGCCCTGCTTCGCTACCTGCTTCCAGAACGCCTTCAGCGCGCCGGGGCGCTTTTCCGCAAGCTCCGCCTGCAGGCGTTGCAGGGTCGGGCTCTGCGGCGCCGGCGAATCAAGCGCCGGGGTCTGCGGGGTGAGGCGCTGGGTGGGGATCAGGGTCAGTGCGGTGTCTTCGTCGGCGCTGAAGGTCAGGCGCAGGCCCTGGCGCTCGCCGGCCTGCAGGCCGAGCGACTGGCGTCCGGCCAGCTCCGTCGCGCGCAACGCCTTGCCGTCGGGCGTGGTGGCGCGCAGGCGGACGCGGCCGCGGTCGACCTCCAGGTCGAGCAACTGCAACTCGCCGGGGGCAAGGTCGAGGTAGCGCTGGCGGCTCTCGCCGGCAGCGATCTCGATGCGGCCATCGGCCAGCGGCACGGGCTGGGCGGCCTGGGCCGGGGTCAGCAGGTTGAGGAAAAGCAACAACGAGGTGGAAACGGCAGACATGGAATCTCCCTTCGAATAGGCGCCGCCATCCGGGCGGCTCACCGGAAGAGACGTACGATCACAGCGGAAATTTGCCGCTGTGATCCAGGCTAGAGCGGTTGCGCCGCGACTGGAGTAGAATCCGCCGCCTCGAAAACCGTCCGAAGGAAAATTCCGATGACCTCCCGTCTGCTGCCCGCCCTGTTGCTCTCGTCTGCATTCGCCGTCCTGGCCGGCTGCTCCACCCCGACCATCGTCACCCTCAACGATGGCCGCGAGATCCAGGCGGTGGATACCCCGCGCTATGATCGTAGTTCCGGCTTCTACGAACTGGAGCAACTGGACGGCAAGCGCACCCGCGTCAACAAGGACCAGGTGCGCAGCATCAAGGACATGTAATCCCCCGGACCCGCCATCCGCGCGGTGGCGCACTCCAGGGAAGGAGTCGAACCATGCGATCCGACCTGCACGAGGCCAACCGGCTGTCGTGGAACGCCGCCACCCGGGCGCACAACAGCCACAAGGCCGACCAGGCCGCCTTCTTCCGCAACGGCGGTTCCACGCTCTATCCCGAGGAACTGCAACTGCTCGGCCATCTCGACGGCCTGCGCCTGCTGCATCTGCAATGCAACGCCGGACAGGACAGCCTGAGCCTGGCGCGCCTTGGCGCCCGCGTCACCGGGGTCTACATCGCCGACAGCGCCATCGACTTCGCCCGCCAGCTGTCCCGCGACAGCGGCATCGCCGCCGACTTCCAGCGCGACGACATCCTCCGCTGGCTGCCCGTCGCCGCCACCCGCGGCGAACGCTTCGAACGGGTCTTCGCCTCCTACGGCACGCTGGTCTGGCTCTCCGACCTCAAGCGCTGGGCCGACGGCATCGCCCAGGTACTGGTTCCCGGCGGGCGCTTCGTCCTGGTGGAGTTCCACCCTTTCGCCCTGTACTTCGACCCACACTGGCAACCGGCCTACGACTACTTCAGCCGCGAGCCGATCGCCGAGAGCGGCGTCAGCGACTATGTCGCCGAGTCCGGCGCCAGCCTGGCGCCCTCCGGCTACCGCGCCGGCGTCGAGAACTTCAGCAACCCTCATCCCAGCTACGAGTTCCAGTGGGGCCTGGCCGATGTGATCGGCGCCCTGCTCGGCGCCGGCCTGCAACTCGAACGGCTGGAGGAATACCCCTACGCCAACGGCTGGGCCGGCTTCGACGGCATGCGCGACGGCGGCGGCGGACGCATGCTGCCGCCCGCCGATCGTCCGCGCCTGCCGCTGATGTACGGCCTCAGCGCAAGGAAACCACGATGACCGAAGAACGCCTGCTGCGCCGCGACGAAATCCCCCTGGTCTGGGAGATCGACCGCAGCGAAGTGATCGAACACCTGTATTCCGTCGAGGCCGGCCAACTGGTGCTGCGCCCCGAGTTCTACGACATGCGCGGCTGGCCGGAGGGCGAGGCCGAGCATTACACGCCGATCCTGCTCGACTGCTTCGACCGCGGCGGCTGGTTCCTCGGCCTGTTCGACCAGGGCCGCCTGATCGGCGCGGTAGTCCTCGACCCGCGCCGCCTCGGCCCCGAGCGCGACTGGCTGCAACTGAAGTTCCTCCACCTCAGCCACGCCTACCGCCGCCGCGGCCTCGGCGCCCACCTCTTCCACCTCGCCGCCACCCAGGCCCGCCACCTCGGCGCCAGCGCGCTCTACGTTTCGGCTACGCCGTCGCAGAACACGGTGGATTTTTATATGAGACTCGGATGCCGGCTGTGCATGGAACCGGATGAGGAGTTGTATCGGTTGGAGCCGGAGGATGTTCATCTTGTTTATCAGATACTAAACGCATAACCCTGAGAAATTATTTCGAACCATGCAATTCAAACTGAAAACCTTGCAACTCCTTGCATTCCTATCTATCTCTCAAGCCGCAACGGCGGAAATTTACTGGTATGGTGTTGGCACTGAAGACAAAAAAAATAAAAACCCCTAGCGAACTATGTAATTACTATGCAGAACAGCGCAAAAGGGATTCTTATGAAAGGCCTGGGGCCGGTGGCCAGATAGCAATTACGTAAATCAGGACAAAATACGTCTCAAGTAAAACTCGCGACTGCAGATTTGACTATATATACATTAGCGGCCCATCTGCAGGAACTGAGAATTACGGAAAATTACGTCTCTATAGAAGAGGGGATTGCTCACCATTAGATACGTACTCACATGCAACCGGAGCGAAAAAAGGGGACATATTTATTTTTCCTACTCTAATTTTGACTAGTGTTTATATCTCTCATTCCCACTGTATACCACTGCCGATCTTACTCACACTGAACCACGTGAAGCGGATAGTTCAGTAAAACCACTCGCCTCTGCCTAGGCCTCGCGGAGCCTCCTTACGGCGTCTGCACTGGAGCCTCCCTGCTCAGAGAATTAGAGTAGGGAAAATAAATCTGTCCCCTTTATGCCCATCTGGGCTGCTCCTTGGGCTCGGTGTGTGTTCGCAACTATCACCGTAGACCAAGAGCAGCCTTTCTTTTCTGAACCAGTCGCTTAGCGCTTAAGTAAGTGCCATTCAAATCTGACCCCTTTATTCGCTTTGGGGAACTGCAGTTGCTTTTGGCCCTTTTGCAGCCATTCAATCGATCATACTTCTCTTAAAAGACAACCCATCAGAATCCCTAATAGCGTAAATACTTTCATATTGAAACGATAAGACAAAGCCAAATTCAATATTCAATGATAACTCCTGAAGAAATAACTTTATATCAACCCAACTTTCAGAAAGATTACTTCCTCGACAATGAAACGCCCCTCTCAAACCAACTTTCCAGCTCATGGAGCATCCTTCAGCCACGACCCCCTCAGGCTGCTCCAAACTACGAACCGAAAACTGACAACCTGAACTCTCGAAATTTGCGTCCAATCTAGTATCGCCCAGACTGCTGCTCTCCCCCAAAGACGACAGAGTGCTAGCTATACTCTCCAGAGTCGCTCCAACTTGAATTTCAAGCGCCATTGTTATGCTCATCGCCCAACCTCAATAACCTTAAACTGACCGTCTTTCAGAAGATACAAATTCTTCAAACCATCGACTGGCTTAACGCTCAGTGCATTTTCTATCTGCTTGAAGGTCAATGGGGAATCAGCCAAATTCACTACAATATTCTGAGCCTGCTTCTCGACTTTTTCAGTCACAGTCATTAGCACTGAAACCGGACTATTGGCTCTGGACGAGAATACATCTGCAAACTCTCCATTTATCTTAAGGTCGGGGTTAGCTGAATTTTTCTTTATATTTGGTAACTGCTCAACGTCATACCCAGCCCGATCGGAAAAGGGGACAGATTTATTTTCCCTATTCTAGTTCTGGCTAGTGCTTACTCCTCATCCCCACTATATAATACCACTGCCGATCTTACCCATACTGAACCACGTGAAGCGGATAGTTCAGTAAAACCTCTCGCATCTGCCTAGGCATAGTGGAGTCTCCTTACGGTGTCTGCACTGGAGCCTCCCTGCTCAGAGAATTAGAGCAGGGAAAATAAATCTACCCCTTTATTCGCCCCTTTACTCGAGTGAAATAAGAACCCCCGGCTAGACCGGGAATCTCTTTGAGTAACGCTCCTCCAATTTTTTAGCCGAACTTAGAACACTATCCCTCTCCTCGGGGAAGAAATCAGAATAAACATCGGCTGCAATCTTCATCAAAAAAACATAGTCGAGCAGTGGAATACTTGAGGTCTCCACTTCCCCCAAAAAGAAACTGACCTCATTAAACTCTTCAGGATCATCCCAGTCCTGATCAAGAGAGTAGAAATGTCCCTCACCCACAGAGAAGCCAACCCCCTTCGAAGCCTCATTTATAAACGCAGGGAAGTTAGTCCTCTTCCTCGTTATAGATGCCTCTATTAGCTCGTATAGGTCTTCATAGTCCAGACCAGTGGAAGCGAATGATTCCTTGAGCTTTTCAAGCCAAGACAAACAAGCCATCATTTTATCCTCGGAGGCATAGCGATGAAGGAATTTGTTATTTCGCCAGTCTTGCTGTTACGTGTCACCTGGAAGTAATAGCCATCAACCTTGATACTAGTTTCCCTCAAGGCCGGATTGGCTTTGAATACAGATTCCGCCTGGACTGCCGCACGACTAGACATATCAGCCACTTTACTATCTGGCAGAATTTTGGGGTCGTAAGTCGTTTTCGTGGATACAGACTTATACCCACCAATAAATTCGCCCTTAGTGTTAGTTCTAGGCAACTGATAGCTGTACTCAACAATCCCAGGGAAACGAGCATCTGTGATTTTATTGGAAACCTTCGCACCGGTTATTTCAACCGACTCTAAGGAAAAAGGGGACAGATTTATTTTTACTACTATAATTTCAGCAACCGCCCACGCCAAACCACTCAAAGCGAATAACTCGCTAAACCAATCGTCCTTACCTAGGGCATCGCGGAGCCTCCTTACGGTGTCTGCACTGGAGCCTCTCTGCTCAGAGAATTAGAGTAGGGAAAATAAATCTGTCCCCTTTATGGTCTTTCGCTCTCTTCGAGCAACAATAATGTCAGATCAAGTCATAGCTATCATTTTATGGTCTTGGCTGGAGTTTTTATTAAGAAAAAATCTTAATTGAGAAGCTCCTTACTGACGTCACCTGTTAGGAAGAATTCTTCAAATATATTTTTCAGTATAGAAAATTCATCGCATATCAAGACGCCATCCCAAACATCCCCCAACACTTCGAAGGGTATGCCTTGCAGCTTTAAATTTCTATAAGATCGAACAATATAGTCCACCCCATCGTCTTCCCCCAAAGAGACGACATACTTTCCGCCTTCAGACTGTACTTGTAGCGACTGCGGCCCCACAGCCGTCTTGGAAATAAGTTCAAGAGTGACCGAACCTTTACCTTCTCTGATTAGCTCTAGACAAGAGAGGACATCATCCCAAGAGGGAAATCTATTCCTTCCCCCCTTAGCTTGAGCACCCACGCCAAAAACCCAAGACAGCGAGAAAGCAGCCATCATTCAAGCTCCCTCAAAGACCGCATACCAGGCTTCCAATATAGAGTTTTTCCTGTAGTCACTTCGTTTATCTGTAGAGAGTTCAAACCAGCCTTTTCTGCCGCTGCCGCGATATCACCACGGCAATAGCTGCAAACAGCTTTACCTTCAACCTTCAAGGCCATATCTGCACCAGTGGTTTTCCCTGCATTATATGCTTGCTGAATAACTCCAATTTCGGCATGAGCATCCGCCATATTTCCATTCGGGTGAGGTTTTCCATTAACCGCAATCTTTGCATCCACTCGGTCCGCAATCAAAGTCGGCTGATTGGGATTCGCTTGAGCGGCAGGCCTGGCAGTTTGGTTAACGTCGGTAAATACAGAGTTACCAATACGCCCTTCGGCAGTTACAGTGGGAGTAGTCCCTTTTGCACCCCCACCCAGCCGACCCAAGTCCCCCACTGCCCCGAGCTGCGAACTCATACTACCGGAAACAGGTGACTCCGCAATCGCGTTGACCAGGTTCTTGGCTGCTGTTGGCAGCTTGGCGGTTATCTGCGCGCCACCTTTCACTGCCGTCAGAACGCCAACAAGTTCCGCAGCGAACCTACCGCCCTCGACACCAGCTGTGACCGAACCTTGCCAGCCGGCATCCTCGTATGCCTGGGTCAAGAATGCGGCGCGCTCTTCCAGCCCCTTCAGGTAGTTATCGCCAAACTGCTGCCGAAACTCTGGCGAAGTGGCCAACTGCTCCAGAGCTGCATAGGTTTCCCTCCAGTTCTTGACCAGCTCATAAACACCCACTGCGGTTTCAGCTGTCGAAAGACCAATGCCTCCTCCAACACCTACGACGATACCGACATCCTGCTGGGCCGAAATAATTGCCCATTTGGCTTCTATTCCGGTTTTGCAGAGCGGTTTGTCCTTGCAGCCATCGACCTCCTGCCGCTTCTTCTCCTCCTGCCAATGACTGAGGTAGTTGTGTTGGGTGGCATTCCCCGCCACCCAGGCTCCCGTCTGCAAGCTCTTGGCGTCCGCATCGCCCTGCGTCGAAGC
>NZ_JBQENS010000061.1:0-17665 GCF_052044465.1 Pseudomonas sp. 22490 | reverse complement strand
CCGCACGTCAACGTCGGCACCATCGGTCACGTTGACCATGGCAAGACCACTCTGACCGCTGCACTGACCAAGGTCTGCTCCGACACCTGGGGTGGTTCCGCTCGTGCTTTCGATCAGATCGACAACGCGCCGGAAGAAAAGGCCCGCGGTATCACCATCAACACCTCGCACGTTGAATACGATTCCGCTGTTCGTCACTACGCTCACGTTGACTGCCCCGGTCACGCCGACTACGTGAAGAACATGATCACCGGTGCTGCCCAGATGGACGGCGCGATCCTGGTTTGCTCGGCTGCCGACGGCCCCATGCCGCAGACCCGCGAGCACATCCTGCTGTCCCGCCAGGTAGGCGTTCCCTACATCGTCGTGTTCCTGAACAAGGCCGACATGGTCGACGACGCCGAGCTGCTGGAACTGGTCGAGATGGAAGTTCGCGATCTGCTGAACACCTACGACTTCCCGGGCGACGACACTCCGATCATCATCGGTTCCGCGCTGATGGCGCTGGAAGGCAAGGATGACAACGGCATCGGCGTAAGCGCCGTGCAGAAGCTGGTAGAGACCCTGGACTCTTACATTCCGGAGCCGGTTCGTGCCATCGACCAGCCGTTCCTGATGCCGATCGAAGACGTGTTCTCGATCTCCGGTCGCGGTACCGTGGTAACCGGTCGTGTAGAGCGCGGCATCATCAAGGTCCAGGAAGAAGTGGAAATCGTCGGCATCAAGGCGACCACCAAGACCACCTGCACCGGCGTTGAAATGTTCCGCAAGCTGCTCGACGAAGGTCGTGCTGGTGAGAACGTTGGTATCCTGCTGCGTGGCACCAAGCGTGAAGACGTAGAGCGTGGCCAGGTGCTGGCCAAGCCGGGCACCATCAAGCCGCACACCAAGTTCGAGTGCGAAGTGTACGTGCTGTCCA
The DNA here is from genome assembly GCF_052044465.1 of Pseudomonas sp. 22490. Classification (NCBI taxonomy): domain Bacteria; kingdom Pseudomonadati; phylum Pseudomonadota; class Gammaproteobacteria; order Pseudomonadales; family Pseudomonadaceae; genus Pseudomonas; species Pseudomonas sp. 22490. The sequence continues at coordinate 16,746 of NZ_JBQENS010000061.1, read as the reverse complement.
AGGAAGAAGGTGGTCGTCACACCCCGTTCTTCAAGGGCTACCGTCCGCAGTTCTACTTCCGTACCACTGACGTGACCGGTAACTGCGAGCTGCCGGAAGGCGTAGAGATGGTAATGCCGGGCGACAACATCAAGATGGTTGTCACCCTGATCGCTCCGATCGCCATGGAAGATGGCCTGCGCTTCGCGATCCGCGAAGGCGGCCGTACCGTTGGCGCCGGCGTGGTTGCCAAGATCATCGAATAATATCGGTTGATCTTCCCCTCTCAGGCCGGCATAATGGTCGGCCTGATTTTGCTTCAGGCCAGTAGCTCAATTGGCAGAGCGGCGGTCTCCAAAACCGCAGGTTGGGGGTTCGATTCCCTCCTGGCCTGCCAGATTTCCCAAGTAAATCTGGCTTTTCTTCACGAGATTCCTAACAGATGAATGCCAAGGCAGAAGCCAAAGAATCACGTTTTGATCTCTTGAAATGGCTCTTGGTTGCCGTTCTGGTTGTGGTTGCCGTTGTGGGCAATCAGTACTTTTCGGCTCAACCAATCCTGTATCGCGTTCTCGGTATTCTCGTTCTGGCGGTGATCGCTGCCTTCCTGGCTCTGCAAACGGCCAAGGGGCAGGCCTTCTTTAGTCTTGCTAAGGAAGCGCGCGTCGAGATTCGCAAGGTCGTATGGCCGAGTCGTCAAGAAACAACTCAGACCACGCTGATCGTGGTCGCGGTAGTGCTGGTAATGGCGCTGCTGCTGTGGGGGCTCGATTCCCTGCTGGGTTGGTTGGTTTCCATGATTGTAGGTTAAGGGTGCGCCGTGGCTAAGCGTTGGTACGTTGTGCATGCATACTCGGGCTACGAGAAGCATGTCATGCGCTCGCTGATCGAGCGTGTCAAGCTTGCTGGCATGGAAGAAGAGTTCGGCGAGATTCTGGTTCCCACCGAAGAAGTGGTGGAGATGCGGAACGGCCAGAAGCGCAAGAGCGAGCGCAAATTCTTCCCTGGCTATGTGCTGGTTCAGATGGAAATGAACGAAGGTACCTGGCACCTGGTGAAGGATACCCCGCGTGTCATGGGCTTCATCGGCGGGACTGCCGACAAGCCGGCTCCGATCACCGATCGTGAGGCTGATGCAATCCTGCGTCGCGTGGCCGATAGCGGCGACAAGCCCAAGCCGAAGACCCTGTTCGAGCCGGGTGAGACCGTTCGTGTCATCGATGGTCCTTTCGCCGACTTCAATGGTGTCGTCGAAGAAGTTAACTACGAGAAGAGCCGGATCCAAGTGGCCGTGCTCATCTTTGGCCGCTCTACCCCGGTGGAGCTGGAGTTCAGTCAGGTCGAAAAGGTCTAACTGAAAACGCATCCCTCACCCCGCAGCCCAAGGCTGCGGGGTTTTGTCGTCACTGGGATAAACGCGAAAGCAACCGGGGAGCCTTCAGGCGCTTGTACCCGAATTTGGAGTAGCAAATGGCTAAGAAAATCCAGGCTTATATCAAGCTGCAAGTAAAGGCCGGTCAGGCCAACCCGTCGCCGCCGGTCGGCCCTGCCCTGGGTCAGCACGGCGTGAACATCATGGAATTCTGCAAGGCGTTCAACGCCAAGACCCAAGGCCAAGAGCCGGGCCTGCCGACTCCTGTGATCATCACCGTTTACAGCGACCGTAGCTTCACCTTCGAAACCAAGAGCACCCCGGCTGCCGTCCTGCTGAAAAAAGCAGCTGGCATCACCAGCGGCTCCGCTCGTCCGAACTCCCAGAAAGTCGGCACCGTTACCCGTGCCCAGCTGGAAGAGATCGCCAAGACCAAGCAGGCTGACCTGACCGCTGCTGATCTGGACGCTGCTGTACGTACCATCGCTGGCTCCGCGCGCAGCATGGGCCTGAACGTGGAGGGTGTGTAATGGCTAAGCTGACCAAGCGCCAGAAGGCGATTGCCGAGAAAGTAGTTGCCGGCAAGCAGTACAGCTTCGAAGAGGCCGCCAAGCTGCTGGCCGAGCTGTCCACCATCAAGTTCAAGGAGTCCGTGGACGTTGCCGTGAACCTCGGCGTCGATCCGCGTAAATCCGACCAGGTCGTTCGTGGCGCCACCGTCCTGCCGAACGGCACCGGCAAGAGCGTCCGCGTTGCCGTCTTCACCCAAGGTCCGGCTGCCGAAGCCGCTCTGGCTGCCGGCGCCGACAAGGTGGGTATGGACGAGCTGGCTGCCGAAATGAAAGGCGGCGACCTGAACTACGACGTCGTCATCGCTTCCCCGGATGCCATGCGTGTCGTCGGTCAGCTGGGCCAGATCCTCGGCCCGCGTGGTCTGATGCCGAACCCGAAAGTCGGCACCGTGACTCCGGACGTCGCTACCGCCGTGAAGAATGCCAAGGCTGGTCAGGTACGTTTCCGTACCGACAAGAACGGCATCATCCACAGCTCCGTCGGTAAGGTCGATTTCGAGCCGGCCAAGCTGCAGCAGAACGTTGAAGCGCTGCTGGCCGACCTGAAGCGCCTGAAGCCGTCCTCGTCGAAAGGCGTGTACGTCAAGCGCGTGACCCTGAGCACCACCATGGGTCCGGGCCTGCAGATCGACCTGGCTTCCCTGGAAGCCTAAGTGAAATCGTGCAGCGGGTTCTGCCCGCTGCACAGGTATTGGGGTCCCTGCCTGGCGGGGGCTATCCAAGACCGTAGGTGGCGCAAGCCTTAAACCACAAGCCTACGCAGATGGTGCTCCCGATTCGGTTACCGAATCAGACACCAAAACGACGTCCGGCCCCGGCTGGACGAAACGGTAACATCCAGGAGTAAACCCGTGGCAATTAAACTCGAAGACAAGAAGGCCATCGTCGCTGAAGTCAACGAGGCTGCCAAAGCTGCCCTGTCCGCTGTCGTGGCCGATGCCCGTGGCGTGACCGTAGGCGCCATGACCGGACTCCGTAAAGAGGCCCGCGAAGCTGGTGTGTACGTGAAAGTCGTACGTAACACCCTGCTCAAGCGCGCCGTTGAAGGCACCCAGTTCGACGTGCTCAACGACGTGTTCAAAGGCCCGACCCTGATCGCTTTCTCCAACGAACATCCGGGCGCTGCCGCTCGTATCTTCCGTGAGTTCGCCAAGGGTCAGGACAAGTTCGAGATCAAGGCGGCTGCCTTCGAGGGTCAGTTCCTCGCAGCCAATCAGATCGACGTACTGGCAAGCCTGCCGACCTACGACGAAGCCGTATCGCAGCTGATGAGCGTGATTCAAGGCGCTACCAGCAAGCTGGCTCGTACTCTGGCGGCCATTCGCGACCAGAAAGAAGCTGCTGCCGCCTAAGTCGGCTCGCAAGCGCTTTCAATCTTATTTGTTTAATACGATGGCCGCAGGCCGTCCCCCAATACAGGAATTAGAGTCATGGCTCTGACCAACGAAGACATCATCAACGCCGTATCCGAAATGTCCGTCATGCAAGTGGTCGAACTGATCAAGGCGATGGAAGAGAAGTTCGGCGTTACCGCTGCTGCCGCTACCGTTGCCGCTGCTGGCCCGGCTGCTGCCGCTGCCGAAGAGCAGACCGAGTTCACCATCGTCCTGGCCGAAGCTGGCGACAAGAAAGTGAACGTGATCAAGGTCGTTCGCGAACTGACCGGTCTGGGTCTGAAAGAAGCCAAGGCCGTCGTAGACGGCGCTCCGGGCGTGGTGAAGGAAGGCGCTTCGAAAGAAGAAGCCGAAGCCGCCAAGAAAGCCCTGGAAGAAGCAGGCGCCAAAGTCGAGCTCAAGTAAGCGACGACCTTGCGTCTACAGCCCGAGCGTCAAGCGAAAGGCTGATGGCTGGTGGCTTTTGCCACCGGCCTTTTTCCGTTCTGGGTGGACTCGCCTCGGGCGTTCCACCCAAGACGTGAAAGTGCCCCGAGTGGGCAATGCAGGCCAAGGGGTCTGCAAGATTTTCCGGCTGCTCCCGTCGGAGACGCCAAACAAGCAGGTGACCAAGCTGGGGAACGCTGATGGCTTACTCATACACTGAGAAAAAACGTATCCGCAAGGACTTTAGCAAGTTGCCGGACGTCATGGATGTGCCGTATTTGCTGGCCATCCAGCTGGATTCCTATCGCGAATTCCTGCAGGCTGGCGCAACCAAGGAGCAGTTCCGCGATATCGGTCTGCACGCGGCCTTCAAGTCCGTTTTCCCGATTATCAGCTATTCCGGCAATGCTGCCCTGGAATACGTCGGCTACCGTCTGGGTGAGCCGGCATTCGATGTCAAGGAGTGCGTGCTGCGCGGCGTGACCTTCGCCGTACCGCTGCGCGTGAAAGTTCGCCTGATCATCTTCGACCGCGAGTCGTCGAACAAGGCGATCAAGGACATCAAGGAACAAGAAGTCTACATGGGGGAAATCCCCCTGATGACCGAGAACGGTACCTTCATCATCAACGGTACCGAGCGTGTCATCGTCTCCCAGCTGCACCGTTCCCCGGGCGTGTTCTTCGACCACGACCGTGGCAAGACCCACAGCTCCGGCAAGCTGCTGTACTCCGCGCGGATCATTCCTTACCGCGGTTCCTGGCTGGACTTCGAGTTCGATCCGAAGGACTGCGTGTTCGTCCGTATCGACCGTCGCCGCAAGCTGCCGGCCTCGGTACTGCTGCGCGCGCTCGGCTACAGCACCGAAGAGATCCTCAACGCCTTCTACGCGACCAACGTCTTCCACATCAAGGGCGAGACCCTGAATCTGGAACTGGTCCCGCAGCGCCTGCGCGGTGAAGTCGCGAGCATCGACATCAAGGATGGCAGCGGCAAGGTGATCGTGGAGCAGGGGCGTCGTATCACTGCCCGCCACATCAACCAGCTGGAAAAGGCTGGCGTGAGCCAGCTGGAAGTGCCGTTCGACTACCTGATCGGCCGTACCATCGCCAAGGCGATCGTGCATCCGGCTACCGGCGAGATCATCGCCGAGTGCAACACCGAGCTGACCCTCGACCTCCTGGCCAAGGTGGCCAAGGCCCAGGTCGTGCGCATCGAGACCCTGTACACCAACGACATCGACTGCGGTCCGTTCATCTCCGACACCCTGAAGATCGACAACACCAGCAACCAGTTGGAAGCCCTGGTCGAGATCTACCGGATGATGCGTCCGGGCGAGCCGCCGACCAAGGAAGCTGCCGAGACCCTGTTCGGCAACCTGTTCTTCAGCGCCGAGCGTTACGACCTGTCGGCCGTAGGCCGGATGAAGTTCAACCGCCGTATCGGTCGTACCGAGATCGAAGGTCCCGGCGTCCTGAGCAAGGAAGACATCATCGATGTGCTCAAGACCCTCGTCGACATCCGTAACGGCAAGGGCATCGTCGATGACATCGACCACCTGGGCAACCGTCGCGTCCGTTGCGTCGGCGAAATGGCCGAAAACCAGTTCCGCGTGGGCCTGGTGCGTGTCGAGCGCGCGGTCAAGGAACGCCTGTCCATGGCCGAAAGCGAAGGCCTGATGCCGCAGGACCTGATCAACGCCAAGCCGGTGGCTGCCGCGATCAAGGAGTTCTTCGGTTCGAGCCAGCTGTCGCAGTTCATGGACCAGAACAACCCGCTTTCCGAGATCACCCACAAGCGCCGCGTCTCCGCGCTCGGCCCGGGCGGTCTGACCCGTGAGCGTGCGGGCTTCGAGGTTCGTGACGTACACCCGACCCACTACGGCCGCGTGTGCCCGATCGAAACCCCTGAAGGTCCGAACATCGGTCTGATCAACTCCCTGGCGACCTACGCCCGCACCAACAAGTACGGCTTCCTCGAGAGCCCGTACCGCGTGGTCAAGGACAGCCTGGTAACCGACGAGATCGTGTTCCTGTCGGCGATCGAAGAAGCCGACCACGTCATCGCCCAGGCTTCGGCGACCCTCAACGAGAAGGGTCAACTGGTGGACGAGCTGGTGGCCGTGCGTCACCTGAACGAATTCACCGTGAAGGCGCCGGAAGACGTGACCCTGATGGACGTGTCGCCGAAGCAGGTCGTTTCCGTCGCTGCCTCGCTGATTCCGTTCCTCGAGCACGATGACGCCAACCGCGCACTCATGGGCTCGAACATGCAGCGTCAGGCCGTGCCGACCCTGCGTGCCGACAAGCCGCTGGTGGGTACCGGCATGGAGCGCAACGTGGCGCGCGACTCCGGCGTCTGCGTCGTGGCTCGCCGTGGCGGTGTGATCGACTCGGTCGATGCCAGCCGTGTCGTGGTTCGCGTGGCGGATGACGAAGTCGAGACCGGCGAAGCGGGTGTCGACATCTACAACCTGACCAAGTACACCCGTTCCAACCAGAACACCTGCATCAACCAGCGTCCGCTGGTGAGCAAGGGTGACGTGGTCGCGCGCGGCGACATCCTGGCCGACGGTCCGTCCACCGACATGGGCGAACTGGCCCTGGGCCAGAACATGCGCGTAGCGTTCATGCCCTGGAACGGCTTCAACTTCGAAGACTCCATCTGCCTGTCCGAGCGCGTGGTCCAGGAAGATCGTTTCACCACGATCCACATCCAGGAACTGACCTGCGTCGCTCGTGACACCAAGCTCGGCCCAGAGGAAATCACCGCGGACATCCCGAACGTGGGCGAGGCCGCGCTGAACAAGCTGGACGAAGCCGGTATCGTCTACGTCGGCGCCGAAGTGCAGGCCGGCGACATCCTGGTCGGCAAGGTCACTCCGAAAGGCGAGACCCAGTTGACTCCGGAAGAGAAGCTGCTGCGCGCGATCTTCGGTGAGAAGGCGTCCGACGTGAAGGACACCTCCCTGCGTGTGCCGACCGGCACCAAGGGTACCGTCATCGACGTTCAGGTCTTCACCCGCGACGGCGTCGAGCGCGATTCCCGCGCGCTGTCCATCGAGAAGATGCAACTCGACCAGATCCGCAAGGACCTGAACGAAGAGTTCCGCATCGTCGAAGGCGCGACCTTCGAGCGTCTGCGTGCCGCCCTGGTCGGTGCCAAGGCTGAAGGTGGCCCGGCGCTGAAGAAGGGCACGGAGATCACCGACGACTACCTCGACGGTCTCGAGCGCGGCCAGTGGTTCAAGCTGCGCATGGCCGACGACGCCCTGAACGAACAGCTGGAGAAGGCCCAGGCCTACATCAGCGATCGTCGCCAGCTCCTGGACGACAAGTTCGAGGACAAGAAGCGCAAGCTGCAGCAGGGCGACGACCTGGCTCCGGGCGTGCTGAAGATCGTCAAGGTCTACCTGGCGATCAAGCGTCGCATCCAGCCGGGCGACAAGATGGCCGGCCGTCACGGTAACAAGGGTGTGGTCTCGGTGATCATGCCGGTGGAAGACATGCCGCACGATGCCAACGGCACCCCGGTCGACATCGTCCTCAACCCGCTGGGCGTACCGTCGCGTATGAACGTCGGTCAGATCCTCGAAACCCACCTGGGCCTCGCGGCCAAGGGGCTGGGCGAGAAGATCAACCGCATGCTCGAAGAGCAGCGCAAGGTCGCCGAACTGCGTAAGTTCCTGCACGAGATCTACAACGAGATCGGCGGTCGCGAGGAAAACCTCGACGAGCTGGGCGACAACGAGATCCTCGCGCTGGCCAAGAACCTGCGCGGTGGCGTACCGATGGCGACCCCGGTGTTCGATGGCGCCAAGGAACGCGAGATCAAGGCCATGCTGAAGCTGGCCGACCTGCCGGAAAGCGGCCAGATGCGTCTGTTCGACGGCCGTACCGGCAACCAGTTCGAGCGTCCGACCACCGTCGGCTACATGTACATGCTCAAGCTGAACCACCTGGTGGACGACAAGATGCACGCCCGTTCCACCGGCTCGTACAGCCTGGTTACCCAGCAGCCGCTGGGTGGTAAGGCACAGTTCGGTGGTCAGCGCTTCGGTGAGATGGAGGTGTGGGCGCTGGAAGCCTATGGCGCGGCGTACACCCTGCAGGAAATGCTGACGGTCAAGTCGGACGACGTGAACGGCCGGACCAAGATGTACAAGAACATCGTGGACGGCGATCACCGCATGGAGGCCGGCATGCCCGAGTCCTTCAACGTTCTGATCAAAGAGATCCGTTCGCTCGGCATCGACATCGAACTGGAAACCGAATAACACGTGACGCTAGACGGTGCGGCTGGTCAAGGCCGGTCGCACCGGGTCCGTGAGGAGGAAAGGCCTTGAAAGACTTGCTTAATCTGTTGAAAAACCAGGGTCAAATCGAAGAGTTCGATGCCATCCGTATTGGCCTGGCTTCGCCCGAGATGATTCGTTCCTGGTCTTTCGGCGAAGTTAAAAAGCCGGAAACCATCAACTACCGTACCTTCAAGCCGGAGCGCGACGGCCTGTTCTGCGCCAAGATCTTCGGCCCGGTGAAGGACTACGAGTGCCTGTGCGGCAAGTACAAGCGCCTCAAGCACCGCGGTGTGATCTGCGAGAAGTGCGGCGTGGAAGTCGCCCTGGCCAAGGTGCGCCGCGAGCGCATGGGCCACATCGAGCTGGCTTCGCCGGTTGCCCACATCTGGTTCCTGAAGTCGCTGCCGTCCCGTATCGGCCTGCTGCTGGACATGACCCTGCGCGATATCGAGCGCGTGCTCTATTTCGAGAGCTACGTGGTGATCGATCCGGGCATGACCACCCTGGAAAAGGGCCAGCTGCTGAACGACGAGCAATACTTCGAGGCCCTCGAAGAGTTCGGTGACGATTTCGATGCTCGCATGGGCGCCGAAGCCGTTCACGAACTGCTCAACGCCATCGACCTGGAGCACGAGATCGGCCGCCTGCGCGAAGAGATTCCGCAGACCAACTCGGAAACCAAGATCAAGAAGCTGTCCAAGCGCCTGAAGCTGATGGAAGCCTTCCAGGGCTCCGGCAACAAGCCTGAGTGGATGGTCCTGACCGTCCTGCCGGTGCTGCCGCCGGACCTGCGTCCGCTGGTTCCGCTGGATGGCGGTCGCTTCGCGACTTCCGACCTGAACGACCTGTATCGTCGGGTGATCAACCGTAACAACCGTCTGAAGCGCCTGCTCGACCTGGCTGCTCCGGACATCATCGTGCGCAACGAAAAGCGCATGCTGCAGGAAGCCGTCGACGCCCTGCTCGACAACGGCCGTCGCGGTCGCGCCATCACCGGCTCGAACAAGCGTCCGCTGAAGTCGCTGGCCGACATGATCAAGGGCAAGCAAGGTCGCTTCCGTCAGAACCTGCTCGGCAAGCGCGTGGACTACTCCGGTCGTTCCGTGATCACCGTGGGCCCGACCCTGCGCCTGCACCAGTGCGGTCTGCCGAAGAAGATGGCCCTGGAGCTGTTCAAGCCGTTCATTTTCGGCAAGCTGGAAGGTCGTGGTATGGCCACCACCATCAAGGCCGCCAAGAAAATGGTCGAGCGCGAGCTGCCCGAGGTCTGGGACGTTCTCGCCGAAGTCATCCGCGAGCATCCGGTTCTCCTGAACCGTGCGCCGACCCTGCACCGTCTGGGCATCCAGGCGTTCGAGCCGGTCCTCATCGAAGGCAAGGCGATCCAGCTGCACCCGCTGGTCTGCGCCGCGTACAACGCCGACTTCGACGGTGACCAGATGGCCGTCCACGTTCCGCTGACCCTCGAGGCCCAGCTGGAAGCGCGCGCGCTGATGATGTCCACCAACAACATCCTGTCGCCCGCCAACGGCGAGCCGATCATCGTTCCGTCGCAGGACGTGGTAATGGGTCTGTACTACATGACCCGTGAAGCGATCAACGCGAAGGGCGAGGGCATGGCCTTCGCCGACCTGCAGGAAGTCGACCGCGCCTACCGCAGCGGCCAGGCGTCCCTGCACGCTCGCGTGAAAGTGCGCATCAACGAAAAGATCAAGGGTGAAGACGGCCAACTGACCGCCAATACCCGTATCGTCGACACCACCGTCGGCCGCGCGCTGCTGTTCCAGGTCGTTCCGGCCGGCCTGCCGTTCGACGTGGTCAACCAGTCGATGAAGAAGAAGGCGATCTCCAAGCTGATCAACCACTGCTATCGCGTGGTGGGTCTGAAGGACACCGTCATCTTCGCCGACCAGCTGATGTACACCGGTTTCGCCTACTCGACCATTTCCGGCGTGTCCATCGGCGTCAACGACTTCGTCATCCCGGACGAGAAGGCGCGGATCATCAACGCCGCCACCGACGAAGTGAAGGAGATCGAGAGCCAGTACGCCTCCGGCCTGGTAACCCAGGGCGAGAAGTACAACAAGGTGATCGACCTGTGGTCGAAGGCCAACGACGAAGTGTCCAAGGCGATGATGGCCAACCTCTCGAAAGAGAAGGTCGTCGATCGCGAGGGCAAGGAAGTCGACCAGGAGTCCTTCAACTCCATGTACATGATGGCTGACTCGGGTGCGCGGGGCTCCGCGGCCCAGATCCGTCAGCTGGCAGGTATGCGCGGCCTGATGGCCAAGCCGGACGGCTCGATCATCGAGACCCCGATCACCGCGAACTTCCGGGAAGGCCTGAACGTACTCCAGTACTTCATCTCCACCCACGGTGCTCGTAAGGGTCTGGCGGATACCGCGCTGAAGACCGCGAACTCCGGTTACCTGACCCGTCGTCTGGTCGACGTGGCCCAGGATCTGGTAGTGACCGAGATCGATTGCGGTACCGAGCACGGCCTGCTGATGTCGCCGCACATCGAAGGCGGCGACGTGGTAGAACCGCTCGGCGAGCGCGTGCTCGGCCGTGTGATCGCGCGCGACGTGTTCAAGCCGGGCAGCGACGAGGTCATCGTGCCGGCCGGCACCCTGATCGACGAGAAGTGGGTCGACTTCCTCGAAGTGATGAGCGTCGACGAAGTGGTGGTGCGTTCCCCGATCACCTGCGAAACCCGTCATGGCATCTGCGCCATGTGCTACGGCCGCGACCTGGCCCGTGGCCATCGCGTCAACATCGGCGAGGCGGTCGGTGTCATCGCTGCCCAGTCCATCGGTGAGCCGGGCACCCAGCTGACCATGCGTACCTTCCACATCGGCGGTGCGGCCAGCCGGACCTCCGCGGCCGACAACGTCCAGGTGAAGAACGGCGGCACCATCCGCCTGCACAACCTGAAGCATGTGGTTCGTGCCGACGGCGCGCTGGTCGCGGTTTCCCGTTCCGGCGAACTGGCGGTTGCCGACGACTTCGGTCGCGAGCGCGAGCGCTACAAGCTGCCGTACGGCGCGGTGATCTCGGTCAAGGAAGGTGACAAGGTCGACCCGGGCGCTATCGTCGCCAAGTGGGACCCGCACACCCACCCGATCGTCACCGAGGTGGACGGTACCGTGGCCTTCGTGGGCATGGAAGAGGGCATCACCGTCAAGCGTCAGACCGACGAACTGACCGGCCTGACCAACATCGAAGTGATGGATCCGAAGGACCGTCCGGCTGCCGGCAAGGACATCCGTCCGGCCGTGAAGCTGATCGATGCCGCGGGCAAGGACCTGCTGCTGCCGGGTACCGACGTACCGGCGCAGTACTTCCTGCCGGCCAACGCCCTGGTCAACCTGACCGACGGCGCCAAGGTGAGCATCGGTGACGTTGTCGCGCGTATCCCGCAGGAAACCTCGAAGACCCGTGACATCACCGGTGGTCTGCCGCGCGTTGCCGACCTGTTCGAGGCTCGTCGTCCGAAAGAGCCTTCGATCCTGGCGGAAATCAGCGGCACCATCTCCTTCGGCAAGGAGACCAAGGGCAAGCGCCGCCTGGTCATCACGCCGAACGATGGCAGCGATCCGTACGAGGAGCTGATTCCGAAGTGGCGTCACCTGAACGTGTTCGAAGGCGAACAGGTGAACCGCGGCGAAGTCATCTCCGACGGTCCGAGCAACCCGCACGACATCCTGCGCCTGCTGGGCGTGAGCTCGCTGGCGAAGTACATCGTCAACGAGATCCAGGACGTCTACCGTCTGCAGGGCGTGAAGATCAACGACAAGCACATCGAGACCATCCTGCGTCAGATGCTGCGCAAGGTCGAAGTCAGCGAGTCCGGCGACTCCAGCTTCATCAAAGGCGACCAGGTGGAACTCACCCAGGTGCTGGAAGAGAACGAACAGCTCGGTACCGAGGACAAGTTCCCGGCCAAGTACGAGCGCGTTCTGCTGGGTATCACCAAGGCTTCCCTGTCGACCGAGTCGTTCATTTCCGCGGCGTCGTTCCAGGAGACCACCCGCGTCCTCACCGAGGCGGCGGTCACCGGCAAGCGCGACTTCCTGCGTGGTCTGAAAGAGAACGTGGTCGTGGGTCGCCTGATCCCGGCCGGTACCGGTCTGGCTTACCACAGCGAGCGCAAGCGTCAGCGCGACCTCGGCAAGCCGCAGCGTGTGAGTGCCAGCGAGGCGGAAGCCGCACTGACCGAAGCGCTGAACTCGAGCGGTAACTAAGCATCAACGACAAGCCCCGGCTATCCCGATAGCCGGGGCTTTGTCTTGACGGTGTACAAGAACCTCTTTACTATTTTGTACCCCGAAAATTGGCAGGGCGCATGCTCTGTCATTTCGTTTGTGTGTCGTAAGACAATCAGTGGAGCTATAGATGGCAACTATCAACCAGCTGGTGCGTAAGCCGCGCAAGCGCATGGTCGACAAGAGCGACGTGCCTGCGCTGCAGAACTGCCCGCAACGTCGTGGCGTATGCACCCGCGTATACACCACCACGCCGAAAAAGCCGAACTCGGCACTGCGTAAGGTATGCCGTGTACGTCTGACCAACGGTTTCGAGGTTTCCTCGTACATCGGTGGTGAAGGTCACAACCTGCAAGAGCACAGCGTAGTGCTGATCCGTGGCGGTCGTGTAAAGGACCTTCCGGGTGTGCGTTACCACACCGTGCGCGGTTCGCTGGACACCTCGGGTGTCAAAGACCGTAAGCAGGGTCGTTCGAAGTACGGCGCCAAGCGTCCGAAGTAATAGCGTTTTTATATTTATCTGAGTCGATAAGAGTAAGGTCGGGCGTAACTTGACTGTTATGGTCCCGGGCTAACCTGAAGACCGTTTGAGGGCTTATCAATGCCAAGACGTCGTGTAGCGGCCAAGCGTGAAGTGCTGGCTGATCCGAAATACGGAAGCCAGATCCTGGCCAAGTTCATGAACCACGTGATGGAAAGCGGCAAGAAAGCCGTTGCCGAGCGTATCGTTTACGGTGCGCTGGACAAGGTGAAGGAACGCGGCAAGGCCGATCCCCTGGAAACCTTCGAAAAAGCTCTCGATGCCATCGCTCCGCTGGTCGAAGTGAAGTCCCGCCGCGTAGGTGGTGCGACTTACCAGGTTCCGGTCGAAGTCCGTCCGTCCCGTCGTAATGCCCTGGCCATGCGTTGGCTGGTGGACTTCGCCCGCAAGCGTGGCGAGAAGTCCATGGCTCTGCGCCTGGCTGGCGAGCTGCTGGATGCCGCTGAAGGCAAGGGCGCAGCAGTCAAGAAGCGTGAAGACGTGCACCGTATGGCAGAGGCCAACAAGGCCTTCTCGCACTACCGGTTCTAATCGCGCTGCCCAACCCCCGAGGACCTTATTGTGGCCCGTACTACACCCATCAACCGCTACCGTAATATCGGTATCTGTGCCCACGTTGACGCGGGCAAGACCACCACCACGGAGCGGGTTCTGTTCTATACCGGCGTCAACCACAAGCTGGGCGAAGTGCATGACGGCGCTGCGACCACCGACTGGATGGTGCAGGAGCAGGAGCGCGGTATCACCATTACCTCCGCTGCCGTTACCACCTTCTGGAAGGGCTCGCGCGGTCAGTACGACAACTATCGCGTAAACGTCATCGACACCCCCGGCCACGTAGACTTCACCATCGAGGTGGAGCGTTCCCTGCGTGTACTGGATGGCGCTGTCGTGGTGTTCTGTGGCACCTCCGGCGTAGAGCCGCAGTCGGAAACCGTATGGCGTCAGGCCAACAAGTACGGCGTACCGCGCATCGTCTACGTCAACAAGATGGACCGCCAGGGCGCGAACTTCCTGCGCGTCGTCGAGCAGATCAAGAAGCGCCTGGGTCATACCCCGGTTCCGGTCCAGCTCGCCATCGGCGCTGAAGAGAACTTCGTCGGTCAGGTCGACCTGATCAAGATGAAGGCCATCTACTGGAACGATGACGACAAGGGCATGACCTACCGCGAGGAAGAAATTCCTGCGGAGCTCAAGGACCTGGCCGAAGAGTGGCGTTCCAGCATGGTCGAGGCTGCGGCCGAAGCCAATGAAGAGCTGATGAACAAGTACCTCGAAGAGGGCGAGCTCTCCGAAGCCGAGATCAAGGAAGGCCTGCGTCTGCGCACCCTGGCGTGCGAGATCGTTCCGGCCGTCTGCGGTTCCTCGTTCAAGAACAAGGGCGTTCCGCTGGTTCTCGATGCCGTCATCGACTACCTCCCGGCTCCGACCGAGATCCCTGCGATCAAGGGCGTCAGCCCGGACGACGAGACCGTCGAAGACGAGCGTCATGCCGACGACAACGAACCGTTCTCGTCCCTGGCGTTCAAGATCGCTACCGACCCGTTCGTCGGTACCCTGACCTTCGCCCGCGTTTACTCCGGCGTCCTGAGTTCCGGCGACTCCGTCCTGAACTCGGTGAAAGGCAAGAAAGAGCGCGTCGGTCGGATGGTGCAGATGCACGCCAACCAGCGTGAAGAGATCAAGGAAGTGCGCGCAGGCGACATCGCTGCCCTGATCGGCATGAAGGACGTCACCACCGGTGACACCCTGTGCTCGATCGAGAAGCCGATCATCCTCGAGCGCATGGACTTCCCCGAGCCGGTAATCTCGGTCGCTGTAGAGCCGAAGACCAAGGCTGACCAGGAGAAGATGGGTATCGCCCTCGGCAAGCTGGCCCAGGAAGACCCGTCGTTCCGTGTCAAGACCGACGAAGAGTCCGGTCAGACCATCATCTCCGGCATGGGCGAGCTGCACCTGGACATCATCGTCGACCGCATGAAGCGCGAGTTCGGCGTTGAGGCCAACATCGGCAAGCCGCAGGTTGCCTACCGTGAGACCATCACCAAGGACAACGTGGAGATCGAAGGCAAGTTCGTTCGCCAGTCCGGTGGTCGCGGTCAGTTCGGTCATTGCTGGATCCGTTTCTCGGCCGCGGACGTGGACGAGAAGGGCAACATCACCGAAGGCCTGGTGTTCGAGAACGAAGTCGTGGGCGGTGTGGTTCCGAAGGAATACATCCCGGCGATCCAGAAGGGTATCGAAGAGCAGATGAAGAACGGCGTCGTTGCCGGCTATCCGCTCATCGGCCTGAAGGCTACCGTTTTCGATGGTTCCTACCATGACGTCGACTCCAACGAGATGGCGTTCAAGATCGCTGCTTCCATGGCGACCAAGCAGCTGGCCCAGAAGGGCGGCGGCAAGGTGCTCGAGCCGATCATGAAGGTAGAGGTGGTGACTCCTGAGGACTACATGGGTGACGTGATGGGCGACCTGAACCGTCGTCGTGGTCTGATTCAGGGGATGGAGGACACGGTTTCCGGTAAGGTTATTCGTGCCGAGGTTCCGCTGGGTGAGATGTTCGGTTATGCGACCGACGTGCGTTCCATGTCCCAGGGTCGCGCGAGCTACTCCATGGAATTCTCCAAATACGCCGAAGCTCCGTCGAACATCGTCGAAGCGCTGGTTAAAAAACAAGGTTGATTCAGCCCTTTAAGTAAGAGGTTTACTGTCGTGGCTAAGGAAAAATTCGAACGTAACAAACCGCACGTCAACGTCGGCACCATCGGTCACGTTGACCATGGCAAGACCACTCTGACCGCTGCACTGACCAAGGTCTGCTCCGACACCTGGGGTGGTTCCGCTCGTGCTTTCGATCAGATCGACAACGCGCCGGAAGAAAAGGCCCGCGGTATCACCATCAACACCTCGCACGTTGAATACGATTCCGCTGTTCGTCACTACGCTCACGTTGACTGCCCCGGTCACGCCGACTACGTGAAGAACATGATCACCGGTGCTGCCCAGATGGACGGCGCGATCCTGGTTTGCTCGGCTGCCGACGGCCCCATGCCGCAGACCCGCGAGCACATCCTGCTGTCCCGCCAGGTAGGCGTTCCCTACATCGTCGTGTTCCTGAACAAGGCCGACATGGTCGACGACGCCGAGCTGCTGGAACTGGTCGAGATGGAAGTTCGCGATCTGCTGAACACCTACGACTTCCCGGGCGACGACACTCCGATCATCATCGGTTCCGCGCTGATGGCGCTGGAAGGCAAGGATGACAACGGCATCGGCGTAAGCGCCGTGCAGAAGCTGGTAGAGACCCTGGACTCTTACATTCCGGAGCCGGTTCGTGCCATCGACCAGCCGTTCCTGATGCCGATCGAAGACGTGTTCTCGATCTCCGGTCGCGGTACCGTGGTAACCGGTCGTGTAGAGCGCGGCATCATCAAGGTCCAGGAAGAAGTGGAAATCGTCGGCATCAAGGCGACCACCAAGACCACCTGCACCGGCGTTGAAATGTTCCGCAAGCTGCTCGACGAAGGTCGTGCTGGTGAGAACGTTGGTATCCTGCTGCGTGGCACCAAGCGTGAAGACGTAGAGCGTGGCCAGGTGCTGGCCAAGCCGGGCACCATCAAGCCGCACACCAAGTTCGAGTGCGAAGTGTACGTGCTGTCCAAGGAAGAAGGTGGTCGTCACACCCCGTTCTTCAAGGGCTACCGTCCGCAGTTCTACTTCCGTACCACTGACGTGACCGGTAACTGCGAGCTGCCGGAAGGCGTAGAGATGGTAATGCCGGGCGACAACATCAAGATGGTTGTCACCCTGATCGCTCCGATCGCCATGGAAGATGGCCTGCGCTTCGCGATCCGCGAAGGCGGCCGTACCGTTGGCGCCGGCGTGGTTGCCAAGATCATCGA
>NZ_JBQENS010000060.1:0-17982 GCF_052044465.1 Pseudomonas sp. 22490 | reverse complement strand
GGGCTCTGTTGCAAAGATTGGCGGCAGTCAGAGGTAGGCTGTCGCTCTGCGCCGATCAGGCGGCTGCTGCGAAATGGTGGTTGAGCATGCCCATGGCCTCCGTCAGCGCCGAGGGCCCAATGCCAAAAGCTCTCTCCACAAGGCGCACCTCGCCCCTGATGCCGGGCTGCAGGCACCAGGGGCGAGCCTGTCCTTTGCGCAGGGCTCGCATGACTTCGAATCCCTTGATCGTGGCATAGGCCGTGGGGATCGATTTGAAACCGCGCACCGGCTTGATCAGTATCTTGAGCTTTCCGTGATCGGCCTCGATCACGTTATTGAGATACTTCACCTGCCGGTGGGCCGTCTCCCGGTCCAGCTTTCCTTCGCGCTTCAATTCGGTGATCGCTGCACCATAGCTCGGCGCTTTGTCGGTATTGAGCGTGGCAGGCTTTTCCCAGTGCTTCAGGCCTCGCAGGGCCTTGCCCAGGAACCGCTTCGCTGCCTTGGCGCTGCGGGTCGGCGACAGGTAGAAATCGATCGTGTCGCCCCGCTTGTCGACTGCCCGGTACAGGTAGGTCCACTTGCCCCGCACCTTGACGTAGGTTTCATCCAGGCGCCAGCTCGGATCAAAGCCACGCCGCCAGAACCAGCGCAGCCGCTTCTCCATCTCCGGGGCGTAGCACTGGACCCAGCGATAGATCGTCGTATGGTCGACCGAAATGCCGCGTTCCGCCAGCATTTCCTCAAGGTCGCGATAGCTGATCGGATAGCGACAATACCAGCGCACCGCCCACAGGATCACATCACCCTGGAAATGGCGCCACTTGAAATCCGTCATCGTTCCGTCCGTCCAATCTCCGCCAAGCATGCTCAAGCTTCACGATTTTTGCAACAGAGCCGAATAGATGGCGTCTGCGCCGAAGGCTTTCAGGAAGAGTTGAAGCCCCTTGATAACCAGCATTTGGTCTGAGAGGGTTTCGCACTGGATGAGCGCAAAACGTTCTCCTAAGAGCGAGCGGAGTCCTGCTGACAACGTCTTCGCAGTCCCGTTTTCAAGGCCCAGTGGCTTCAAGAGCTTGGTGCCCATCTTTTCGGTGGGCACCAGGTCCTCGGCGTCTTTGCAGTCCAGTGCTGCCCATTTCCGCACGAGGCCGGCCAGTTTGGTTTCTGCTTCGTGCAGGCTCAGGAGTTGTAGCTGTCCGCTGCTGGCGTGGACAACCTTGGCCATGGCGAGGTCGGTTACGGCCTGAGCAATGAGGGGCTTGATCTCATCTTTGGTGAGTCGAAGCATCTTCATAACCGACTCGATGAGCGGCCTACCTTCAACGTAGCTGTGCCCGAGCCAAGCCTCCCGGCGGAGCACGCCGACCACCGCGCCTTTAACTGCAGAGACTGTGTTGTTGGTCACTCCAAACCTTTTCGCGAGGTTCAGCGCGGAAGTGAAGAGAATGTCCTCGAAATGGACGTAGAGCAGATAAGGGTCTTCTTTCAGAACCTCACTGAGGTTCGCGGCATAGCCTAAGCGACGTTGCAGGGTTGCCAGCTTCGCCGGCGGAATACCCTCGACGTCGATCTGTGCGAGTGCGAGTTGCTCACTTCGTTGATCAGCCCAAACCTGGCCTAAGACCTGGGCTTCTTGCGGGGAGATTCCAGCTTCCACGAGTCTATCTGGTGATTGGTCCAGAATTGGAATCAGACTTTCGCCGAAGTGCTGGACAGCCTTGCTCGTAACACTGCGTGGGACGCCAGTGAGGACGCTGAGATATCCAACCAGTGACTCAACCTTCGCTGGTGGCATCGAGGTGAACTGGCTGACATCGAAATCAGCGCCGTCGATATCCGGTACGCGCTTGCCGTACAGGATGTAGTCCTCATAGAGGATTGCGTTGCCGAAATTGCCGGTACCGGTGAAGGAGGTGTTGTCTTCCCGCCGGAAGGTACAAACCGACCAAGGACCGGCGGGATCACGGAAAACAATATCGACTAGGGTACCGCGTTCGCGGGTGAGGGCTTCAGCCCCGTCAGGAATTCGATCAGTCATGCTCATCCGCTTGGGTGCGCGCGGCCGCTATTCACGTTCCGTACGCTCTTGTGGACGCCGTTGTAGCTACGGGCAATCTGGTTGGCGAGTTCGGCTCTCACGGCCGCAGCATCGTTCACCAAGGCCGGATACAGACGGGTCAGCCCAACGAAAATGTCGAAGTCCTCAAGCAGATCAACAGCCACCAGGACCTGGTCTGCGACGATCAGCGACTTATCGTATGCAGCAACCGGCTCCATGCCGTTGAACAGCCCTGTCGGGTCGACAAACAGGAATGGGCGGAGCTGGCGTAGTACCAGACTGCGCGCATGCTCAATTTTGGGTAGAACTTGACCTTCAGCCAGGCGGATCTCCTGGCTGCTCTTGCCGCCAAAGAGCATGCCGGATGCCTTGGCGAGGAAATGGGGGAGCGAAGTGTTTATGGTGGCCGGCCAAGTGCTGCCGTCGACCAGGAATGCCTTCGCTTCAGGAGTGTGGATGTATTTCATGTCTTGAAATCCTTGTTCAATCCAATAATGGAAAGGGAGTGCCCCTTTTTTGGGGGATATCAAAAAAAACCCCGCCGAAGGGCGGGGTTGTCTTGCGATGGAGCGATCAGTTGATCGCGTCCTTGAGCGCCTTGCCCGGCTTGAAGCCAGGAATCTTCGCAGCAGCAATCTGGACAGGATTCCCGGTTTGAGGATTGCGACCCTCGCGCGCAGCGCGCTCCTTTACCAAAAATGAGCCAAAGCCCACCAGCGTCACAGTGTCACCGGCCTTCAGCGCGGAAGTCACGGACTCGATCACCGCATCCAGTGCTTTCCCAGCGACAGCCTTGGTGATGTCCGCGGACTCGGCGATTTGGTTGATAAGTTCTTGTTTATTCACGCATTTCTCCATGTAAATCAGGGGGTGAAGTAAGCAGTATAACGGCGGCCTGGTGGCCTCCAAGTGAATCTGGTCTTCTGCAGCGATTGGATTCCATGGACGCGCCGCACAAAAAGAAAACGGCTCGGCAATGCCGAGCCTAAGGGGAAATCAGATCAAGCTTGCGCCCAGCGCGCCGGCCAAGAAGCCTGCTCCAATAAGGGGGAGCATTCCGGCAAGGGCCTTAGAGCCGGCTCTGTGGCACAGGAAACCGCCCACACTGGTGATTGGTACGATCAGGTAGGCAGCGATCATCTGCACTGACAGCATGCGTGTGCCCAAGGTGGCATCGCTCGTGGGGTGACTCCCGAGCATCGATGCCAACGCCAGCGCTCCGATGGCCAGGCAAAGCAAGGTAGCTAGGAAGGCTCGTTCGGTATAGCGGAATGGGCCGACTTCGATTTCTGCAGCGCTTTTGACGGTGGTTTGCATAGCGCGTTCCTCTTGACTCTCACGACAAGGGTAGCAGCCTCTTTCAGCGCTAAACAGCGGAAATCAACTCCTGAATTTGCCCCTCTGCCGCTGTTAGCAAACAGAGCACCTCATCGGAGCAACCATGCGCGCTCAGAGCTTCCATCGCTCTGGAGAAAGCTCTGGCATGCGCGGCACAGAGATCCACTTTGTCGAATGCCTCCTGGATAGCCGTGTCAGTAGCCACTGGCGCCATTGCTACCAGGCCGTTCTCATAGATACGGCTTTCCCAATGGCTCGGCTCGATGCCGGTTGAGCGAAAGTAAATGAAACCGAGCTGATCGCCCAGGGAATAGGCTGCCGCCCCGTAGTGCTCATCGAATGTGGAACGGCCAGTGCCCAACGCTTTGAATTCCATGAATGTCCTCCTGCTGGTGTGGACGGTGACCATAACGGTGCAGTCCTGTGGTTCAAGACTGCGTAGCCGGGGATTTAGCGGAGGCATTTGAGTTGAAGAGGGGAGAGGCCTCGTTAAGCTCGGGCCATCCACCTCTTCACAAGGAATCGCCTATGTCCACCTTACTCACTCAGCAGCAACTGCTTTCCGCGCCGGAGTCGGATTACATGTCCGACCAGCAACTGGCTTTCTTCAAGGAACTTCTTCTCAATCGAAAACTGCACCTACAGGGCCTGCTCGCTCAACGAGCAGAGGCGTTCCGCGATGACTCCGAGGCGCGTCTCCCGGATGCGGCGGATACTGCCTCCGCGGAAGAGCAGCGCGCGATGGAAATGCGGATGCTGAAGCGGGACCAGGCAGAGTTGCTGGACGTGGAGGCTGCACTGAAAAGGATCGAAGAAGGAGATTATGGCTACTGCGCTGAGTTTGGGCAGCCGATTGGGCTCAAGCGCCTTTTGGTCGCGCCGACTGCAAGCCTTTGCATCGATGCTCAAGAGATTCAGGAACGTCGTGCGCAGCGCCAGCGTGTAGCATGACCTCCAGCGAGGGGGCATGCCCCCTCGACTCTCCTTTCGATCTTCCTACTTCCTCACTCCTCAGGTTCTATGATCAGTCAAAATGCTGGCTGAACATCTCTTACCTAGGAGCTGCATCATGGAAGTCGGTCCCCGCATGTACTTTCTCGTTTCAGGGTTGCTTTACCCGGCAGCGCTGGGAGCCGCTCTTGTCTGGACGGTTAGTGCCTTGCATGCCAGGGTATTTCTCGAGAGCGCGTCCCCAAACGGCTGGTCTCTGTGTATGGCTGCCTGGTTCATTGGCTACCACTGCCTGCAATTCAGCAGGCTGATGGTCAGGCACTATGATCTTGGCAAGGGCTACACCAGGCGCGCCTTCGTCTCTGACCTGGTGGACTGCTTGACGCTGCTACTGGGTTTCGCTGGTCTTCGCTTCTTAAACGAGCCGATCCCTTCGGAGCAGGTCTGGGTTGTCTATTTGGCACTGCTTGGAGTTCCCCTCTCTGCTGTTATTGCCCATCCACTTCGCATGATGAAGGGGCCCAGGGGGCTATTGGTCCTTGGCATGCTATTGGTATGCCTTCTTGGAATCGACTACTTCAAACTGGGTTTCCTCTTGCCATTGTTCAAGCCAGAGGTAACCCACTGGGTATTGCTGGTCGCGATGTTTTCCATGCTTTGGGCCTTCTACCACCGCGTATACCGCTTCGAACCTTGACAGCAGGGGTGCCGACCATGCGAGGGCTATCGATCGTACTGGGATTGAGTTTGCTGGTCGGCTGTACTCATGAGCCGCTTTCAGAAGGGTTACCGGTTCAGAATCACCATTGGGGCGATGAGCCGAAGATTCAGTTTCTTGGCGTAGGTGGCTGGCTCATACATTGGCGTGGGGAGGGGCTATTGCTGGCGCCTTCGTACACCAACCCGGCCAGCCTCGGCATTCCTGGGATACCCCCGGCCCGAGTGGTAGCCGACAACGAGAAGGTCGACAGACACATGCCGCCTGCAGCAGACGTGACGATGCTTCTGGTGGGTCATGCGCACTACGATCATCTTCTCGATGTGCCGCGGGTCGTAGATAAGCACTCTCCGAAAGCGGTCGTATACGGGTCTGAAACGGTTAAGCACATTCTTCATGCAGCAAAGAACAGCTCAGGACAGCGGATCTTTGGCGCTGGCGCGGTGGTGGTGCCAAGTCAGCAGCAGATAACCGACCATCGTGATCCCTCCCGACCTGGTACATGGTTTTACTCCGACGGGAAGGTCATCACTGATGGGGACGTAAACGGAGCAAATTCCGTGGGTTCGATCCGTGTGATGCCTATTAGAAGCATGCATGCCGGGCACCTCTTCGGCCATAACTTCATCCCAGGTGAGTACGACTGGGATCTCGACGATTTGCCGACTGGTCTGCTGGACTGGAGACTTGGTGAAGTAACTCTGGCCTGGATGATTGACCTCCTCGGGGAGGATGGTCGGCCGGTTTACCGCATTCACTATCAAGACAGCGCCGCTGAACCTCCATGGGGCTTTCCACCCATAATCTCTGACTCAAAGCGCGTCGACGTCGAGATCCTTTGCGGGGGAGGGTGGAATCAAGTCAGTTACTACCCCACAGGGCTCCTCAGGGTGACCAAACCGCGTCTTGTGCTGTTGGGGCACTGGGAAAACTTCTTTGGCAACGACCTTGGTGAACCTGCTCGAACCATTCCGTTGCTCGGCTACAAAGGGCTCCTCGAACAGCTGAAACCCTACAATGTGGTGGTGCCTGAGCCCTTCTCTGACATCCTGCTCCCCCCGCCGATGGAGTGATTCTGCCCCAGCGGAGGCCTTCAGTTTCATGCGGACTCCTGCAGAGCAGACAGCAAGGGACAAAGCCCCATCGTAGGCCGTGTAAGCAAGGGCACTTTGCACGAAATGTGGGATTTCGCCCTGGTGCCGGCCCTATTTTCCGCCTTCCGCAAGGCGTTGCATCAATGCGCGTGCTTCGCTGTACCCATAAGCCCGCAGGAACCCGTCATAAGTATCAGGAAATGACATGACGCGCCCGGCGTAATACTCCAAGGGCACAGCAATGTCGGCTTCGTGCAGGTAGTCCTGATCAAGGAAGTGCTCGAGCACCAGCATGTGATCGAAGAAGGCCTCAAAGCAGTCACGAATGAACTCCTGCTGCTTGCTGAACCCCATCCCCTTCTCATGCACGACAAGGGCTGGTTTGAGGTCCCTCCAGTGAACGACGTAGGTCTGGCCTTCATGGGTGAAGGTCCGGCCTGACCAGTCCATCATTCGCATCGCAGAGCGGGCGAGTGGATCTGTGAAAATCTCCTTCATCATGTCCCGTGCAGCGGCAAGCTGCTTCTGACGGTGTTCCTTTCGCTTCTCTTGGATCGCATTTCGGGCTGACCTCAAGCCGCTCCAGATACCCCAAATCGCCAGGGCCATGGTGATCAGGGTGCTGATGACTGATACCCAGTCCTTGAGTGTGGTTGGTGAGAATGGGTCGCCCTGGGTAGGGTTCTCTGCCGCCATTGCAGCGGTAGTCATCAGCATCCAAGCCGTAGAGATCAACCAGGCAGCGCTGTGCCTCTTCCTTGTGGCTGTCATCTGGAGGTCCTCTGAGGGATGGTTAACCTCAAAGTAGCTTGATCCGTTTCTACCCGCACGTGACCACTCGGGGAATTCGCCTTTGAATTTGCCCGGCGGTCGTTAGACTGCCTGTTCCCCAAACAGCCGCGACACGAGAGGTAGCTTTTGACCGGCAAGCTTTCCAGTGATCAGTTGCAGCGGATCTACAAACTGCTGACGGAGAAGCGCCCCCGGCTTGATGATCGGATGGGATTAACTCCGGCTGAGCGTGCACTGTTGGAGTGTGGCGGTATTTCGAGATCCGACTTTGATGATTTGATTATCGCGACTGAGTACCGCGGGTTTGCCGCGGCCGGCCGATACGCAGAGGCACTGGCTGCCTACTTCAGAATCCCTAAAGTCAGCTTGTGCCGGAAGCCCAGGCGCCTCGACGACGATGTGTTGTGGTTGGATGGCTATGCCGTTGCCGATGCCGTTGCTCTGCTGATCTTCATGGAACGCCTGGGCTTCGCTGTCTCACCTGGTCAGCTGGTGCAGGCGATAAAGGGCAACCTGGCAGGCAAGCCCATGCTGACGGAATCGGAGTACCTCATTCTCACCTATGAGGTTTCCCGCGGCTGTACTACGACAGTCCTCCGATCAGATGTGGAGCGCCAGCCGGCATTTCCAACGACCAAGCGCCACCGGGATGAGTTAGGAAACCGCTTCACATTGGTGCTCCAAGGGGAGGATGTGTTGTCGCTGGAAGTAGCCGGGCCCCGATATCGTGACGTCAACTCGGCACTTAAAACCTGTGCCTACTGCGGTACGACCTACCTGCCCAGCAGTCGTAATGAGCGTGAAGCACATCGTCAGGTTCATAGAGAAACACAGCGGTTACTGGACCCGGGCCCGAACAAGCGGTTTGCGGCCAGACTAAAGTGTTTCGCTGGCGCCGATCGGGTAGACGCATCTGTGCCCATGTGGATGCATCAGGAGGTATTAAAGCGCGCCCAGCGTTTCCGCGCGGATTTTGGCTACGACTTTGTCCAGTGGACTGGAACGATGTCGACTAAAGCAACGGTTGACTGGCACGGCTACCTGATTCCAGCTGGTGCTGACGGCACGATTGCAGGCGCTTGTGCATTCCTTTACGAGACTGAAACGAACCCATCAGGCAGCCCCTGGACTTTATCCTGGATCTGGCTGGCGCCTAAATACAGGCGCGGCGGGCTGTTGCGAGAACGGTGGGGGAGATTCCTTGAGGCCTATGGAGACTTCAGGATCGAGAGTCCGCTGTCTCCTGAAATGGAGGCCTTTGTACGAATTCACGGCACGGACTGGCAGAAGAGCTGCTTGTCGAATCATGGCGAGTGAGCAGAGTGCTCACCGCCTCTAGGAGTTTTTGTGATCAAGACCAATACATCTGCCCCCCAGCTGGACAAGCCGATGATCTTCCCTGCGGAGGACTATGCTCGTGCGTGGGTCGGGTGCCTGGCCGGATTCCTTCCAGGCCTGAAAGATCGAAGTCGTGAAGTGTTCCTGAGGCTGTCAGGGTGGCATCACTGGAACGCAATGGTCGAGGCCTGCAACCCAGAACAGAGCTGCGTGTTCATGACTGAGGATTTGAATCCGGAACTTCGGCTTTCGACTCTTGCAGAACATCGCTCAATCCTGATCCACGAGTTCGGTGTGAAGCCGGCCACTGCCAATTTCTTCTTATGGGCAAATCCCCTGGGCTCATTTGAACTCGTGCCGCTTCGCGCGGCCGTCAAAGAGGCCCTTTATCAGGAGGGTGAGTCGCCTTCCTCTAGGTTGGACAAAATCCTCATCGCTCTGGATCAAGAAAATCGAGCGCTTGTTCCTGGTACTGAAGAAAACTACCGCCGCGGCTGCCACTTCACCAATGAGCGGGTGTACATGGCGATGTTCCAGCATCTCGGCTGGAACCTGGAGCTCAGCGACGGGCGTGACTACGACGTACCATTTGGACTACCTGTCGCACGGTTGGGCTATTTCAGCGACTCCGAACTCGGCTCGGTCCCTGTGTTCATGACTGGCTTGGCGCCTGACCCTGAGCTGAACCCTGATCAGACCAGCTGTGCGATTTATGAATGGATCACTTCACCGCAGGGAGCGAAGGCACAAACGGCAGTGGTCTTTTTCAGGGAGCCACAGCTTCGAGTGCTCGATGACGTCGAAACCTCGATCTTCGGCAGCTTCCTTGAAGGGCAGAGCGCATGGCATCTCACCTTGTCGTCTAACTCCAAATCGTTGGGGAGTGTAGTGGTCGACATTGTCTCGGGCCAGACTCTTCCTGTGCCCGAGCAGCGCGACAATGGCTTCGAGTTGGCCATGCGATTTGCCCGTGCAATGGAGCGCTACTGCGACTTTCCTGAATTGCACCTTCCCAACATTGACCGGCCAGTGGTCCTCGCCGGCGGCAGTGGGTGGGGAGTAGTGAAGCTGCCCCAGGCTTGAGGCTCTGCAGAACGAGTGTCTCCCATCAGGTCAGAATGGGAGTCATGCACCATAAACGTCACATGACAGCTGGTGCTAAGGGGAAGCTCTGCTCGACCTGCAACCATTCGCCTTTCGGCTGAAATGCCTCAAAGATGGTGCAGAGGGTGTCCATTGGCGGTTGAATGAACCCCGGCCATTCTCGGTGCGGATCGAAGACTGCGATTTCAAACTCGGGGTGTCGAAACGCCACCGCCCAGTGCCATCGTTCCCTTTCTCCGGGACGTATGTCGCGCAATTTGACTATCGCCAGGCCGTGAAGATCGGCCCATCCCCGCCACCGGCGAGTCACTGTCAGAAGTCCTGCCGTGGCCACCGCCATCCTCATCTCGCCCGAACTCGTAGAGAAGGGCGGTCGGCCATGCCTCCTTTTGCCAAGCCCCTGGCTTACGAAATGCTCCCGAGCTCGTTGATATGTCCAGCCGGTAACCATCGCTAAACACGCTACCCCGCAACCATAACGGTCGGTTTGCACGCTCTTCTGTACACCGCATCGGGCTTGCCAGTCGTCTTCAGTCGCTGCCGGCGGATGATGTATGTCTAGGTGATCCATGGATTCAGTCCTCATCCAGTTCAGGACTGATCGTACTGTGAAAGGGCGCTGGCCCAGGCTGGTTTCGCGGTCCGCTTTCCAGCCTCTCCTTCACCAAGGTGGGAAGGATTATCAATAGGTTACGTTGCAAACCCTACCAGGGGCGCAGGGGGCCGCAGCCATGAAGCTCTACCTTGCCTCTAGCTCGCTGTAGAAGCTCTCTGACCTGGTCTTCCGTCGCTGAGCGGTCATCGTCTAGCCACCAGCCATCTTCATCCCTTGTAATCCAAACATCCCCGGCCGACCAGGTCACAGGCCCCCAGTAATCAGAAAGCCTGCACCACACGAAGTCTGCATGCAGTTCGGAAAGTGGATCATCCATAGGTGCCTCGCTGGAAATGCACTGGAGTTGGGTTAGTATCGCAGTGGAGCGNCAGCGCTCGCACGCCCACCTTGGGCGAAGGCCGGATTAGGCCATGGCTTCAATACTTCTCTTCCTCCAAGCATTGCCCTAGGCAATGTGTCTAGTGGGCGTGGCACAAGATTGCCGCCAAGGAGCATGCTTTGACCATTTCTAACCGTTTCCCCTCCGGCGCATCCCTCGACCAGGTGAAGAAGGATGCCAAAAAGCTGGCCAAGTCAGAGGGGCTCAGTCTCCATGAGGCTCTGGACCAAGCTGCCGCCGCGCATGGCGCTCAGGTCCCCTGGCATCGCATCCAGGAGTTCCTCGCCTGCGATGATGACGAGACTTTGCTGGCCAGGTTTGCTCTCCCGCTGTACGCCGGCGGCGTATTCACTGTATCTCTTACTGAGACACGCTCCATGATTTCGGTAACGGGGCGAACTCGAGCAGGAAAGTCCACCTCAGCATTGCTAATTGCTGATCGTTACCTGTCTTCCTGCCGCGGCCGGGTGCACCTGGTAAGCCTTCTTCACCACCAACCGACATCAGTTGTCGGAGAGGTCTCTGAGTGCGGCTGGCAGGATGTCTGGGATCGAATTTCGCTGAAGTATCCTGGACGTTGCGCTCTTGTCGTTTGCCCAGAACGTATGGCTCAAACACACATGGTGGGGCCTCTTGATTTGAGCCCTACGAAACCTGAAAGGGGAGACCTGGTTGTGCTCGATGAGCGCTACCACTGCGCTAAAGGGCAAAGTCTGGTCGACGTGGCAGAGATTGCTCGCATGTGGCGTGTTGGCCTGATCCTATGCAAACAGCCGGGGCCGTGGGAGCACGAGACCATTCCCGATGAACCAGTTGGCGATCCATTTTCCCTGCACATCAAATGCAGCCGCGAACTGCGTTCGGATGATTGCAGACTCCAGCTGGAAGAAATGGTGAATGGACGTCGGGGCGAATGCCTGATCGTGCCAGGCGCTCCCTACGGATCTTCGAAACGGAAGTTCAGGTTCCAACGAAGTGCGCTGGGAGCCCTCAAGAGCCATTTCGCTCGAGAGTGAGGGCGTTAATACGCAAACCCGACATCCACCCTCGCTTGGTTGTCGGGTTTGTTCTGGAGGCTGCCGCCCACACTGGTCAGCTCCGCGTTGAGCTGGCCCGCTTGGGCAAACAAATCGGCCCTTATGACCAGATGATCGCCGGGCACGCCAACTCTCAGGGGCTGATCGTTGTCACCAACAACCGCCGAGAGTTCGACCGCGTACCCGGCTTGAGGATTGGATCGTCCCAATCGCGTAACAGAGGAACACACGAGGGCTACTGACTACACACCGCTTTCTCCTCAAAGCCTAGCGACCCTCCCCGGCGTCCAGGAGGTCGACGTTGTTGGAGGTATCTGGGGTTTGGGGAGCAATGGAACCAAAAACCAACGTAAGCCCTACCAACGCTTTTCGGTGTCTTCTTCCCAGGCGCCCATCTCGACAAAACAGTTGCGCATGTCGGCCTCCTGGCTGATCTCGGTCAGCAGGTCATGCACGCTCTTGTCCAGCTCATCGTCGCTCCGATACGGAATGGTCAACTCATAGTGGCCGGCATCCAGCCGCTTCATGCCATAGGGCTCCAGGCAGTAGCGCTCAATGTTCTCCGTGGCCCGCTTCCGGCCGCGCACGAACTTGCTGTTATTCACCACCGCGAGGCGCAGGGTGACGGTGGCCACCCGCTCGGCGGCGGGCGGCTCTGCCGGCGACGCGGCCGAAGGCTGCTGGTCGCGTGACCTGGCGCTCTTCTGGTACGCGCCGATCTCGACACCACGGTGGCGCAGGTAGCTGTACAGCGTGCTCTTGGAGATGTGCAGCTTCTCGCCGATCGCGCTGACGCTCAGGCGACCTTCGCGGTAGAGGGTTTCGGCCGCCATGGCGGTGGCCTCAGCCTTGGCTGGCAGGCCCTTGGGACGGCCACCGATCCGGCCACGCGCCCGTGCGGCCGACAGACCCGCCTGAGTCCGCTCGCGGATCAGCTCGCGCTCGAACTCCGCCAGCGAGGCGAACAGGTTGAACACCAGGCGGCCTTGGGCGTGGGTGGTGTCGATGGGGTCATTCAGGCTCTGTAAGCCGACCTTGCGCTCTGCCAGCTCGCCGACCAACTCGACCAGGTGCTTGAGGGAACGCCCAAGGCGATCCAGCTTCCAGATCACCACGGCATCACCCGGCCGCACGTTGGCCAGCAGTTTGTCCAACTCCGGCCGGGCGCTTTTCGCGCCGCTGGCGATGTCTTGGTAGATGCGTTCGCACCCGGCCTGTTTCAGGGCATCGACTTGTAGGTCGGCTTTCTGATCCCGAGTGCTCACTCGCGCATAACCGATCTTCATCAAAAGTACTGTTTACTCGACTACGTTAGTAATAGTTGAACTTTGATTAAGCGTACCAGTTATTTGAACCGTAGCGCGGGGAGCTTAACGAACCGAGCCATTCCTCGATAGAGTTCGGCAAAACCTTCGTTTTGTCGAACCATTGCATCGCCCTTTGTGATTGGCGTATAAACACACAAACACCTATTAGCGGAGAACGCTATGAATACCATTCGCTGGAATGTCGCCGTCTCGGCCGACACCGACCAGTCGCTTCGGATGTTTCTGGCCAGCCAGGGCGGCGGCCGTAAGGGCGACCTGTCGCGCTTCATCGAAGAAGCGGTACGGGCACACATCCTGGAGCTGAGCGCTGAGCAGGCCAAGGCCGCTAACGCCCATCTGAGTGAGGCAGAATTGACCAACGCGGTTGACGAAGCGCTCGACTGGGCACGTAAGCGCTGATGCGGGTCGTGTTGGATACCAACATCCTGTTCAGCGCCCTGATCTCGCCACATGGCGCGCCCGATGCGATCTACCGTGCCTGGCGGGCGGCGCGTTTCGAGGTGGTGACCTCGCGGATGCAACTCGATGAAATTCGTCGAGCCAGCCGCTATCCCAAGCTTCAGGCCATCCTACAGCCCGCCAAGGTGGGCGCCATGATCAATAACCTGCAACGGGCTGTGGTACTGGAGCGCCTGACCATCGAGGTCGAAGCCGATGATCCGGATGACTCGTTTTTGCTGGCCATGGCCTTGGCGGGCGATGCGGACTACCTGGTAACCGGTGATCGCCGCGCCGGCCTGCTGCAACGCGGGCACATCGAACGCACGCGGATCGTCACGCCCGCCGTGTTCTGCGTCGAGGTGCTGTGATCAATGCCGGTCGGTTTTCTGACTCAAGAGCAACGCGACGGTTTTGGCCGCTATGTTGATTCGCCCAGCCGTGAAGAGCTGGAACGTTACTTCCACCTGAGCGATGAAGACCGTGAAGCCATCCAGGTGCTGCGGGGTAACCATAACCGTCTGGGTTATGCCGTTCTGCTGACCACCGTCCGCTTCGTTGGCGTTCTGCCGGACAAGCCCGCCGCCGTGCCGGTGGAAGTCCTGCAGGTGCTTTGCCGACAACTGGCGATTCCAGACCCCGACTGCCTCCAGCGCTATAGCGATCATCGCCGCTGGATACATGCCACCGATATTCAGAACCGCTTTGGCTATCGTCATTTCACCGATCCGGGCATCGGCTTTCGCTTGAGCCGCTGGCTGTATGCCCTCTGCTGGACGGGCACCGACCGGCCGGGAGTGCTGTTTGAGCGAGCCACCTCGTGGCTGTTCACACAGAAAGTCCTCCTGCCTGGTGTGTCTCAACTAGAGCGCTTTATCGCCCAGTTGCGCAGTCGGGTCGAAGAACGCCTCTGGTTTACGCTGGGCCGCAGCGTGACTGAGGAACAGCGATTGCAACTGCAAGACTTGCTGACGGTGGCCGAAGGCAACCGCAGCTCCCGGCTGGATCAATTGCGCTCCGGCCCGGTCATGGTCAGTGGCCCCGCGTTGATTCGGGCACTGCGCCGGCTCGATGACGTGCGCGGCATCGGCATCACCTTGCCGGCGGCGGCGCACATCCCTCCCAGCCGTATCGCCGCCCTGGCCCGCTTCGCCAACACGGCCAAGGTCACCGCGATTAATCGGCTGCCGGCGTCGCGGCGGATGGCGACACTGGTGGCCTTCGCACTCTGCCTGGAGGCGACTGCGCACGACGACGCACTGGAAGTCCTGGAGGCCTTGCTGCGCGACCTGTTCAGCAACGCGGAGAAGGCCGACAAGAAAGCCCGCATGCGCAGCCTGAAAGACCTGGATCGGTCGGCCGCGACGCTCGCCGCCGCGTGCAAGGTCGTGCTGGACAGCTCGATCAGCGATGACAACGTGCGCGCCCGGCTGTTCAACGACCTGCCGAGGACCACCCTGGAAAAGGCCCTGGAAGAGGTCAACGCGCTGATCCGCCCGGTAGATGACGTCTATTTTCTTGCATTGGAAGCGCGCTACCGCAGCGTGCGCCGCTTCCTGCCCGACCTGCTCAAGCACATCCGCTTCGGCTTCAGCCCGGCCGGCAAGGGCGTGGCGGCTAGTCTGGAGTGGCTGCAACTGAACCTGCCGCGCCGGAAGCCAGAGGATGACGCGCCGCAGGAGATCGTGGCCAAGGCTTGGCAGAAGCACATCACCCGCGAAGATGGCTCCCTCGACATGGGTGCCTATGTGTTCTGCACGCTCGATGCGCTGCGCACGGCCCTGCGCCGCCGCGATGTCTTCGTCTCGCCCAGTTGGCGCTATGCCGACCCGCGCCTTGGCCTGCTCGACGGTGCCGAATGGCTGGCGGCGCGACCGATCATCTGCCGGTCACTGGGCCTGACCATCGACGCCAAAACCACCCTGGACGCCTTGTCCGTCGAGCTGGATGCAACCTGGCTGGCAGTAGCCGCGCGCCTGCCCGACAACCCGGCGATTCAACTGAGCGAGAACACCGAGGGCAAGACCGAACTGTCGCTCGGGGCGCTGGACAAGCTGGACGAGCCCTGCTCGTTGCTGCAACTGCGGGCGGCCGTGTCTGACCTGATGCCGCGTGTCGATCTGCCGGAAATCCTCTTGGAAATCGCCGCCCGCACTGGCTTTTCCGAGGCCTTCACCCATGTCTCCGAACGCAATGCACGCGCCGACAACCTGGTCACCAGCCTCTGCGCGGTGCTGTTGGGCGGGGCCTGCAACACCGGCCTGGAGCCCTTGATCCGCACCGACAACCCGGCGCTGCGCCGTGACCGGCTGTCCTGGGTCAGCCAGAATTATATCCGCGACGACACCCTGTCAGCGGCTAACGCCATCCTGGTCGGAGCGCAAAGCCAACTGGAACTGGCCCAAGTCTGGGGTGGCGGCGAGGTCGCCTCCGCCGATGGCATGCGCTTCGTCGTACCGGTGCGCACCGTGCATGCCGGCCCCAATCCGAAGTATTTCGGCACCGGCCGGGGTGTCACCTGGTACAACCTGATTTCCGACCAATTCTCCGGCCTCAACGCCATCACCGTGCCCGGCACGCTGCGCGACAGCCTGGTGTTGCTGGCGGTCGTGCTGGAACAGCAGACCGAGTTGCAGCCGACGCAAATCATGACCGACACCGGGGCCTACAGCGATGTGGTGTTCGGGCTCTTCCGCCTACTTGGCTACCACTTCAGTCCGCGGCTGGCCGATGTCGGCGGTACCCGCTTCTGGCGCACGCGCCCGGACGCGGACTACGGCAAGCTCAACGGGCTGGCCCGCCAGTCGGTCAAACTCGACCTGATCGCCGAGCACTGGGACGACCTGCTGCGCCTGGCCGGCTCGCTCAAACTCGGCCGGGTGCCGGCGACTGGCATCATGCGCACGCTGCAAACGGGAGATAGACCCACCCGGCTGGCCCAGGCGCTGGCCGAATTCGGGCGGATCGAAAAGACTCTGCACACGTTGACCTATATCGACGACGAGTCCAAGCGCCGCGCCACCCTGACCCAGTTGAACCGAGGCGAAGGCCGGCACAGCCTGGCCCGCGCCGTGTTCCACGGCAAACGCGGCGAGCTCCGCCAGCGCTACCGCGAAGGCCAGGAAGACCAGCTCGGTGCTCTGGGCCTGGTGGTGAACATCATCGTGCTGTGGAACACCCTCTACATGACGGCGGCCGTGGAACGGCTCAAGCAGCACGGCTATCCAGTGCTGGAAGAGGATTTGGCCCGGCTATCGCCGCTGATCTACGAGCACATCAACATGCTCGGGCGGTATTCCTTTGCGGTACCGGAAGAAGTTGCGCGCGGCGAGCTGCGGCCACTGCGTAATCCAGACGACGACCTGTGATCCCCCTAAACGCTATGAGCAACACCCAAGCTGCTGCTGGATCGGCGGGCACTTCACCGAGCCGAACGAACAGAAAACGCAGCAATCCCCTGGGTTGGGGCGCAGCAGCGCCTTGCAGTTGCTGCACTCGTAATAGAACTGGCAGGCGTCCGTGGGCATGGTTTCCGGCTTGGCGAAGCCGCAGCGCGGGCAAGTCAGCACGGACTCAAGGACAATGGCGCTCATCGTGACCTCACTTCTGCACTGTGGAGGGGTATCCCGCGTTCGCGGTCGCCTCAGTCAGTGCCTCGGGCTGGGCCTTATCGGGATCGTAGGTGACGGTCGCCGTCTTCTGGTCGAAATTGACCTGGACGTCACTCACGCCGGACACCTTCTCCAGCGACTTCTTGACCGTGATCGGACAGAGTCCGCACGTCATGTTCTGCACGTCGAGCGTGACGGTTTTCGGGGGAGCCGCCAGCGCCACGAAGGGCAAGGCGAAAAGCACGGCGATCAGCAGTTTGCGCATGGTTAATCTCCTTCAGTAGAACAGCGGGGCGAGCCACGGCACGGCCAATAGGCCGAGCAGCAGCACGCTGACGATCCAGAACACGAGTCGCTGTCGCACGAGCGTGCGCGGATCGGCGCAGGGTGTACCTGGCGTACAAACCTGTGGCACCAGGTAGAGCTTGCGGAATGCCAATCCCAGGAACAGTAGAGTCAACCCGATGAAGAGGGGGCGTAGTGGCTCCATCATGGTCAGAGCGCCCACCCACGTACCGCCGACACCGAGTGCCAACAGCACCAGTGGCCCGACACAGCACACCGACGCACCGATGGCGGTCAGCGAACTCGCGACCAGCGAGCCTTTCCCGGTGAGTTGCATCCCCATTCCCATCTCCTGAGCCTGATTGCCTAGGTGCTATTCTAAACTCCGTACCAAAGTACGGAATCAAGGAGAAAGTGATGGCCACAGAGCTGACCATTGGCAAG
Organism: Pseudomonas sp. 22490; assembly: GCF_052044465.1. Classification (NCBI taxonomy): domain Bacteria; kingdom Pseudomonadati; phylum Pseudomonadota; class Gammaproteobacteria; order Pseudomonadales; family Pseudomonadaceae; genus Pseudomonas; species Pseudomonas sp. 22490. The sequence goes on along the minus strand of NZ_JBQENS010000060.1, from coordinate 465 downwards.
CTGGCAGACGCCGCCGGGGTGAACGTCGAGACGATCCGCTACTACCAGCGACGCGGGCTGCTGGATGAACCAGCCAAACCCTTGGGTGGCCATCGGCGCTATCCGGTGGACATGGTGAAGCGACTGCGTTTCATCAAGCGGGCTCAGGCGCTGGGTTTCACGCTCTCGGAAGTCGGTGGACTGCTGACGCTGGATGAGTCGTGCGCCTGTGCCGAAACGCGAGCACGGGCTGCACGCAAGCTCGCGTTGATCGAGCAGAAGATGGCCGACTTGGTCGTCATGCAGCAACTGTTAGGCGAACTGGTGCAGCAATGTGATGCGGGAGACGGCGGAACGATCTGCCCGATCATCGAGGCACTGATCAGAGAGTAATGCCTGGCGGGTGAGCTGGAGATCGGAAAGCCCCTTTACGGTGGGATTCAGAGCTTACGTTGGTTTTTGGTTCCATTGCTCCCCAAACCCCAT
>NZ_JBQENS010000059.1:0-19887 GCF_052044465.1 Pseudomonas sp. 22490 | reverse complement strand
GGCCGATTCTGTTGAAAAAGTAGCGACCTCCCCATGCCGTTGGCAAAATTGCTTTGTCAGCGAGCCTGGGGGCGAACAGCATGATGGGACAGTTACCGGGAGGACAGCAGCGCCTGTTCTACTCGTTCAATCTGGAAGATCACGTCCCGGCCCAACATCTCCTGCGCAGCATCGACCAGTGCCTGGATCTCAGTGATCTGCGTGCCTACCTGGCAGATTTCTATAGCCCCATCGGGCGTCCCTCGATTGACCCGGAGTTGATGGTGCGCATGCTGGTCGTCGGCTACTGCTATGGCATTCGTTCCGAGCGGCGATTGTGCGAAGAGGTGCACCTGAACCTGGCCTATCGCTGGTTCTGCCGGCTGGGTCTGGAAGACGAAGTCCCCAATCACTCGACCTTCTCGAAGAATCGCCATGGGCGTTTTCGTGACAGCGATCTGTTCCGCTGGTTGTTCAATGAAGTGCTGCGGCGCTGCATGGCGGCCGGTCTGGTCAAGGGTGAAGGTTTCGCTGTCGACGCCAGCATCATCAAGGCGGATGCTAGCCGGCAACGTGGGGTAGCAGGAGATGAAGTCGATTGGCGCGATCCAGCACTCAGCAGCCGCGCCGTGCGCGAGTACCTCGAAGCCCTTGATGAAGAGGCGCTGGCTGAAGCTCTTCCCAAGAAAATTTCGCTCACCGATCCTCAGTCCCGTTGGACAGCAGCGCCAGGCGGCCCGGCCTACTTTGCCTACTCCACGAACTACCTGATCGACACTGAGCACGGCGTGATCATGGATGTGGAAGCTACCCCGGCGCACCGTACCGCCGAAGTCGATTCGACTAGAACGATGGTCGAGCGTGTCGAAGCGCAGTTCGACCTCACACCGGAACGCCTTATCGGCGACACCGCTTATGGCACTGCCCCGATGCTGGCCTGGATGGTCGAAGAGAAGGACATCGAGCCGCATGTGCCGGTGTGGGACAAGACTGAGCGCAAGGACGACAGCCTCTCCAGTAAGGACTTTCACTGGAATCAGGAAGCCAATGAATATCGCTGCCCAGCCGGCAAACCACTACGCAGTGAATGGCGCGCCTTCACCCAGAAAAGATCGCGGGTGACCAAGGCCAACACCATCATTTATCGCTCCAGCCAAACCGACTGCACCGCCTGTCCTTTGAAAGCGAAATGCTGCCCCAACACGCCGAATCGGAAGATCGTCCGCAGCATCCATGAGGCTGCCCGCGATGTGGCCAGGCGCATCGCCAAGACACCGGAATACCTCGTCTCTCGCTGCGAACGAAAAAAGGTGGAGATGCTGTTCGCCCACCTCAAACGGATCATGAAACTCGACCGTTTACGACTGCGTGGCCTGACAGGTGCCACTGACGAATTCACTTTGGCGGCGACGGTGCAGAACCTGCGACGCATGGCCAAGCTTTTGCCTCAAGGGCCACCGCTCACGGGATAGGTACGCCTGCTGCGAGCAGAAACCCTCAAATTAACCCTCAAACCTGAGCAAGGACGCTCAGTGAAACGCCGGAAGGCAACTTGAAGTGGCTTGCAGCCACTTAGATAGCAGGCACACTTGATCGGCAGGCTGCCGCTGAAGCTACTTTTTCAACAGAATCGGCCAAAAGCAGTCACTCCGAAGTGTCGGCGAAACTATGATTGGCTCAAGCCGGCGCAGTACATCTAGACTAGACATTTCTCCTCTTTAGGATCTCACTACAAGTCATCCTGAATAATTCGCAGCGGGCTGGTAGGTCGCCCCTGGTAATGACAAGGGCTCTGTTGCGTATGAATACCTAGGCGGTTGCAGGAGCTGAGTGCAACACGGTCATTGAATTGAAGCTGGAGCATCATGCCGCATAGCCATGGCCTTCTGCATCACCTCACCCATAACTTCGATGGGGCACTTGAAGTCGAAGCGCTTACGCGGCCGCATGTTCAGTTGCAGAGCGATGGCATCCAGTTCCTCCTGGCTGTGTACCGACAAGTCCGTGCCCTTGGGCAAGTACTGGCGGATCAGGCCGTTGATGTTTTCGTTGCTGCCGCGCTGCCAAGGGTTATGTGGGTCGCAGAAGAAGATCGCCACGCCGGTTTTCTGGGTGATCTCAGCGTGCCGCGCCATCTCCCGACCCTGGTCGTAGGTCATGCTCTTGCGCATCGCCAGCGGCATGCCATTGAGCGCCGCGCTGAAGCCCTCCATCGCCGAGGTTGCCGTCGCGTCATTCATCTTCACCAGCATCAGGTAGCCACTGGTGCGCTCCACCAGCGTGCCTACGGATGAGGCGTTGGCCTTGCCCTTGATCAGGTCTCCTTCCCAATGCCCCGGCATCTGCCGGTCTTCGATCTCCGGTGGGCGCACATGAATGCTGACCATGTCAGGGATCTGGCCGCGCCGATCCACGCCGCCAGAGCGCGGTCTGCGCGTCGTCTTGCTTTGGCGCAGGCAGATGATCAGCTCCTTACGCAGCTCGCCGACCGGAAGGGCATAGATCGCGTTGTAGATCGTCTCGCGACAGACGTAGGCATCTCTGAGATTGGGCATGTTCATACTGCGCAGCTTGCCGGCAATCTGTTCGGGAGACAAACGCTCACGCAGCATATGGGCCACCAACTCGAAGCGCTCGCTACCCGGCAACAGCTTTCGCATCGGTCGACAAGCCTGACGGCGGGCCTGCATCAGCTGCTGGGCCACGCGGGCCGAGTAGCCGCCACTGGCGTCCCTATTGCGGCGCTGCTCCCGGCTGATGGTCGAAGGGGAGCGGTTGATCAGGCGGGCAATCCTGCGCAGGCTGAAGCCTTGGGCATGACCGATTTGAATGGTGGCGCGCTCTTCAACGCTGAGTTCGGAATAAAACATAGGGGCAGCACCGTACCGGAAAGGTCAGGTGTTGCACTCAGTTTTTGCCGCCGCCCTACCTAATTCTGTGGAGGCGTTAATGTTCAACCGTACCCTTAAAAAAAAAGCTAAAAGACCAAAGCGCGGAGCTATATCTGCTGCGTCAACAGGCTGAACAGATGAATCGGAGCATGCTTGCTATCAGGCTCGATGCGCAATTTAACATCTGTGAATTCAACCAGAACTTTTCCAAAACTCTGGGGTACACCAATGATCTCCTGGGGCTTCCGCTGTCAGCGATTGTTCCACCTTACGTGAAAAATCTACCCTGCTTTCACGCATTTAATACTGCGATCTCGAAGTTTGAACCAGTTAGTGATGATTACCGCTATCTGCGAGCCGACGGCAGCCTTGCTTGGATAAAGTTGAATTGGTTCCCAATCAAAGGTGAGGACGGAAAGCTGTCCCACGTCCAAGGGTATGGCAGTGAGATCAGTCAGGCCCTCGAAAAAGCAAAAGAAAACGAAGCTTTAATTGAAGCGTTGATCCGCTCCACTGCGGTTATCCAATTTAATTTAGACGGCACGGTTATCACCGCCAATCAGCAATTTCTCACTGCCATGGGCTATTCGCTTGGCCAAATTACGGGGAAACATCACAGCATCTTTTGTACACCGGAAGAGGCGAACTCGCCTCAATATGCAGTCTTCTGGCAGACGCTCAACCGTGGTGAATACGTAGCTAATCGCTTCAAAAGGATCGACGGCAGAGGTCAAGATGTTTGGCTGGAAGCCACCTATAACCCCGTTCATGACGCCGAAGGAAAGTTATCCAAGGTGGTGAAATTCGCTAACGTCGTCACTGAACAAGTGGCTCGAGAAGCCGAAGTGCGGGAAGCGGCAGGGGTTGCCTATGACGTTTCTCAACAAACGGATGTGAGTGCCGTGCGTGGGGCTGAAGTTGTGCAGCAAACTGTTCAGACCATGCAGAGCATTGCTGTACAAATGCAATCGGCTACCGAGAGCATTGAGGCGCTCGGTAAGCAATCGTTGTTGATCAGCTCAATCGTCCAGACGATTGGCAGTATTGCTTCCCAGACCAACTTGCTAGCACTCAATGCTGCTATTGAGGCCGCCCGCGCCGGTGAGCATGGTCGCGGCTTCGCCGTGGTAGCCGATGAGGTGCGCAAGTTGGCTGGTCGAACCAGCGAAGCCACTGAAGAGATAGTCAACGTAGTACAGCAGAACCAGGCGCTTGCCGAGCGAGCTATGCGAGAAATGTTCAGTAGCCGTGAGCAAGCCGAGCAAGGCCTAGCGTTGGCCAACCAGGCCGGTACTGTGATTGTAGAAATTCAGGACGGTGCTAAACAAGTGGTCGGCGCGGTTGGACGTTTCGCTAACGAATTGCAGTAATTCCCCTCACAGGATTTCCTGCTTGTGGTGGCTGGAAGGAAATGACCGCTTCTGGCCGACTTCTGCCTAATGCGACAGGCTCAATGCGGCCAAATGCAGCCCACTAAAAGTGGGCTGAAATTCCTCTCAGTATTCGGAATGTAAGGCTGTATCTGCTTTGTAAAGTGGCGCGGCAAAAGCGAGTTATCTTCGTCTTTGCCGATCTCTTCGATGTAAAGATTTCTTAGCCCAACGGCAGTTTTGGCAGGCTGTTTAGTGGAAGCTGCACCAGCTAATTTTTTGTAGGAGTTGGACGTACTTAATGAACTGCGTGGGGGGGGATGTCATTCTGTACCGCCGAAATGGGCACAATTCGGTGGATCGGTAAAGTGCGATCCACCCTACGCAGGACCGCGTTAGTGCTTGAACATCACATGGCGGATGGCCGTGTAGTCCTCGAGCCCATACATGGACATGTCCTTGCCATAGCCGGACAGTTTCACACCGCCGTGGGGCATTTCGCTGACCAGCATGAAGTGCGTGTTGACCCAGGTGCAGCCGTACTGCAAACGCGCCGACAGGCGATGGGCGCGGCCGACATCGCTGGTCCACAACGAGGAGGCCAGGCCGTAGTCGGAGTCGTTGGCCCAGGCCAGCACCTGCGCTTCGTCGTCGAACGGGGTGACGGAAACCACCGGGCCGAACACTTCGCGGCGAACGATCTCGTCGTCCTGGCGGGCGCCGGCCAGCACGGTCGGCTCGAAGAAGAAGCCGGGGCCGTCGACCGCATTACCACCAGTGATCACGCTGATATGCGGTAGTGCTTTGGCGCGGTCGACCATGCCCACGACTTTCTGGCGGTGCTGTTCGGTGATCAGCGGGCCGAGTTCGGTACCTTCGTCGTCCTGCAGGCCGTACTTGATGCTGCTCACCGCCGCGCCGAGCTTGGCCACGAACTGCTCGTAGATGCCTTTCTGCGCGTAGATGCGGCAGGCGGCGGTGCAATCCTGGCCGGCGTTGTAGAAGCCGAAGGTGCGGATGCCTTCCACAGCGGCGTCGATGTCAGCATCGTCGAAGATGATTACCGGGGCCTTGCCGCCCAACTCCATGTGCATGCGCTTAACGGTGTCGGCGGTGCTGCTGATGATGGCCGAGCCGGTGGGGATCGAGCCGGTCAGCGAGACCATGCGCACTTTCGGGTGATTAGTCAGCGGTGCACCGACGCTCGGGCCGCGGCCGAAGACGATGTTGACCACGCCGGCGGGGAAGATCTCGGCGAGGAATTCGGCCAGTTTCAGTGCGGTCAGCGGGGTCTGCTCGGACGGTTTGAGCACCACGCAGTTGCCTGCGGCCAGTGCTGGGCCAAGTTTCCAGGCGGCCATCATCAGCGGGTAGTTCCAGGGCGCGATGGAGGCGATCACGCCCAGCGGGTCGCGGCGGATCATCGAGGTGTGACCCTGCAGGTATTCACCGGCCGCCGAGCCGCTCATCACCCGGCTGGCACCGGCGAAGAAGCGGAACACATCGGCGATGGCTGGCAGTTCGTCGTTCAATGCAGCGCTGTAGGGCTTGCCGCAGTTGTTGGACTCCAGGCGGGCGAGTTCTTCGGCGTGGGCGTCGATCTTGTCGGCCAGCTGCAGCAGCAGGGTGGCGCGATCCTTGGGTGTGGTCTGCGACCAGCTGTCGAAGGCGGCATCGGCGGCGCGTACGGCGGCATCGACCTGGGCTGCACTGGCTTCGTTGATTTCAACCAGGGTGGTACCTAGGGAGGGGTTGAGCACGGCCTGCAGAGTGCCTTCGCCTGTGACCAGCTGGCCATTGATCAGTAGTTTGGTTTGCATGGATTCTTCCTTTGCTTATAGCCAGCAACGGCTCAGGAGACGTTGCTAGCTGGTTGCTCACTCGTTCCGCTAGGGTCAGGCGGCCTGGCTCGTTAATGATGGCTGCAGCAGTTCGGGCAGTTCCGATATCAGCTCGACCTCCGCTTCTTTCATGCGTACGAAGTAATGCATGGGTGGTAGTAGGGTCCATACGAAGCAACCTGGCAGCATGCGTACATGCAAGCTAAGCCTGCCTTGCTCGCTGCTCAGGTTTACCTGTTCGGTATCCAGCTTGCGCAGTTGCTCAGCCAAACATGGGCGTTGGCTCAACCAGCTCGTCAGGGCAGGTTGAGCGCTTTTCCAGCTGCGCTTGTTGGTCCAGCGCGCATGCCCGTCAGGTGCTTCGCTAGCGGCTATCTCATAGCGCAAATCTAATTTGTAGATGCGGCTAAAGAACTGGCGTCGGACGTAATAACTCAGTTGCCGGTCAATGCCTGACAGGCAATCGCTTGCCTGCAAGATGACGTGCTCCGACGGCTTGCAGCCGAACTGCTTGCACAGCTGCTGGAAGGCATGCTGCGCGCGACGTTCCACATTACCGAAGATATTCATTTCAACGTTGTTCCAGTGGTTTGTCTGTCGCTTGCAACAACGGACTTGTGGTTGCGGGCGACTCGCTGCGCTCGGCCTGGGCCAGGTCGTAGAGCTGCTCGAGCGGTACTGGGCGAAAGAGAGGGATGCGCTTATAACGCAACCAGCAGACGGCATAGACCACGATAGCCAACATGAATCCGCCCGAGATAGCGTAAATGCGCAGCTTCATCTCGCTGTCTGGGTGGATGGTCAGGATCATATAAAGGCATGCGGCTATACCTATGATCTGTGGCAGTGGGAACAGTGGGGTACGGAAGGGCCGCTCGATATTAGGGTAGCGACGACGCAGGATCATGACGTTGACCTGAGCAATCACATAGGAAAGCAGCCAGGTGACGCAGGATGCCAGAATCAACGTGGCGATCAGCTCCATGTCGATGCTCAACAGGAACGGGATGCACAGCAGGATGAACACCGCGATGATGCCAACCCAAGGTGTGCGAAAGCGCGGGTGTACATAGGTGAATGCGTTGGGCAACAGGCCTTCACGGGCCAGGCCATAGAGCATGCGTGGCACAGCGGCAAGGTGCGAGCTGACCGAACTGGCGCTGGCCAGAACCGTGATCACCACAATGATTGCCGCACCCGCATGACCGAACATTGCCCGCGCACCGTCGACTTGTGGCGCAGTAGAGCCTTCAAGGATGTCCAGTGGTACATAGTGAGCAATGGCCTGACCGAACAGCATGTCAGCAACGAAGATAGTCAACAGGCCAAACAGCATCGCTTTAGGAATAGTTTTTTCTGGTTCGATGACTTCTTCTGCCATCGGCGCGACGTATTCGATACCAACAAACAACCAGATACCCAGGGCCAGCGACTGGAACACCACCTCCCAACCTTTGGGGTTGAAGGGTACGGCCTGAATTTCGTTGACCGTACCGATGCTCAGCAGGCCCATCAGGCCCATGATAGATGTGCCGATAATCATTGAGCCGGTGATGAGCACCTGGACCGAGCCGAACACGCCGACGCCCACCAGATTGATGATCAGAAACAGCACCAGCATGGTGACAGCCACGAGCGTCGCGCTGACCGAAGGCAACATGCTTTGCACGGCGAGCCCAGCAGTTATTGACTCCATCGCGCCTGCCGCAGAGACCAGCACAATGTAGCCGCCCAGCACACTGACGATTGCCATGAAAGGACCCATGGCGATCAAGGTGTAATCGCCGATCATGCCGGCACCCGGCATAAATGACGACAGTTCGGAGTAGGAGAAAGACACCAAGATACTGACGAACATGGCGATCAGTGCGCTGACAATAAAGGCTGGCCCAACTAGTCCCATGCTGTAGCCAAGGGAAACCATGGTGGTGCCGGCGACGACGAGCCCGGTGCAGGTGGCGAACGCGCGCCAGAAGCCGAGCGTCCTGTTTAGGGAAGTAGATGACATGAATGCAGCCTCGGTTAGTGTTGGTAGGCTTGGCGGATGATGGTCAGGTAGCTGTCCACGCTCATCGGCTTGGCATTGCTGCTGTCGGACATGTTGCTTTTGGATTTTTCGGCAATGGCCTGGAAGTCCTCTTCACGCACTCCTGCCACTTTGCTGAAGCGCGGAATGCCCAGCTCTTTGCTCATGCTGAACAATTGCTCTACTGCGCGCTCGGCGGCTGTGGCAGCGTCCAGAGTTGGGTCGATACCCAGGGCGTAGGCTACGTCGGCATGACGACGTAGGTCGGCATCGCGGTTATGACTGAACACGAAGGGCAGGAAAATCGCATTACCCACGCCGTGTGGCGTGTCGTACATGCCGCCGATGGCCTCGGAGATACAATGCACGCTGGCGATATCGGCATTGCCGAATGCCATGCCGGCAATCAGACTGGCGATCAGCATTTGCTCGCGGGCGGCCTGGTTCTCCGGTTCTTGTACGGCAGCCTTGAGGTTTTGGCTGATCAAGCGGATGGCGTGCAGGGCAAGACCGTCGCTGATGGGATTGGCAAGCTTACAGGTGTAGGCCTCAATCGCATGAGTCAGGGCATCCATGCCCGTGCTTGCGGCTATAGCGGGCGGCAGGGTAGCGGTGATATCCGAGTCGAGCAGGGCAAGGACCGGACCGATGCGGTAGTCCAAAATACTCATCTTGAACTGACGCTGGGTGTCGGTGATTACCGAAAAGAAGGTAACTTCACTGCCGGTGCCAGCGGTTGTCGGGATGGCAATGATTGGCAGTGCAGGGTTCTTGAGGGTAAAGGCACCTTCGTAGTCCTCAACATTGCCCTCGTGGGTCAGCAGCACGCTGATAGCCTTTGCTGCATCCATCGCGCTGCCGCCCCCTACGGCGAGCACACCATCGATGCCCTGACCGCGATATTTCTGAGCCGTGGCGTTGCAATCGTCACTGCGGGGGTTGGGTTTGACGTCGCATACCTCTGCATAGCGGACCTGCGCTGCGTCTAGGCTGGTGTAGATACTTTCTAGCAAGCCCGCGCGCTTGACCCCCGCGTCGGTCACCAACAATACGTGCCGCAGACCCAGTTCCTTCAGGTGTTCCCCGGTGCGCGCCCGCAACCCTGCCTGCATGACGATTTTCGTTGGTAGTAAAAACTGAAAGTTCATGGTCGTTTTACTCCTTGGCCTTTAAGGCTCTTTATTTGATGTTTAATAGCTCAACGTAAGGTGCGTGTTTGATTGGCGTAGGGGGCGACATAGCTATGCATGGTTATGTACAGGCTTTTCGTTGAGCGATTTTAGGGGCCTAACATAAGCAGCAAGACCTAGATCATCACCAGCATCGCTATAGCGTTATTAAGTCGAGCGAGAGAGCTACAGTAAGCTTGGCGAAAGCGGTAATGATGTCGAACTGGACTCCGCACAGAGTGCCTTAAGGAGTTGGCCACACAGTGCTGTAACGAAGGTGAGCAGTGCGCTGAGTACTGCGGTTGAATGCGCTGACATTGCGATTCCCTCTTCTTGTGGACTGTTATAGGGGCAGTGAAATGTTGTTCGGCGTAACGCAGCCGAGCAGGTGACGTCAGTCTAATTGTTGTCCGTGACGCGCCATGATGTGACGCACCACGCTGTAATCCTGCAACGAGTCGCTGGACAGGTCCTTGCCGTAGCCCGATCGTTTAAGTCCACCGTGGGGCATTTCGCTGGCCAGCATGAAGTGGGTGTTGATCCAGGTGCAGCCGTACTGCAAACGTCCAGCGACCTGCATGGCTTTATCCAGATTTTGCGTCCACACCGAGCTGGCCAGGCCGTACTCGGAGTCGTTGGCCCAGTCCAGCGCCTGGCTTAACTCGTTGAAACGGGTGACGGTAACCACCGGGCCGAACACTTCGCGCTGGACGATCTCGTCGCTTTGCTTGCAGCCGGCCAGCAGGGTCGGCTGATAGTAGAAGCCCGCGCCGGAATGCACGGCCGCACCGGTCACGCGCTCGATATGCGGCTGCCCAAGGGCGCGCTCGACGAAGCTTGCCACGCGGTCGCGCTGGCGAGCGCTGATCAGTGGGCCGATCTCGTTGTCGCTGTCTTTCTTGCGGGCGAAACGGATGCTTGATACGGCTTCGCCCAGCTCGGCGACCAGACGATCGTGAATGCCGGCCTGGGCATAGATGCGGCAGGCAGCGGTGCAGTCCTGGCCGGCATTGTAGTAGCCGTGGGTGCGTACGCCCTGCACTACGGCTTCGAGGTCGGCGTCGTTGCAGACGATCACCGGCGCCTTGCCGCCCAGTTCTAGGTGCGTGCGTTTTAGCGTTCGCGCGGCGCTCTGCAGGATCTTCTGCCCGGTAACGATATCGCCGGTCAGCGACACCATACGCACTCGTGGGTGGCCGACCAGTTGGCTGCCGACCCCTTCGCCGCCGCCACATATGATGTTCAGCACGCCAGCCGGGAGGATCTGCGCCAGCGCCGGAGCCAAGGCCAGGATCGAGAGCGGGGTATGTTCCGAGGGTTTGAACACCAGCGTATTACCGGCGGCCAGGGCTGGAGCGATCTTCCACGCGGCCATCATGAGTGGGTAGTTCCATGGCGCAATCGAGGCGACCACGCCCACCGGGTCACGGCGTACCATGCTGGTATGGCCGGGCACGTATTCGCCGGCCAGCTGGCCCTGTTGGCAGCGCACGGCGCCGGCAAAGAAGCGGAACACATCGGCGGTGGCGTGAATGTCGTCCTGGCGCGCTAAGTGTAGCGGCTTGCCGCAGTTCAGCGACTCTAGGCGCGCCAGCTGATCGGCGTTCTGTTCGATGGCGTCGGCAATTGCCAGCAGCGCCGTGGCGCGTTGTGCTGGGGTGGTGCGGGACCAGCCAGCGAAGGCACGGTGGGCGGCCTGTACGGCCGCTTCCACCTGATCCAGCGACGCTTCGGCAATGCGGGTCAGCACTTCGCCAGTGGCGGGATTGATGATGGCCTCTGCCAAACCTTCCCCGGCGACCAGGTGGCCGTCGATCAGCAATGCGCTGTAAAGGGTGGGTTCGGACATCTTCGGGCTTCTTCTTTTGTTTTCTGCCTGCATGACGGCTCCAGTGCTGCGTGGAACCTCTGCGCTTATAGGGTACTGAGACTAGGGCCATGCACAGAGATCGACAAATTCTTAAAAACGAAAGCTGCGTTCGATTAAATAGATACCTTGCGATTGTGCGATTGCTCGCGCGCCACGCTGAGGAAGGGATCGACCAGTGCCGGCCGCGCCGTGCCGCGACGCCAGGCCAAGCCGACATCAAGCGGCTCGCTCAGGTCAGCCAGCGGCAGGGCCTCAATGATGTCGCCTTCCAGCGACCAGGGGCGGTAGGTCATGTCCGGCTGGATCGACAGACCAAGGCCCGCAGCTACCAGGCTGCGTACGGCTTCCACCGAAGCCGTACGCAGGGTGACATGCGGAGTCAGGCCGGCACGGGTCCAGATGCGCTGGGTGTGCAAGCCCATTTCGTCGGCGTTGAGCTGGATCAGCGGCTCGCCGGCCACATCGGCCAGGCTGATGCTGTCGTGCTCTAGCAGCGGGTGCCGCGCCGGCAACCACAAACGATGCGGCGAGTGCGTCAGCACTTCGGTCTGCAGTGCGTGACGATCTTCCAGGTTGGACAAGATCAGCACGCCGACATCGATCTCGCCACTGACCAGCAGGTGCTCGATATACGGTCGCTCATCCTCGACCACGCGGGTCTGCACGTTGGGGTAGGCGCGCTGGAAACGGGTGATCAGATCGGCTAGGTAGTAGCCGGCGACCAGGCTGGTCACACCAATGGTCAGGCCGCCGGCCACCTTGTCGGTGCTCTGCTGCAGGCTGCGCTTGGCGTTGTCCACCGTGGCCAGAATCAAGTGTGCCTGGCGCAAAAACTGATGGCCTTGGTGGGTCAAGCTCATGCCTTTAGCGTGTCGGTTGAACAGACAGACGCCGATTTCTTCCTCCAGTTGCTGGATGGCCAGGGTCAGGGTCGACTGGGAGATGAATACTGCTTGGGCGGCGGCAGAAATCGAGCCGGTCTCTGCAACGGCAATGAAATGGCGAATCTGGCGCAGGGTCATCATGCGAAGGGGGCTCGCTGTATTGGTTAGATGCCAATAACTATATTTTATCGAAACCTTATTGATTCATTCTTTTTTAACGAACGCCTATGACTTACTGCAATCTCCTATTGGCAGCCGCAGGAAGGCACAAGCCATATAAGCGCTCTTTAAACCGCATTCACCGGGACAAGCGTTGCTTTCGGTAGACCTGACTTGCTGTGCAGCGACCAAAACCAAAAGCGGCGCGGCAATTCTAATGAGTGGGGCGCATGGCTCTGATCTGATCTCAGATGCCTGGTCAAGATCAGGTAGTGGGGCCAGCAGCTCTGTCTAGTAGCGACGCTTTAGCGTGGCCTTAGGCATATCGACATGACAATTTTTCCGCGCATGCGCGGAATTTTGAAGAACTCAAAAAAATCAAAATTTACCTGACACGCAGCTCTACCCCCAAAACCGTGTCCTTTGCTCTCCCACTATCAGTTAGTAGTCCAAATAGTGAGAGCCAAGAAGATGCCAAATACATTCAATTATTCGTCGAGTGGAAATCAGCCGCAAATCAGCCCTGACTCACCGCATGCACAACTGCTTAGGTTGGCTAAAGATCGTGGCCGCGACGTTGGTGTGATTGCGGAGATGCTGAGGTTTCTAGATGTTCACCCGCAGCTGATTGATTTTCCACGAGTCATACAGGGGCTCGTGAATACGCTTGATGCCATGGACGTACCGCCGGTGCTCAACCTAGGCGCGAGTGATCTCAGAATCTGGCGGGACGAGTGCCGTTGGATTATTTCAATCCGAAATAATCCTGATTTTGTTGCGCCTTTGGGCCTCATGTTTTACTTGGGGGATGAGCGGCGTACACGTAACCCGGTCATCGGTAAGGGTGTACAAGAGCACGCATTCCCATACGCGACGCTTTGGCACGAACCTGCTGATTCAGAATGCGAGCAGGATTACTACCGGCTTATTGGGCAGCTGCTCCTGGCCTATCAGCAAAGGGCTGATGGCTTGGGCCTCCGAGGCCAGAGATACACCGCGTACCTGGAACTCCGAGCGCTCTGCGCATTGCAGACACTGTCCATACCAAGTGATCTGAATATATGGTCCAGTTCTGCTGTATTTGCGCAGGGCTGTCGTCAATTCGACGCCGGCAATTCAACTAATTATCTTGCAGAGTACTTCGCGCCGATCGTTCGTCTCGCCCGCTACCTCGGTGGTGAGGAGCCGCCTGAGCGTCACGGTGGCGGCGGCCATCGTCACCATGGCGGCTCAAACAGTGCAGGCCTAGGCGTACTAATTAGCCAGGGTGCCACCGAGTTCCCGCTTGATGATCCAGACGACCCAGATTTGCTCCCTGGATATATAAGTTTCGTGGTGTCTCAACCGCTCGACGATGATTTAGATGAAGCACTACCGCCGGGAGAACTAACCTCGGCGAGTGAAATATGTTTGATCGATACAAGGGGTGAGGTAAGGCCATATGTAGCTGAATTGCTCAGCCATGAGGGCATGCTTGCTCATATTGCTCGCAGTAGGCAGTTTTTGCCTTTTGGCTACAACCTGCTCACGCAGTATGAACTAGCAAACCTACTGTTCGGTGTCACTGATGAATTTCTATTCTGTCGGGAACGAATTCGTAATGCCCCTGGCCAGGAGCAGACACAGATACGGAGGCGCTTGGAGGCACTGCTAGTACTTCATCTCATGCTCTGGTTCGGTCGCTCACTCGAGGACTGCAAAAAACTACGGATAGCTGAGCGCAATGCTCGCCCGAGCTCGGTGCTGGAGTTGGTTCTGGCTGATGAGACTGGGCCGGCGGAGTTCAGATTTTTTGCACCGACGCCAGACTATGCAGCGGAAGAGCTCCTGCCTCGAGATGCCGTTCGAGCATCTCAGCCAACAATCTCGGTACCGGACATGGTTGGGGCGGCTGCGCTTGTTATGGCAATCCGAGACTTGTCGCCGGTGAATGGCTCTGCAGTTATCACCTGCAAGATTAAAGACGTCGAGCGTGAAATCCGCACCTTGTTGAGCGAGCTTGGGGGCGAAGATCCTCGCTACACGGTGCACAAAGTGCGCTCCTACCTTCATCGCCAAATCATCGCAGACTCTCATGATGTGGTTGCAGCCACCATGCTATGTGGGATGCCCTGTATTTCGGCAAACACAGCGCTGTATTACAGCCAGTTCAGCATCAACCATCTGCGACGCCTGTATTGCCAATCAGTACAGCGAGTGTTGACTGCGGTTTATGCCACCGTAGGATTGGAGGCCCCTAGTGCATCGATTCTTGCTGTTCCTGAGGTGGCCGTTGGTGCCCGAAACTGCCTTAGGGTGGATACGGTAAAAGCTAATCTTGCTGCATTGCTAGCAGTGCTGCGTAAACGCCCCCGAAAAGGCCTCCAACAGCTCGTTCACTGGCACAACTGTTTGTCGCTGTGGACGGTTCAAATGTTCTTTATGGCGACCGGATGTCGAGCTATTCGCGACCCGTTGAAGCAGGAAGACGAATTTATATCGCCTGGGTGGCACGGCGCGCTGGGCGACAAAGGCTCAGATGATGGGCATATGAGTCGCCTGGTAGTGTTAACTGACCTATTAAGAAGACAGTTAAAGGCCTATAAGGCTCACTGCAGGGCAATTACCGGACAACTCGAGTTACATGCACCGGTTCCTACCAACGGATTTTTCCTGCGCTTTACCGATGATGGTTGTCTTTCCTACGAGGAAATCCGGCCGCTCCATATCAAAGCCGTAATGCGCCAGATTGAGGGTTTCACACCTCATCCAGTGAATGGATTCCGCAAATTCTTGAGGACTGAGCTCGCCGAGCGCGGATGTCCGCCTGAGACACTGTCGGCTCTGATGGGTCATTGGCTGAGCGGCGAAGAACCACAAGATATTTACTCGAGTTTTTGCCCGCGTACCTATGTCCAAGGCCTTCATAGCCACTTGTTGCCACTGATGCGGGAGCTAGGCTGGACGGTTCGCAACAGCCACCTGGTTGTGGGGGCTGATGTATGAATAGCTCACGTCTTTCGGATGAAATGCTATCTGTTGTCTGGAGCCCGGAAAAACACGATCCAGAGTGGAAAAATGAATATCTTCTGAAACTCCAGGAACGCTGCAAAGATTCCGGCAACAGCATCGGTGAATGGCTCTGCGGACAACGTTCGCTGCGTAATTTCCCCCTCAGAGAGATGCAGAATCTCGGGAGTCAGCTCGAAGGCTCAACATTACGTAACACGCTGCGAGAAGTGACGCATCGGGCGCAGCGTTTTAATCCGAGCTTGCCGCTGGCTCAGGTAGCGATCGAAACTCAGCGCCGCCCTAATCCGATTAATCCAGACCTATACAACTCAGAGAATCTGTCGGCCAGTCAGGACATGGTTGATTCGCTGGAGCGCGCCATCAGGCGAGATCTAGAACAACTCACGCCCCATGAGCGGATCGGGCTGCTTCTTCTGAGTGCTAGCTACTACGGTGCTCTGATCGACATTCCCCAGCTGAGCGCGCTGACTCAGCTTGACCCTGGACAGGTCATCTGGATATCCGGAATACCAGAGTTCCGGCTACCGCTCTCAATCCGAGGTCAACCTGAGGCTGAGAACCGGCAGTGGTTCCCAGACCCGATAACGCTGTCGCTTCTGTCGCGCTGCGCTCCAGATCTGGCCGAGAACAGGCCTTATCTGGATCGAAAGGGCGGAAAACTTAAATGTATTCAAGCGGCTCTGGCCACAGGAGGAATTTGCCCTGAGAACCAGCCTGGCTCTCTGGAGCGAGTGTTTGAGTTGTTGCGTATTCAACGTCAAACACAATTGCCACAGCTACTAATGAATTACTCCACGAGGTCCAGCTATGTGACGCATTCGGTTTTGTCGGACTCTTGGCAGCATTTGCACGGAAATGCACCGACTCCAAAAATCGAAGAAAAACAAAAACGGAAAAAACACCGGTTTCGTAGGCCCGAGCAAAATGTTCCCGAGTGGTTGACGGCGCTATGTCGAAAAGTCCGGAAAGAGCAAATTGTCGCACTCGATAATGAGCCGCCACCTAAAAGTCTTGAACAGCTGATCGGTAGTTTTGCGTCGTTTCTATGTCACGGACGCTCGTTTTACGGTAATCCGTTGAAGCCCAAAACAGTTGCTAACTATGTTCGAATCGTCGGTGTTGGGTTGGACAATTTTCTGTCTGTAGAGTCCGTCTTGGATGTTCCGCCGGACGCGCTGGAGGAACTCTATGAGCTGATGCTGGAGGCCCAGCCCACACCACCTATGAAGAGGAATCTAGCCAAAGGCATTTTGGAGTTCCATGGCTACCTGCAGAAAAGATTTTCGTATCCACCAATCAGCCCCTATGCCGCGTTAGGTATTGGAAAAACGCCTCCGTTCGTCGATGCCCAAATCGTCAGCGAAGAACAATATCGCCTAACGTTGCGAGACTTGGCTACAGGCACGCTGAGCCAGCGCTCACCACGCCTCTCTATGGTCGCGCAGGCCATGGTGATTTTCGGTTTTCGCCTAGGACTGCGTCGTAATGAGGCGCTGAAATTGCTGCGTCGTGATTTGCAATTACCTGCGCTGCCTGCTGCACGGGCCTCTGCAGTAAGGAAACGACATCCAAACCTTAAGCTGCTTTCGCCTGACCAACTAACTGCCCTCGAGCTGCCGGTCAATTTGCATATTCGTCCGCATGCTCAGCGCGCGTTAAAAACACGCAACTCAACACGTACGCTGCCACTTCACGTTTTGCTTGAGCCGGATGAGTTGCAGCTGATTGAACGCCTTGCCCAGCTGCGCGATGACGAAGAGCGGAAGAGTCCATATTCGCAATTCTTGTTCTGTATCCCGGAATTCCAGACTCGATGGGTATCTGAATCGACACTGATGCCGGCCATTCATGATGCTCTACGCCGGGTAACTGGGTGCAGCGATATGCACTATCACCACCTGAGACATTCCGCCGCGACGTGGTTGATGTTCAAGTTAGCCGCGTCAGCATTCGGTGTTAGTCAGCAGGCTGGATTGCTATTCGGCGAGCATCCGCAAACCATGAAATGGCTGCTGGACACAGAACGGCTAAACCGAGCATTTTTCCACTCCCCGGAGGCCCCCACCTGCGGATTCCACGGTCATCTGGCCACCCATTCCATGAGCATCTGACCACCGATTCCACGGTGATCCGGCCACCCATTCCACGCGCATCCGGCCACTGATTCCACGGCCATCCGGCCACTCAACCGGGCAGGCAGTAACGCAGGATTTCTTCACTACCATCGACCTCTTTTTCGAAGCAGAGAGGTCGTCGTGGAGCGTTTATCCATGCGTAAGATTCGCGAAGTACTACGTCTCAAGTTCGAGGTCGGACTATCGGCTCGCCAGATTGCGGTCAGCGTGCAGGTCGGTCGTGTCACCGTCGGCGACTACCTCAATCGTTTTGCCGCCAGCGGTCTCAGTTGGCCCTGTTCGTTGTCCGATGCCGAGTTGGAGCAGCAACTGTTCCCGCCGGCCCCGGCGGTTGCCAGTGAGAAGCGGCCTTTACCCGATTGGGCATGGGTGCATGCCGAACTGCGCCGCCCCGGGGTGACCCTGGCGCTGCTCTGGCAGGAGTACCGCCTGAGCCAGCCTCAGGGCTTTCAGTACAGCTGGTTCTGTGAGCACTACCGAGCCTGGCAGGGCAAGTTGGACGTGGTGATGCGTCAGGAGCACCGCGTCGGCGAGAAGCTGTTCGTCGACTATGCCGGCCAGACGGTGCCGGTTATCGATCGCCACAGCGGCGAGATCCGCCAGGCGCAGGTGTTCGTCGCGGTGCTCGGCGCGTCCAGCTACACCTTCGCCGAAGCCACCTGGTCGCAGCAGCTGCCGGACTGGCTAGGCTCCCATGCCCGCTGCTTCGCCTTCCTCGGCGGCGTGCCGGAGATCGTGGTGCCGGACAACCTGCGCAGCGCGGTGAGCAAGAGTCACCGCTACGAGCCGGACATCAACCCCAGCTACCGCGATCTGGCCGAGCACTATGGCGTGGCGGTGGTGCCGGCGCGGGCACGCAAAC
Source organism: Pseudomonas sp. 22490 (assembly GCF_052044465.1). Classification (NCBI taxonomy): domain Bacteria; kingdom Pseudomonadati; phylum Pseudomonadota; class Gammaproteobacteria; order Pseudomonadales; family Pseudomonadaceae; genus Pseudomonas; species Pseudomonas sp. 22490. The sequence continues at coordinate 1,689 of NZ_JBQENS010000059.1, read as the reverse complement.
CGCGCGACAAGGCCAAGGCCGAAGTCGGCGTGCAGGTGGTCGAGCGTTGGATCCTCGCCGCACTGAGGAATCGGCAGTTCTTCTCCCTGGATGAACTCAACACGGCCATCGCCGGGCTGCTGGAGCGGCTCAACCAACGCCCGTTCAAGAAGCTGCCGGGCTCCCGGCAGTCGGCCTTCGACAGCCTGGATCGTCCGGCGCTGCGCCCCCTGCCGGAGCAACCCTACGTCTACGCCGAGTGGAAGAAGGCGCGGGTGCACATCGACTACCACGTCGAGGTCGATGGGCATTACTACTCGGTGCCGTATCAACTGGTGAAGAAGCAGCTGGAGGTGCGCCTGACGGCGCGCACCGTCGAGTTTTTCCACGCCAACCAGCGAGTGGCCAGCCACCTGCGCTCAATGCACAAGGGCAGGCACAGCACGCAGGCCGAGCACATGCCCAAGAGCCATCGCGAGCATGCCGAGTGGACGCCGCAACGGCTGATCCGCTGGGCCGAGCAGACCGGGCCGAACACCGCCGGCGTGATCCGGCACATCCTCGAACGGCGCATCCATCCGCAGCAGGGCTACCGGGCCTGCCTGGGCATCCTGCGCCTGGGTAAAACCCACGGTGAGGCGCGTCTGGAGTTGGCCTGCCGTCGCGCCATCAGCCTCGGCACGTGCAGCTACAAGAGCCTCGAATCGATCCTGCGCCAGGGGCTGGAAAACCTGCCGCTAGCTCAAACCAACCTGCCGCTGCTGCCGGACGACCACGCCAACCTGCGCGGATCCGCCTACTACCACTGACCCCAAGGAATCCCACCATGCTGCCCCATCCGACCCTGGACAAGCTGCAAACCCTGCGCCTGCACGGCATGCTCAAGGCGCTGAATGAACAACTGAAAACCCCGGACATCGACAGCCTGAGCTTCGAAGAACGCCTCGGCCTGCTGGTCGACCGCGAGCTGACCGAACGCGATGACAAGCGCCTGAGCAGCCGCCTGCGCCAGGCCCGGCTCAAGCACAACGCCTGCCTCGAAGACATCGACTACCGCAGCCCGCGCGGACTGGATAAGGCGCTGATCCTGCAACTGAGCAGTGGCCAGTGGCTGCGCGACGGCCTCAACCTGATCATCGGCGGCCCCACCGGTGTCGGTAAAACCTGGCTGGCCTGTGCCCTGGCCCACCAGGCCTGCCGGGAGGGCTACAGCGTGCGCTACCTGCGCCTGCCACGTTTGCTGGAAGAACTGGGTCTGGCCCATGGCGACGGCCGCTTCGCCAAGCTGATGAGCAGCTACGCCAAGACCGACCTGCTGATCCTCGACGACTGGGGCCTGGCCCCGTTCACCGCCGAACAGCGGCGCGACATGCTGGAGCTACTGGACGACCGCTACGGCCAGCGCTCGACCATCGTCACCAGCCAGATGCCGGTGGACAACTGGCACGAGCTGATCGGCGACCCGACCCTGGCCGACGCCATCCTCGACCGCCTGGTGCACAACGCTTATCGGATCAATCTGAAGGGTGAATCAATGCGCAAACGGACGCAGAAATTGACGACGCCGGGCACCTCAGACTAACAATGCCACCCCTGCGTCGCTGCGCTCCGACTGCCCGGCCGGATGGCCGTGGAACAGGTGGCCAGATGGCCGTGGAATGCCTGGCCAGATGAGCGTGGACTGGGTGGCCGGATGGTGTGGAATCCGCA
>NZ_JBQENS010000058.1:0-21618 GCF_052044465.1 Pseudomonas sp. 22490 | reverse complement strand
CGCCTTGCGATCCAGCTTGCCGTTCGGACTCAGCGGCATCCGCTCCAGCGCCAGCCACTGCGCCGGCACCATGTATTCCGGCAGGCTTGCCGCCAGGTGCGCGGCCAGCGCTTCGCGCCAGTCGCCGCCCTCGCTCTCCAGCACCACGTAGCCGACCAACTGCCTGCCGTCCACCGCCAGCACCGCCGCCTCGCGCACCCACGGATGCTCCAGCAGGCGCGCCTCGATCTCGCCCAGCTCGATGCGCAAGCCGCGCAGCTTCACCTGGTGGTCGATCCGCCCGGCGTACTCGATCACCCCGTCGGCGCGGTAGCGCGCCAAATCGCCGGTGCGGTACATCCGCTCCCCAGCCACGAACGGGCTGGCGACGAAACGCTCGGCAGTCAGCCCCGGACGCTGGTGGTAGCCACGGGCCAGGCCCCGACCGGCCAGGTACAGCTCGCCGAGCACGCCCACCGGCACCGGCTCCAGGTTGCCATCGAGGATGTAGCAGGCCAGGTTGGCGATCGGCCGGCCGATCGGCACCGCGTCCTTGCCCTCCTCCACGCAGGTCCAGTGGGTGACGTCGATGGCCGCCTCGGTCGGGCCATAGAGGTTATAGAGGCCGGCCTGCGGCAGCTTGGCGAACACCTGCTGCTGCGCGTCCGCCGGCAGCGCCTCGCCGCTGCAAACGATGCGTTTCAGGCTGGTGCAGGAGGCGACGTCTTCATCCTGCAGGAAGGCCTGCAGCATCGACGGCACGAAGTGCAGCGTATCGACCCCTTCGCGGTTGATCAGCTTCACCAGCTTCGCCGGGTCGCGATGGTCGCCCGGCGCGGCCACCACCAAACGCGCCCCGCTCATCAGCGGCCAGAAGAACTCCCAGACCGACACGTCGAAGCTGAACGGGGTTTTCTGCAACACCGTGTCACCGACGCCCAGGCCATAGGCCTGCTGCATCCAGCACAAACGGTTGCTCAGCGCCGAATGGCGGTTGCCGGCGCCCTTGGGCTTACCGGTGGAACCGGAGGTGTAGATGACATAGGCGAGGTTCTCGCCATCGAGATGAATATCCGGGTTCGCCTCACTGTAATCCTCGAACCAGGGCGCACCGCGATCCAGGTCGATCCGCTGCACGCCTTGCGCCAGCGGCAGCTTCAGGTGCGACTGGCTGAGCAGCAGCTCCACACCGCTGTCCTCCAGCATGTAGGCCTGGCGCTCCTCGGGATACTCCGGGTCCACCGGCACGTAGGCGCCGCCGGCCTTGAGGATCGCCATCAGGGCCACGACCATCTCGATAGAACGTTCCATGGCCACGCCCACCAGGCGGTCCGCGCCGATCCCGCGCTCGATCAGGGCATGCGCCAGGCGGTTGGCCCGGCGGTTCAGCTCGGCGTAGTCCAGGCGCTCCTCGCCGAAGGCCAGCGCCGGCGCCGTCGGTGTGCGCTCGACCTGCTCCTCGAACAACCGGTGCACGCCGCGTTGCAGCGGGTACTCGGCAGCAGTGGCGTTCCAGCCTTCCAGCAACTGGTAGCGCTCGGCGACAGCCAGGCTGTCCAGCTCGCCCAACGACGCCCCCGGGTTTTCGCACATCCCCAGCAACAAGCGTTCGAGGCGTTCCGCCAGGCACTCGATCGCCGCCTCGTCGAAAGCCTGGCGGGAATAGCTGTAGTGCAGTTCGAGGGTCTCTCCGGCGCTCACCAGCAGCGTCAGCGGATAGTGCGTCTGCTCCTGGTTGCTAAGCGCGTCGATCCGCATGTCCGCCGGTGTCTCTTCCGCCAGCGCTGCGGAAACCGGGTAGTTCTCGAATACCAGGATGTTGTCGAACAGGGCCTCGCCGACCTGCCCGGCCCAACGCTGGATGTCATACAACGGCGTGTGCTCGAACTCGCGCAGCGCCAGGTTTTCACCCTGCACCGCCTGCAGCCAGTCGCCAATCGGCTGCTCCGGACACGGGCTGGCGACCACCGGCAGCGTGTTGATGAACAGGCCGATCTGCTCCTCGATCCCGCGCAACTCCGCCGGACGACCGGATACGGTGGCACCGAAGGCCACGGTGTCCTGCCCGGTGAAGCGTTGCAGCAGTATCAGCCAGGCCGCCTGGACCAGGGTATTGAGCGTCACCTTCTGCTCACGGGCGAACTCTGCCAGGCGCTGGCTCGTGGTGACGTCCAGCTGCCGATAGCGATCGGCATGGCCCTCGGCACCCCGCACCCCGTGGGCGAACGCCGGAACCAGCAGGGTCGGCTCGCCCAGCCGCTGAAGGCGCTGCTTCCAGAACGCCTCGGTGCGACCCGCATCCTGGCGTTGCAGCCAGGCGATGTAGTCGCGATAGCGCCCATCCGAGCGCGACGGCGTCTCGCCGCGGTAGCGCTGCAAGACTTCGCCGAGCAACTGCGAGTTGCTCCAGCCGTCCATCAGAATGTGGTGATTGGTGTAGATCAGGTGGTGCCGGCGTTCGCCGGTACGCACCAGCACCAGCCGCAGCAGCGGCGCCTCGGCGAGTTCGAAGCCGAGCCCGGCCTCGCCGGCGGCGAGGGCATCGAGCGCCTCGGCGAGGTCCGCGCGGTCGCGCCAGTCGTGCACGCTGAACGGCACCTCGACGCGCTTGCGCACCAGTTGCAGCGGTTTTTCCAGCGCGCCCTGCCAGAGGAACCCGCTGCGCAGGACTTCGTGGGCATCCAGCGCCGCCTGCCAGGCCTCGCGGAAGCGTTGGGGATCCAGGCCTTCCACGTCCAGACGCATCTGGTTGATGTAGTCGCCGCTGTTCTGCTGGTACAGGCTGTGGAACAGCATACCCTGCTGCATCGGCGACAGCGGATAGAGATCCTCCACCTCGCCCGCCGCCAGGGGCAAAGCGTCCAGTTGCCGCTGGTCGAGCCCGGCCAGGGGGAAGTCCGAAGGGGTCACGCCTTCGACATCGGCGGCGCAACAATGCTCGATCAGCGCCAGCAGCTCGTCGCGATAGGCATCGGCCAGGCGAAGGATGCTCGCCTCGCTGAAACGCGCGGCGCTGAAGCTCCAGTCGATACCGAGCCGGCCGGCATAGACCTGGCCGTTGAGACTCAGCCAGTTGTCCAGCGGCGCGTCGCTGTCGCGCTCGCTGCCGGCCGCATCGGCGCTGGGACGGAACAGCGCGGAGGAATCGGCGGAGAAGCTGCCGTCGAACTGTCCCAGGTAGTTGAAGGTGATGCGCGGACTCGGCAGGGCCGCCAGCGCCGCCCGATCCTCGGCGCTGCCGAGGTAACGCAGGGCGCCGAAACCCAGCCCCTTGTGCGGAATCGCGCGCAGTTGCTCCTTGATCCGTTTGATCGAAGCGCCCAGCTCCGCCACCGGCGACAGGCGCAGCGGGAACAGGCTGGTGAACCAGCCTACCGTGCGGGTCAGGTCGATGTCCTCGAACAGCTCCTCGCGCCCGTGTCCTTCGAGCTGGATGAGGGTATCCGCCTGGCCGGTCCAGCGACCGATGACCCGCGCCAGGGCGGTGAGCAGCAGATCGTTGACCTGGGTCCGGTAGGCCGCCGGCGCTTCCTGCAACAACCGGCGCGTGGCCTCTTCGGTCAGCTCGGTACGTGCCGAACGGACATGCCGGACCGATTGCGCACCCTCGCGATCATCGCAGGGCAGTTCGGTGGATACGCCTTCGAGCTGCGCCAGCCAGTAGCCGCGCTCGCCCTCCAGGCCGCCGTCGCGGGCATGCGCCTGCAAGCGTTCGGCCCACGCCTTGAAGGCGCTGGTCTTGGCGGGTAGCGCAACGGCCTGGCCGGCCTGCAACTGGCGGTAGGCGGTCTGCAGGTCTTCGAGCAGGATCCGCCAGGAAACCCCGTCCACCACCAGATGGTGGATCACCAGCAACAACCGCTGGCTGCCGTCTCCGAGCGTCGCCAGCAGCGCGCGCAACAGTGGCCCGCTGCCCAGGTCGAGACTGCGCTGGACCTGCTCCGCCAGGGCTTCCAGCGCTTGGCCGTCGGCGACCGACTGCTGCCACAGCAACACCTCGCCGGCCTCGACCGCGCGGCGGTGTTCGGCGCGCCAGGTCCCGTCTTCGAGGCGGAAGCCCAGGCGCAACGCATCGTGGTGCGCCAGCAACGCCTGCAGCGCCGTTTCCAGAAGCGTACCGTCGAGTGCCTGCCCCGGCTCCAGCAGGACCGACTGGTTCCAGTGCTGGCGCCGCGGGATATCCAGTTCGAAGAACATCTGCTGGATCGGCAGCAGCGGCGTGCTCCCGCTGATCGGCCCCTGTTCGGCGCAGGCCAAGCCCCGGCCCTCGACGGCCACGCCGGCCAGGCCCCGGATCGTCTGGTGCAGGAACAGGTCCCTGGGCGCCAGCCGGATCCCGGCCTGGCGCGCGCGGCTGACCACCTGGATGGAAATGATCGAGTCGCCGCCAAGTTCGAAGAAGTTGTCGTCCAGGCCGACGCGGCCAAGCTTCAGCACATCCGCCCAGATCGCCGCCAGGCGCTGCTCCAGCTCGCTGCGCGGCGCGGTATAGTCCCGCTGCAGGCGGCTGGCGTCCGGGGCGGGCAAGGCGCGCCGGTCCAGCTTGCCGTTGGCCGTCAGCGGCAGGCGCTCGAGGAACAGCAAGTGGGCGGGCACCATGTGCTCCGGCAGGCTCGCCTTCAAGGCCTGGCGCAGCGTGTCGCGCAACGCGGCGGGGTCGCTTGGCGCCGCCTGCGTCACGACATAGCCGACCAGTTGCGTAGCGCCCGGCCCCTCGTGAGGCAGCACGACCGCCTCGGCCACGCCCGGCTGTGCGAGCAGGCGGGCCTCGATTTCGCCCAGTTCGATGCGGAAGCCGCGAATCTTGACCTGGTGGTCGATCCGACCGACGTACTCGACCACCCCGTCGCATCGATAGCGGGCCAGGTCGCCGGTCCGGTACAGACGTCCCCCAGTCGTGGAGAACGGATCGGCCACGAAGCGCGTGCAACTCAGCTCGGGGCGATTCAGATAGCCCCGCGCCAATCCCGCGCCCCCCACATACAGCTCGCCGATGCAGCCCCTGGGCACAGGGTTCAGCCCGGCGTCGAGCAGATACCAGGACAGGTCCGGGATCGGCTCGCCGATCGGACTGGCCGCCCCGCCGTCGAGATCCGCCAGCGACAGCGGACGATAGGTCACGTGCACCGTGGTCTCGGTGATCCCATACATGTTGACCAGGCGCGGCGCTCGATCGCCGAAACGCTCGAACCATGGGCGCAGGGCCTGCACTTCCAGCGCCTCGCCACCGAACACCACATGCCGCAGGGCCAGCGGCGGAACCTCCTGGCCGGCGCAGGCGACCTGCATCAGTTGCTTGAAGGCCGACGGCGTCTGGTTCAGCACCGTCACCCGTTCCCGGCACAGCAGGCGCAGGAAGTCCTCTGGCGAACGACTGGTCTCGTACGGGACGATGACCAGCCTGCCGCCATGCAACAACGCGCCGAAGATCTCCCAGACGGAGAAATCGAACGCGTAGGAGTGGAACAGGCTCCAGGCGTCGTCCGCGGAGAAACCGAACCAGTGCCGAGTGGCATCGAACAGGCGTAGCACGTTGCCATGCGGCAGCAGGGTACCCTTCGGTTTTCCGGTAGAGCCGGAGGTATAGATCACATAGGCCAGGTTATCGACGCCGACGGCGCTCTGCGGATCGCTCTCCGGGTAGCCGGCCCACTCATGCTCCGCGTCCAGCAGCAGGCAGGGCAGGCCCTCGCCGAGCGGCAAGCGCTCGCGCGCCGCGCGCTGGGTCAGTAGCAGGCGGATGCCGCTGTCCTCGATCATGTAGCCCAGCCGGTCGCTGGGGTAGCGCGGATCGAGCGGGACATAGGCGCCGCCGGCCTTGAGGATCGCCAGCAGACCGACGATCATCTCCAGGCTGCGCTCGGCCGCCAGGCCGACCAGCACGTCGGGGCCGACACCGAGCTCGATCAGCCGGTGCGCCAGGCGATTGGCCCGCAGGTTCAATTCGCCGTAGTCGAGCGCGCGTTCGCCGTAGACCACTGCCGTCGCCCGCGGTCGCTCGGCGGCCTGGCGCTCGATCAGGCGGTGCAGGCAGGACGCCGGGGGGAAGTCCTGCGGATGGGGGTTCCATTGCAGCAGGTCGGCACGCGCTTCGGCCTCGTCTAGAAGTTTCAGCTCGGCGATGCGCGCCTCCGGCCGGGCCACGATCGACCGGAGCAGGTTCAGCCAGTGGCCGGCGATGCGCTCGGCGCTCGACGCGTCGAAGAGATCGGTGGCATAGGTCAGTTCGGCAAGCAGGCCATTGGAGGATTCGTAGGTATCCAGGGTCAGGTCGAACTGCGCGGTCTGCACGTCCCAGGCCAGGTCCTCGACCTCGAGTTCGCCCAGGGAGGCGAAACGCGAACCGCGATGATCGTCGCGCTGGTGGTTGTACATCACCTGGAACAACGGCGCATGGCTGAGGCTGCGTTCCGGCTGCAACGCATCCACCAGTTGCTCGAACGGCAGGTCCTGATGACCCTGCGCTTCCACCACCGCCCGCCGGACCTGCCGTAGCAACTCGCGGAACGGCAGTTGCCCGTCGAGTTCGGCGCACAACACCTGGGTGTTGACGAAGAAGCCGATGAGCCCCTCGGTCTCCTCGCGATTGCGGTTGGCGATGGGTACTCCGACACGAATGTCATTCTGCCCGCTGTAGCGATGCAGGAGTGCCTGGAACGAGGCCAGCAGCAGCATGAACAGCGTGCCCTGCTCGGCCTGGGCCAGCCGCCGCAGGGCTTCGGCGAGTTCCGCCGGCAACGGGATGCCGATGCGCCGGCCGCGATGGCTCTGCTGCTGCGGGCGCGGCCGGTCGCTGGGCAACTCCAGCAACGGCTGCTCGCCGCCCAGGCGGGAAACCCAGTAGCCCAGTTGACGCTCACGCTCGCCGCCATCCATCCATTGGCGTTGCCAGGCCGCAAAGTCGGCGTACTGGATCGGCAACTCCGCCAGCGCGGGGGGCTCATCATGCCGAAGCGCGGCGTAGACGCGGATCAGTTCGTCCACCAGGACCTGCATCGACCAGCCATCGGCGATGATGTGGTGAAGAGTCAGCACCAGCACGCATTCGTCCGTCGCCAGCGGCAACAGCAGGACCCGCAGCAGCGGTCCGCGTTGCAGGTCGAACGGCCGATGGGCCTCGGTTTCCACCAGCCCCTTCAGGTCTTCGCCGGCCACCGGCGGTCGTCGCTCCTCGATGGCTATCGGCAGCGTCGGGTGGATGACCTGCCGCGGTGCGCCATCGTGTTCGACGAAGGTGGTGCGTAGCGTTTCATGGCGCTGCACCAGCAGGTCCAGGGCACCCTGCAGGGCATCGCGCCGCAGCGGTCCCTTCAGACGCAACGCCACCGGGATGTTGTAGGCCGCGCTGTGCGGATCCAGGCGCCAGATGAACCACTGGCGTTCCTGGGCGAACGACAGCTGCGGCGATGAGTCCCTGGCGCATCGGACGATCCCGCCCTGGGCGGCCGGCGCCAACTGCGCCACGGCCTGCGCATAGGCGCGCAGGGTGCTGTGCTCGAACAGGGTACGCAGCGGCACCTGCAGGTCGAGGCGGCGGCGTACCCTGGAAACCACTTGGGTCACCAGCAGCGAGTGGCCGCCCAGCTCGAAGAAGTTGTCGTCCCGACCGATGTGGCCGAGCTTGAGGACCTCGCTCCAGATCGCCGCCATGGCCCGTTCCAGCTCGCCCTCGGGCGCGACATGGGCGTCCCGGACCGCGCTCGCGTCCGGCAGCGGCAGCGCCTTGCGGTTGATCTTGCCGTTCGGCGTCAGCGGCAGGTTCTCCAGCAACAGCATGTGCGCCGGCACCATGTAGTCCGGGAGAACCGCCAGCAGGCTGTTCTTCAATGCACTGCGCAGTTCCTGCTGGCGCGCCGACTCGGCGTCGACCAGCGCGGCCTCGGTGGGCACCAGGTAGGCCACCAGGGACGGCCCGGCCACCCCCGGCTGGGCGACGACCACCGCCTCGCGCACGCTGTCCTGCTCCAGCAGGCGCGTCTCGATTTCGCCGAGTTCGATGCGGAATCCCCGGATCTTCACCTGATGGTCGATCCGTCCAAGGTATTCGATGACCCCATCGGCGCGGTAGCGAGCCAGGTCGCCGGTGCGGTACAGGCGCGAACCGTCGGCGGCGAACGGGTCGGGCAGGAAGCGTTCGGCGGTCAGGCCGGGGCGGCGATGGTAGCCACGCGCCAGGCCGTCGCCGCCGATCAGCAGTTCGCCGGCGACGCCGGGCGGACATGGGTTCATTTCGCTGTCGAGGATGTACAGACCGGTGTTTTCCAGCGGCCCGCCGAGGAACGGCCGGGCCTCTTCGCCGAGGCAGAACCGTGCCGACCAGATCGTCGTCTCGGTCGGCCCGTAGAGATTCCAGGTCGATGCCGACAATCCGCGCATACGCGCCGCCAGGTCCTCCGCCAGCGCCTCGCCACCGCACAGCAGGGTGCAGCCACGCAGCAGGTCGACACGCTCGCTGTCGCACAGCATCCGCCAGGTCGCCGGGGTCGCTTGCAATACCGTGACGCCCTGCCGCTCGACCAGATCGAGCAGGGCCTCGGGATCCTGGGCCTGCTCGCGGCTGGCGAGCAGCATGCTGGCGCCACGCGCCAGCGGTACGTATAGCTCCAGGCCGAAGATATCGAAGGAGAAGGTGGTCACCGACAGCAGACGGTCCCGCGCCAGCATGCCCGGTTGCCGGGCGATGCTGCAGACGAAGTTGGTCAAGGCTCGATGGCGGACCATCACGCCTTTCGGCTGGCCGGTGGAACCGGAGGTGTAGATCGCGTAGCAGAGACTGTCGGGCGCCTCCGGCAGGTCCGGGTTTTCCGCCGGGTAGCCGTGCACCAGTCGCTCCAGGTCGTCGAGCAGCAGGCTTTGCAGCCCATCCGACTGCGGCAGGCGCGCCAGCACGCTTTGCTGGCTGAGCAACAGGCGCAGTCCGCTGTCGTCGATCATGTACTGCAAGCGGTCCGCGGGATACTGCGGATCCAGCGGCACATAGGCGCCACCGGCCTTGAGCACCGCCAGCAGGGCCACCACCATGGGTACGCCGCGCTCCAGCGCGATACCGACCAGTACATCGCTGCCGACACCCTCCTCGCGCAGACGCCAGGCGAGGCGGTTGGCCAACGCATTGAGTTCGGCGTAGCTCAGGCGTTCCTCGCCGAACAGCAAGGCCGGCGCGTCCGGGGTCAGCCCGGCCTGGGCCTCGAACAGGCGATGCACACCCTGCCCGGCGGGATATTCGCTCGCCGGCAGACGGCTGCGTTGCAGCAGCGTGGCGCGCTCCTCGGCGTCGAGCAGCGGTAGGTCGCCGAGGCGTCTCCGCGGCTCGGCGACGACGGCCTCTAGCAGGTTGCGCCAGTGACGTGCCAGGCGCTCCACGGTCGCAGCCTCGAACAGGTCGGTGGCATAGGTGAATTCGGCGTGCACGCCCTGTTCCGATTCGTAGGTGTCCAGGGTCAGGTCGAATTGCGCGCTGTGCGCGCCCCACGAGAGGTCCTCGACGCTCAGCCCCGGCAACTGCGCCGCCAGCGACTGGCGACCTGCGGAACCCAGGTTCTGGTGGTTGTACATGGCCTGGAACAGCGGGCTGTGGCTGAGACTGCGCTCCGGCTGCAAAGCCTCGACCAGTTGCTCGAACGGCAGGTCCTGATGTGACTGGGCGCCGAGCGCGGCGACACGGGTCTGCTGTAGAAGGTCAAGGAACGGCATCTGCGTATCGAGATCGGCGCGCAGCACCTGGGTGTTGACGAAGAAGCCGATGAGCCGCTCGGTCTCGACCCGGTTGCGGTTGGCCACCGGCACGCCGACGCGGATCTCGTCCTGGCCGCTGTAGCGATGCAGGAGCGCCTGGAACGAGGCCAGCAGGAGCATGAACAACGTCGTCCCTTCGCGCTGCGCCAGCGCCTGCAACTGTCGGCCCAACGCCTGCGGCAACTGCAGTTCATGGCGCGCGCCACGGTAGCTCGGCAGCGCCGGGCGCTGGCGGTCAGTCGGCAGTTCGAGCACGCTCTGCCCTCCGCCCAGCCGCGCCATCCAGTACTCCAGCTGGCGCTCGCGTTCGCCGGCTTCCAGCCAGTGTCGTTGCCAGATCGCATAGTCCGCATACTGGATCGGCAAATCGGGCAGCGTCGCCTCGACGCCTTGCCGGCGCGCGCCGTACAGGGCAATGAGTTCCTCCACCAGTACCCGCATGGACCAGCCGTCGGCTGCCACATGGTGGATGGTCAGGGTCAGCACGTGATCGTCGGCCGCCAAGCGCAGCAGGCGCGCGCGAAGCAGCGGACCGTTACGCAGATCGAAGGGCTGTTGCGTCTCGCTTTCAACGAAAGCGCGAATCTGCGCCTGCGCGTCGTCGTCGCCCGCCAGCGTAACCGGGACGGGTACGTCGACCGACGCCAGCACCTGCTGGCGGAAGCCATCCAGTTGTTCGTCCTCGACGAACACGGTGCGCAGGCTCTGGTGGCGTTCGACGATGGCGCCCAGGCTGGCGGACAGCGCCTCGACGTCCAGTTCGCCACGCAGGCGCAGCGCCGAGGGAATGTTGTAGGCGGCGCTCTGCGGGTCCATCTGCCAGAGGAACCACTGGCGCTCCTGGGCATAGGACAACGGGATACGCTCGAAGGCCGAGGCCACCTCGGGAATCGGCAGGTTGGCCGGCGTCACGCCCTCCTCCTGCATCTTCGCCAGGTACAGCTTGCGCTTGTCGAGAGGAAGCGTGATGAAGCGCCGGGCAACCCGCAAAGCTACGCTCATGTCCATTCAAACTTCCTCCATTTCATCAAGCAGGGCTTCCAGCTTGTTCAGTTTCGATGTGTCGACCTGCCCACCGGCCTTTTCCAGATTGCTGACGAAAAGCCCCAGGGTCGGGAATTGGAACAACAGTTGGGGGGTGAGCTTCATGCCCAGCTCCAGTTGAATGCGCGAAATCACGTTGATGGCCAGCAGCGAGTGCCCGCCGAGTTCGAAGAAATGGTCGTCGAGGCCAACCCGCTGGAGTTTCAGCACCTCCTGCCAGATCGCCGCGACCTGGCATTCCAGCTCGCTGCGCGGCGCCACGTAGGCCTCCTGGAGGAGACTGGCGTCAGGCGCCGGCAGAGCCTTGCGGTCGACCTTGCCGTTGGGGCTCAGCGGCAGGCGTTCGAGGAACAGCAGGTGCGCCGGCACCATGTATTCGGGGAGGCTGTCGCGCAGCAGGGCCTTCAGCTCGTTGCGCAGCGCGGCCTGTACCTCCAGCGTGGCGCTAGCCAGCGCTTCCGCTTGCGGCACCAGATAGGCCACCAGCTGCGCCCCGGCAGCACCCTCGACGGCGATGACCAGGGCCTCGCGCACCGCCGGGTGCTCGCCGAGGCAGGCCTCGATCTCGCCCAGTTCGATGCGGAAGCCACGGACCTTGACTTGATGGTCGACCCGGCCGACGTACTCGATCACCCCGTCGGCGCCGTAGCGTGCCAGATCGCCGGTGCGGTACAGGCGGCCGCCGCCCTGCTCGTCGAACGGATCGGGAATGAAGCGTGCGGCCGTCAGGTCGGGACGCTTGAAATAGCCACGCGCCAGCAGCTCGGCGCCGATCACCAGCTCGCCGACCGCCCCGACCGGCGCCGGTTGCCCGGCATCGTCCAGCAGATAGATAGCGCGGCCCGGCAGCACCTTGCCGATCGGCATGGTCGCCGGGATCGCCTTGCTGCCGTCGACGTAGGGCGCGCAATCCAGGGTGGTGACCGTGACGGTCGCCTCGGTGGGGCCGTAGGTGTTGAGCAGGCGCACATGCTCCAGCCCGGCGGCCTTCCATGCCACCAGGCTTTCCGGCGGCATCGCCTCGCCCCCGGCGTGGACCTGACGGAGCGCGCCGTAGTCGCGCACGCCCTGGTTGGCGAAGTCCTTGGCCAGCATGTTCCAGTAGGCGGTAGTCAGGTCCACCGTGGTGATGCGTCGCTCGACGATCTCCCGGTACAGCGTCTCGCTGTCCCAGATCTCGGTGCCGCGCAGCACCACCGAGGCGCCACAGGCGAGCGGTGGGTAGAGCTGCTCGACGAAGCCGTCGAAATTGAAGGTGGAGAATTGCAGCACCCGGTCGTCCGGCCCGATGCCGAAGAACTCCAGCGAAACGTGGGTATGCCGCGACAGGCTCTCTCGGCTGATGCCGACGCCCTTGGGACGGCCGGTGGAACCGGAGGTGAACATCACGTAGGCGAGGTTCTGCGGATGCGCCCGCAACTGCGGGTCGCTCGCCGGACGGTCCTGCCAGTCCCACGCCTGGTCGAGCGCCAGGCAGGCGATCCCAGAGGCCGCTGGCAGGCGTTGCAGCAGGTGGCTCTGGCTGAGCAACAGGGCGATGCCGCTGTCCTCGATCATGTAGCCGAGGCGCTCCTGCGGATATTCCGGGTCCAGCGGTACGTAGGCGCCGCCGGCCTTGAGCACCGCCAGCAGGCTGACGATCATTTCCAGCCCGCGCTCGACGGCGATCCCAACCAGCACGTCAGGCCCCACGCCCAGCTCGATCAGGCGGTGGGCCAGGCGGTTGGCCTGGGCGTTGAGCTCGCCGTAGCTCAGCTGGCGCTCCTCGAAGAGCAATGCCACCCGCTCGGGCTCCATCGCCGCGCGGCTGGCGAACAGCTGCTCGACGCTGCGCTCGTCCGGATAGCGTCCCGGGTTGCGCCCCCAGTCGAAGATCGCCTGGCGCCGCTCCGCTGCTTCCAGCAGCTGGAACTCGGCCAGGCAGGTGCTGGCCGGACGCTCGACCATCTGCGCCAGCAGGTGCGTCAGGTGACGATCCAGGCGCGCCACGCTGGCGTCGTCGAAATGCTCGCGGTCATAGGCGAACTGCAGTTCCAGGCGCTGCCCCAGGCTTACGCTGAGGGTCAACGGGTAGTTGGTCTGCTCGTGGTTGCCCACGGCACCGAAAGCCAGGCCTTGCGAGGCCTGCTGCTGGAGCATCTGCGAAACGGGGTAGTTCTCGAACACCAGGATATTGTCGAACAGCGCCTCGCCGCCCTGCCCGGCCCAGCGCTGGATGTCGTACAGCGGCGTGTGTTCGAATTCGCGCAGGGCCAGGTTCTCGCCCTGCACCGCCTGCAGCCACGACGCCAGGCTCTGCTGCGGAAGCGGGGTAGCGATGACCGGCAGGGTATTGATGAACAGGCCGATCTGCTCCTCGATACCGTTCAGTTCCGCCGGGCGACCGGCGACAGTAGCGCCGAAGGCCACGCTGTCCTGTCCGGTATAGCGTTGCAGCAACATCAGCCAGGCGGCCTGGACCAGGGTGTTGACGGTGATCTTCTGCTCGCGGGCCAGCTCGGCCAGGCGCCGGGTCTGCTCGCCATCAAGCTCGCGCAACCGTTCCGCGTAGCCCTTGCCGCGCTGCCTGGCCTGGACGATCGACTGCCCCAGGCGGGTCGGCTCGTCCAGTTGGCGCAGGCGCGGCAGCCAGAAGGCCTCGGCGAGCGCGGCGTCCTGGCGCTGCAACCAGGCGATGTAGTCGCGATAGCGGCCGCCGGAGCGCGGCGGCGTCTCGCCACGGTAGCGCTGCAGTACCTCGCCGAGCAGCTGCGAGTTGCTCCAGCCGTCCATCAGGATATGGTGATTGGTGTAGATCAGGTGGTAGCGCTCTTCGTCCGTGCGCACCAGCACCAGGCGCAGCAGCGGCGCCTCGCTCAGGTCGAAGCCCAGTCGGCCTTCGCCGGCGGCCAGCTCGTCGAGGGCCGCCGCCAGGTCCTCGCGACCGCGCCAGTCAAGTACGCTGAACGGCACTTCGACACGCTTGCGCACCACCTGCAGCGGCGTCTCGAAGGCGCCCTGCCAGAGGAACCCGCTGCGCAACACATCGTGCTCGTCCAACGCCGCCTGCCAGGCCGCGCGGAAGCTCTCCGGATGCAGACCGTCGATGTCGACCCGCAGTTGATTGATGTAATCGCCGGCCTCCTGGTACAGACTGTGGAACAGCATGCCCTGCTGCATCGGCGATAGCGGGTAGAGGTCCTCGACTTCGCAGGGCGCCAGCGGCAATTGGTCGAGACGCGCCTGGTCAAGGCGCGCCAGCGGGAAGTCCGAGGGCGTCAGACCCTGGCCCTCGGCCACTCGGCAGTGGGCAATCAGCGCCAGCAGTTCGTCGCGATAGGCGTCGGCCAGGCGCTGGATGCTGGTGGTTTCGAAGCGCTCGCCACTGAAGCTCCAGTCGATGCGCAGTTCGCCGCCATAGATGCGTCCGTTCAGCGCCAGCCAGTTGGCCAGCGGCGCGTCCGGGCTCTGGTCGTCGCCGGCGCGCTCGCCGGCCGGAACGAACAGTGCGCCCTCGTCCATGGCGAAGCTGCCGTCGAACTGGCCGAGGTAGTTGAAGGTGATGCGCGGCACCGGCAACCCGGCCAGGGCTGCCTGGCTCGCCGCGCTGCCCAGGTAGCGCAGGGCGCCGAAGCCGATGCCCTTGTTCGGCACCGCGCGCAGTTGCTCCTTGATGCCCTTGATCGATGCGGCGATGCCCTCGGCCGGCGTCAGGCGTAGCGGGAACAGGCTGGTGAACCAGCCCACCGTGCGCGTCAGGTCGATCTCGGCGAAGAGTTCTTCGCGGCCATGCCCTTCCAACTGGATCAACGCATCGACCTGCCCGGTCCAGCGGCAGATCACCCGCGCCAGCGCGGTCAACAGCAGGTCGTTGACCTGGGTGCGGTAGGCGGCCGGCGCTTCCTGCAGCAATTGCCGGGTCGCCTCGGCGTCCAGTCCGCAACTGACCGAACGGGCATGGCGGTTGCTCTGGTCGCCCAGCGGGTCGAGGCACGGCAGGTCGCTGGAGGCGCCCTGCAATTGCCCTTGCCAGTACGCCAGTTCGCCATCCAGGCCGCCGTCACCGGCAAACGCCCGCAGGCGCTCGGCCCAATCCCTGAAGGCGCTGGTCTTGGCCGGTAGCTCGACGGCCTGACCCGCCAGCAACTGCCGGTAGGCGGTCTGCAGGTCTTCGAAGAGAATACGCCAGGACACGCCATCCACTACCAGATGGTGGATAACCAGCAGCAGGCGCTGGCTGCCGTCGTCGAAAGTCGCCAGCAGGGCGCGCAACAACGGCCCATCGGCCAGGTCGAGACTGCGCTGGACTTCGTCGGCAAGCGCCCGCAGCGCCGCCAGGTCGGCGACCCGAGCGACGCGGAGCAGCGCCGCAGCGCCCTCTTCCACACCCCGGTGGCGCGCCGTCCAGCCGGCCGCCTCGCGGGTGAAGGACAGGCGCAACGCATCGTGGTGCGCCAGCACGCCCCGCAGGGCCTGCTCAAGGTGCCGGGCATCGAGCGGCTCGCGGGCTTCCAGGAGTACCGACTGGTTCCACCAGTGGCGCTCGGCGACCTCTTCGGCGAAGAAACCCTGCTGGATCGGCAGCAACGGCGTGACGCCGGTCACCGGTCCCTGGTCGATCGCCAGCACCTGCGTACCGCTCTCGGCCAGCGGAGCCAGGGCACCGATGGTCTGCGCCTCGAAGAGCATCTTCGGAGTGAAATGGATGCCGAGCTGGCGCGCACGGCTGACCACCTGCAGGGAAATGATGGAATCGCCGCCGATCTCGAAGAAGTTGTCGGCCAGGCCGACCTGCTCCAGCTTCAGCACCTCCGCCCAGATCGTCGCCAGTTGTCTTTCCACTTCGCTGCGCGGTGCCTGGTAGTCGCGTTGCTGCTGGTCGGCACTGGGCTTGGGCAGGGCCTTTCGATCCAGCTTGCCGTTGGGGGTCAGCGGCATGCACGCCAGGAACAGCAGATGCGCCGGCAACATATACTCGGGCAAGCGCTCCTTCAGCGCCTTGCGCAAGGCGTCGCGGCAGGCCGCCTGGGCACCGGCATCCTCGACCAGCGCCGGATCCTGCGGGACCACGTAGCCGACCAGTTGCTGGCCGCTGGCACCCGCCTGGGCGACCACCACCGCCTCGCGCACCGCCGCCTGCTCGCGCAGGCGTGCCTCGATCTCGCCCAGCTCGATACGGAAACCGCGGATCTTCACCTGGTGGTCTACCCGTCCCAGGTAGTCCACCACGCCATCCGCCCGCCCACGGGTCAGGTCACCGCTGCGATACAGGCGGCTGCCGGGCGCGCCGAAGGGATCCGGCACGAAACGTTCGGCGGTCAGTGCCGGACGCTCCAGGTAACCGCGCGCCACGCCTTCCCCGCCAAGGTACAGCTCACCGGCCACACCGACCGGCAGCAGGTTCAACTGGGCATCGAGGATGTAGCCACTGCGATTGCCCAGCAGCGTACCTATCGGCATGTAGGCGGCGCCACAGGGGTCGTCCGGGCGGGCTTTCCAGAGCAGCGGGGTGACCACCGTTTCGGTCGGTCCGTAGCCGTTGAACAGGTATTGCGGGCGTAGCGCGCGCCAGGCCAGGTCGTAGCTGGCCTGCGCCACCGCGTCGCCGCCGAAGCAGTAGACCCGGGCCGCCGGCGGGTTGCCGTCGCGCTCGGCGTGCTCGGCCAGTTGCTGCAGATAGACCGGCGGGAACACCGCGACGGTGACGCCGTGGCGATGCATCTGCGCGTAGGTCTGCTCCGGCAGCCACAGGCTGTCGTCGCGGATCAGCACCCGCGCACCGTTGATCAACGGGTGCATCCAGCCTTCATGGGAGCCGTCGAAGGCGAACGACATGAAGTGCAGCTCGCAGTCCGCCGGGGTCATCTCGTAGCGCTCGCCGGTAGCCACGATGTGCGCCGCCAGCGGGCCGTGGGACACTGCCACGCCCTTGGGCATGCCGGTGGAGCCGGAGGTGTAGATCACATAGGCCAGGTTGTCGCCATGCAGCGCCACCTCTGGATCATGGGCGGGGAAACCGGCCCACTCCTGTTCGCGGTCCAGACACAGGCAGGACAGCCCGTCGGGAATCGGCAGTCGGTCGAGCAGGTGGCTCTGGGTCAGCAGCAGGTGCGCGCGGCTGTCCTGCATCATGTACAGCAGGCGTTCGCGCGGGTACTCGATGTCCAGGGGCACGTAGGCGCCGCCGGACTTCAGCACGGCGAGGAAGGCA
The DNA here is from genome assembly GCF_052044465.1 of Pseudomonas sp. 22490. NCBI lineage: Bacteria > Pseudomonadati > Pseudomonadota > Gammaproteobacteria > Pseudomonadales > Pseudomonadaceae > Pseudomonas > Pseudomonas sp. 22490. The sequence goes on along the minus strand of NZ_JBQENS010000058.1, from coordinate 4,670 downwards.
ATCATGATTTCCGCACTGCGCTGCATGGCGATCGCCACCCGCACCTCGGGACCGACGCCGCGGGCGATCAGCGCATGTGCCAGGCGATTGGCCCGGCTGTCCAGCTCGGCGAAGCTCAGCACCTGGTCGTCGAACAGCACCGCCGGCGCGTCCGGGGCCAGGCGTGCGCGCTCCGCCACCCGCTGGTGGATCAGCGGCGAAGCGGGGAAGCCCGACTCGCTGCGGTTCCACAGCGAATCGATCAGCGCGCGCTCCTCGGCATCCAGCAGGCTCAGCTCGACCAGAGTCCGTTCGGCGTTGTCGACGAAGCCTTCGAGCAAGTTCAGCAGGTGCCGGTCCAACTGCTCGACCGCGGCATCGGAAAACGCCTGACGGTCATAGCTGTATTGCAGCGACAGACTGTCGCCGACGCCCAGGGCGACGGTCAGCGGGTAGTTGGTCTGTTCATGATTGCTCACCGGGCCGAAGCGCACGCCGCCTGGCGACCCCTTTTCCAGGGCTTCGGCCACAGGGTAGTTCTCGAATACCAGCAGGCTGTCGAACAGCGCCTCGCCGAGCCCGGCCCAACGCTGGATCTCGAACAGCGGCGTGTGCTCCTGCTCGCGCAGCGCCAGGCTGCGCGCCTGCACCTCCTGCAACCAGTCGGTGAGGCGCATGCCCGGTTGCGGTGTGGCGACCACCGGCAGGGTATTGATGAACAGGCCGATCTGCCTTTCGATCCCGGCCAGTTCGGCGGGACGGCCGGCGACGGTGGCGCCGAAGACCACCGTATCCTGCCCGGTGTAGCGTTGCAGCAGTAGCGACCAGGCGGCCTGCACCAGGGTATTGAGGGTCACCGCGTGCCGCTGGGCGAACGTCTTCAGGCGCGCGGTGCGTGCCGGCGGCAGGCTGCGCTGGAACTGGCCGCTGCCGACCTGCTCGCGCTCGGCGGCGACCGCCTGGGCCAGGCGTGTCGGCTCCAGCAGTTCCGCCAGTTGTTCTTTCCAGAATGCTTCGCTGACGCGCTTGTCCTGTGCCTGCAGCCAGGTGATGTAGTCGCGGTAGCGCCCACCCGTGCGCTCGGCCTGTTCGCCGGTGTAGCGAGCGAGCACCTCGCCGAGCAGCTGCGCGCTGCTCCAGCCATCCAGCAGGATGTGGTGGTGGGTGTAGACCAGGTGGTAGCGCTCTTCGTCCATACGCACCAGGACCAGCCGCAGCAAGGGCGCCTGCTCCAGCTCGAAACCCCGCCGGCGTTCGCTCGCGGCCAGCTCGTCGAGAGCCTCGGCGAGCGCTTCGCGACCACGCCAGTCATGCTCGGCGAACGGCAGTTCGAGGTGTTTGTGGATCACCTGGAGCGGCTGCTCCAGATCGCCCTGCCAGAGGAAGCCGGCGCGCAGGATGTCATGACTGTCCAGCGCCGCCTGCCAGGCGGCGCGGAAGCGCGCGGGATCGAGTCCATGGACGTCGACTCGGAGCTGGTTCAGGTAATCGCCGGAAGCCTGCTCGTAGAGCGAGTGGAACAGCATGCCGTGCTGCATCGGCGACAGCGGGTAGATGTCCTCGATCCGCGCCAGAGGCAGGCGATCCAACTGCTCCTGGCGCAACGTCGCGAGAGGGAAGTCCGACGGCGTGGCGCCGACGTTGCCCTCCTGGCAGCAATGCTCGATCAGCGCGTGCAGCTCCCGCGCGTAGTCATCGACCAGGCGCTGGACGGTCGCCTCGGCGAACATTTCCCGGCTGAAGCTCCAGTGCAGGCTCAGCTCGCCGCCGTAGACCTGGCCTTCGATGCTCAACCAGTTGGCCAGCGGGGCGCACGGATCCTGGGCGGCGCCGGCGCTTTCCGTGGCCGGTACCAGCAGCGCTGCTCCATCGAACTGACGGTCGAACCGGCCCAGGTAATTGAAGGTGATCCGCGGCTGCGGCAGTGCGGCCAGGCGGGTCGCAGCCTCCTCTCCAGCCAGGTAGCGCAGCAGGCCGTAGCCGACGCCCTTGTCCGGCACGCCGCGCAGTTGCTCCTTGATCGCCTTCAGCGACTCGCCGAGGTCCGCGGCCGGGGTCAGGCGCAGCGGGAACAGGCTGGTGAACCAGCCCACCGTGCGGCTCAGGTCGATGGCCTCGCCGAGGTCCTCGCGGCCGTGCCCTTCGAGCTGCACCAGCACGCTGGCGTCGCCGCTCCAGCGGCAGGTCGCGCGGGCCAGGGCGGTCAGCAGCAGGTCGTTGACCTGGGTCCGGTAGGCCGCCGGGGCTTCCTGCAGCAACTGCCGGGTACGCTCGGCGTCCAGGGTCAGGACGAGCTTGCGCTCATGGCGGTTTTCCAGGGCGCCGTGCGGGTTTTCGCATGGCAGCGCATGCGGAGCGTCGTGCAGTTGCGCCTGCCAGTAGTCGAGTTCGTCCAGGCGCGCGCCGGCCTGTTCGTGCAGGTGCCGGCTCCAGGCCTGGTAGGAACTGCTACGCGGCCCGAGATCGGCGTCGAGGTCGGCATAGAGACGCTGCAGGTCTTCCAGCAGGATGCGCCAGGACACCCCGTCCACCGCCAGGTGGTGGATGACCAGCAGCAGGCGCTGGCTGCCGTCGGCCATGTCCACCAGCAGCGCACGCAGCAGCGGCCCCTGTTCGAGGTCGAGGCTGCGCTGGGCTTCTTCGCAAAGCGCCAGCAACGCCTCCTCGGACCCCGCCTGCCGGCGCCACAGCGGCTCGCCGGCCTGCTCGGCGTAGGCCTGGTGCCAGGCGCCGCGCTCTTCGCGGAAACGCAGGCGCAGGGCATCGTGCTGCGCCTGCAGGCGTTCCAGGGCACGCCCCAGCCGGTCGCCGTCGAGCGGCTGGCGCGCCTGCAACAAGAGAGACTGGTTCCAGTGCTGGCGGTTGGGAATCGCCCGCTCGAAGAACCAGCGCTGTACCGGCGCCAGCGCCACCTCGCCGCTTGCCGGCCCCTGTTCCGCCGTCGCCGCACCCGCCTTGGCCGCCAGGGCCAGGCTGCGGATGTTCTGGTGCTGGAACAGGTCGCGCGGGCTCAGTTGCAATCCGGCCTGGCGCGCACGGCTGACTACCTGGATCGAGACGATCGAGTCGCCGCCGAGGCTGAAGAAGTTGTCGTCCAGGCCGACCCGCTCGACGCCCAGCAGGTCCTGCCAGATTTCCGCCAGGGTTCGCTCCACTGCGTTGCGCGGTGCGCTGTAGCCTGCCTGCGCCACGCTTACTTCAGGCGCCGGTAGCGCCTTGCGATCCAGCTTGCCGTTCGGACTCAGCGGCATCCGCTCCAGCGCCAGCCACTGCGCCGGCACCATGTATTCCGGCAGGCTTGCCGCCAGGTGCGCGGCCAGCGCTTCGCGCCAGTCGCCGCCCTCGCTCTCCAGCACCACGTAGCCGACCAACTGCCTGCCGTCCACCGCCAGCACCGCCGCCTCGCGCACCCACGGATGCTCCAGCAGGCGCGCCTCGATCTCGCCCAGCTCGATGCGCAAGCCGCGCAGCTTCACCTGGTGGTCGATCCGCCCGGCGTACTCGATCACCCCGTCGGCGCGGTAGCGCGCCAAATCGCCGGTGCGGTACATCCGCTCCCCAGCCACGAACGGGCTGGCGACGAAACGCTCGGCAGTCAGCCCCGGACGCTGGTGGTAGCCACGGGCCAGGCCCCGACCGGCCAGGTACAGCTCGCCGAGCACGCCCACCGGCACCGGCTCCAGGTTGCCATCGAGGATGTAGCAGGCCAGGTTGGCGATCGGCCGGCCGATCGGCACCGCGTCCTTGCCCTCCTCCACGCAGGTCCAGTGGGTGACGTCGATGGCCGCCTCGGTCGGGCCATAGAGGTTATAGAGGCCGGCCTGCGGCAGCTTGGCGAACACCTGCTGCTGCGCGTCCGCCGGCAGCGCCTCGCCGCTGCAAACGATGCGTTTCAGGCTGGTGCAGGAGGCGACGTCTTCATCCTGCAGGAAGGCCTGCAGCATCGACGGCACGAAGTGCAGCGTATCGACCCCTTCGCGGTTGATCAGCTTCACCAGCTTCGCCGGGTCGCGATGGTCGCCCGGCGCGGCCACCACCAAACGCGCCCCGCTCATCAGCGGCCAGAAGAACTCCCAGACCGACACGTCGAAGCTGAACGGGGTTTTCTGCAACACCGTGTCACCGACGCCCAGGCCATAGGCCTGCTGCATCCAGCACAAACGGTTGCTCAGCGCCGAATGGCGGTTGCCGGCGCCCTTGGGCTTACCGGTGGAACCGGAGGTGTAGATGACATAGGCGAGGTTCTCGCCATCGAGATGAATATCCGGGTTCGCCTCACTGTAATCCTCGAACCAGGGCGCACCGCGATCCAGGTCGATCCGCTGCACGCCTTGCGCCAGCGGCAGCTTCAGGTGCGACTGGCTGAGCAGCAGCTCCACACCGCTGTCCTCCAGCATGTAGGCCTGGCGCTCCTCGGGATACTCCGGGTCCACCGGCACGTAGGCGCCGCCGGCCTTGAGGATCGCCATCAGGGCCACGACCATCTCGATAGAACGTTCCATGGCCACGCCCACCAGGCGGTCCGCGCCGATCCCGCGCTCGATCAGGGCATGCGCCAGGCGGTTGGCCCGGCGGTTCAGCTCGGCGTAGTCCAGGCGCTCCTCGCCGAAGGCCAGCGCCGGCGCCGTCGGTGTGCGCTCGACCTGCTCCTCGAACAACCGGTGCACGCCGCGTTGCAGCGGGTACTCGGC
>NZ_JBQENS010000057.1:0-23754 GCF_052044465.1 Pseudomonas sp. 22490 | reverse complement strand
CAATGTCATCAACCTAAGCTGCAGCCCTGCCCAAGGCAAGCCCCCCGAAGCAGCCAGCCGCCATGGCCGTCGGGCGATGACCAGGCCTCTGCCGCTCAATCAGGCGGTCTAGCTGGGCTGGCGGTGATGTGATCATCGTCTGTTCCGGCTGTCTAGGCGAGATTTCTCGTCCTCCGGACGAGCCTATGCCGACCGCTTGTGGCCAGCTTTTTTTGCACGGAGGTTGGGCGGTGGTGTTTCTTCAGCGCGTCGGTTTGTAGCCCTCACAACCTCGGCTGGCTGCGCGTTTGCGTTGGCGCGCAAAGCTACGGCCTGAGCGTACGGCACTGAGGCTTTTAGCCATCAAGGCCAGCACATTGCTCAGCCCCTGAGCACAGTGCCGCACCAGCAGCTCGACCAGGGTATTTTTGAGCCGTGACACGCCTTGGGTGAAGTTGACTTTCCATCGCAGCTTGCGACCTTTGTGGCGCTGTTCGATGACCGGCTGTAGCAGGTGCTGCATCAACAGCGCCAGGTTCTTCAACAGTTGAGCGGCATGAAAGTCCTGCTTTACAGCGGTCACGCTGCGGCCGCTGAAGTTGTCCAGCGTCAGGGTTTGTTTGAGGCGACGGAAGTCGGTTTCGATGCCCCAGCGGCGGTGGTAAAGCTCGGCAAACACCTCAGCGGGAAAGGCTTCTCGATCCAGCAGCGAGGTCAGCAATACTTCGCTTTCGCCGTTGGCCAACTCGACCCGGATCAGTCTCAGCTCGATCTGGCTGGCAGGATCAACGCCAGCCTCGGAGCAGAACAGACGTGCTTCAGGATGGTTGGCCACGAAAAGCTGTGTGTCTTCAACTTGGCCAGAGTGTAGAAACGCTTTGACCTGGGCGTTATAGCCACAGGGCAGGCGCATCAGAAAGTGCCGCTGTTGCTGCGCGAACAGCGCGAATAACCAGTGCCCAGGGTAACCACGGTCAAACAGCGTCAGGCTGTCAGCCGGCAGGTGCTCAAGGTGCAGATGGGCACAGTCGCGCTCACCGACTGTCAGGGGCACGATCAGGCTATGCAAGGTTTGACCGTCAGCGACTTCGTAGAGTGTGGACAAGCGAGCCATGGGAAAGCCAGAGTGACTGCCAAAGAAGGTCGCCATGGTCGACTCCAGGGGTAAATGCACGGTCGAGCCATCCACCGCGAGCACCCTCAGCCCACGCCACTTCTGACGCAGCCCGAAGCAGTCAATTTGTTGCTGCAGGAGGCGATTGAGACTTTCAAATACCTCGGGGTTGAGCTTTTTGCGCGCTTTGCAGAAGGCCTGCGCAGTGACCATTTGCGTCTCAGTCGACGCCTGATTGAGTACGCGATAGAACTGATCGAGTTCGGTTTGCAGGGCCGTGCGCGGCTGATTGAGCAGGAACAGGACGAGGTTCTTGAAGGTGAGCTGGCGTCGGCGGGTAAAGTCTTGAGGATTCTGGCGGTGGGCGGCGATGAAGGCGGGACAATCGAGCGGGCTGGTTATTTTTTGTACAATTTTCAAGCCAGGGTTTGGCTGGCGGTGTCAAGCGATGCGGTATAGGTAGTCAAAAGGGCTTCTCCCATGCACTGATTTGAGCGCTAATTATATGATATTTATGGATAATTTCCAAAGTTGATGACATTGGGGCGCAGGGTACTCCATGTCGCGGATGCTGTAGAGCTTCTCAAGACGACATTTGAGCCTATAGAAAGCCCAGTAAGATTTGTTGAGGAAGTGGCTGCGCATACTATTCCTCTGAGTGACAGCATATTCGCTAGCCTAAGAGAGGATTATCCGCCATTTGATCAGTGGTGGAAAGATAAGTGTGTTCGCGAACATCGAACATGCTGGATCATTTCAAGTGACCAGAACCAAAATATAGCAGGCTTGGTTGTCAGAAAAGACGAAAGCCCTGAGAACACTGACGCTACGCTTCCTGCAAAGAAAATCCTGAAGATATGCACATTTAAGGTACGCCCTGAAAGTCGTGGCTTTAAGCTCGGAGAGCTTCTTTTAAAGAAGGTGTTCTGGTTTGCGCAAAAAAACTCGTACGATCTAGTTTATGTGACTACATATGATGGTCAGGCTGCTCTTATAGATTTGCTTGAATATTATGGCTTTCAGCATACGGCTACCAAGCCAGATGGTGAGTTGATATATGAAAAGACTTTCTCCCAAGATGTTCTAGTTCGCAATAGCGGAGAAGACCTTTTTAAGACTGCGCGGTTAAATTATCCTCGTTTTGTGACGGATCAAGATGTAAGGGCTTTTGGGATACCCATTAAAGAGGGTTATCACGATATCCTTTATCCGGACTTGAAATCTGACTATCAAGGAGATTTGTTTGAAAATGCTGGATTGGTAGGCCCGCAGCGACCAGGAAATACTATTCGGAAAGTATATCTTTGTCGTGCTAAATCAAATTTGGGGGAGCCAGGCTCGCTTTTGTTTTTCTACAAGGGAAAATCCAAGCACGACCCATCTCAGGCGTTTACTACCATTGGCATTCTTGAGGAGGTTGCAACCGCAAGTTCAACAAAAGAGCTTATGAAGCTAGCAGGTGGCCGTTCGGTTTACAGCGAAAAACAACTAGAAGACTGGGCCGCTTCTAGTCATAACCCTATAAAGGTTATTAATTATCTGTTGGCGTGCTATATAGATCCTCCTGTTGGAATGATTGAGCTCCAAGAAATGAATGTGTTTACTGGTCATCCACCTCAATCTATTTTTGAAATTAAAGTAAATATTGATCGCCTGCTTGCGAGATCCGGAGTCGGATTTAAGGTCTAAGGCATTAAGCTTTAAATCTTGCCTATAATTTTTTTGGCCACATCTGCAAATACTTCATGAGTTGGCTGGAAAAGAATCTCTAAGGGTAAATTTAGGGTCTCACATATCAATTTGGCGTGAGCTCTTTCTGCTTCAAGAAATAAAGCGATGTCTACTGTGCTCTTGGAATCATCTCTGGAGGATAGGCGAGAAGAAATTATTTCTGGAGAGGCTTCTATAAGAATAACTCCAGTTAGATTTAGGTCCTTAAAGACGGAGGGTGGGAGGCGTATAAATTCAGCATGAGGGCCTATTAGAACAAAATGGCCGTCAAGAAGTAGTGAATTACCCTGCTCAGAGATTCGCCGAACTGCAGCCACCAGAGCTACTTGATTGTCGTCAGCATTGACGACCTTCTTATCAGTACTCCAATTTAGTTGATTCTTTTCTTTACGAATCAGGCTGCTGGCACTCTCATGTAAGACATCATGCGCTTGCGCATATTTTTCGCATAGATAGCTTTTACCAACACCGTGTACCCCTGCGACGAAAACGGTCATGACGCATCCCAGTGAAATGTAAGGTCAACGGATGCTAATTGGCCATCACGAAGGAAGTAAAGGGCTAGGGGTGACTACATTGGTCGCATTTTCTGGAAAGGACTGGTCTAGCCAGCGTAGAGGAGGGATGGATTGCCCGTTTTATGGGGCTTTCCGGCTCAGTGGGGCGGTTCGTAACGGATTCATAATGCTGATGTCCCAGGTTCAAGTCCCGGTGTAGCCACCATATTTTTCAAGGGGTTAGCGCAAGCTAACCCCTTTTTGTTTTGGTCGGCAGACTACAAACCGACTACAAACCGTCTACGCCCCCCTTTACCGATTTACGGTTCGCATAAAAAAGCCCCGCATCTGCGGGGCTCTACGATCAACGTCACTGCTATCCGTGAGCAAGCAGCGGCTCAATCTCATGTTCGATCTGCTTGCCATTCGCCGCATAAGCAGTTGCTAACGAATACTCACTCTGGAGATTCATCCAGAACTGAGCGGACGTATCAAAGTAACGCCCCAGACGAATCGCCATATCTGCGGAGATACCACGCTGCTCACGAACGATATCGTTCACTGTCGGAGCGGAGACTTTCAAAGCGCGTGCTAGAGCAGCTGGAGAGATATCCAACTCCATCAGAAACTCATCGCGCAATATTTCCCCGGGATGGATGGGGCGCATACCATTGGTAGCCATGGTCCACCTCCTCAGTGGTAATCAACTATTTCGACTTCTTCGGGACCCGCATCCGTCCAGACGAAACAGACACGCCACTGGTCATTGATCCTGATGCTATGTTGGCCCGCCCGCTTTCCCTGCAACGGCTCCAACCGGTTTCCAGGTGGAGAGCGCAGGTCTCGAAGCTCCCTAGCCGCATGAAGCATTGCGAGCTTACGCGTAGCGACTGTGAGGATCGCTCCCCACCGCCTCGAAAGACCCGTCTCAAAAAGCTGACGAGTCTCGTCGCAGCGAAAGGTCAGAATCATTCATTAACCCTTAACGTTAAGCGTTAATTTCACTACAGACTACCACAGATCCTCATGTGGTCAATTTGTAGCCAGACTGAGTAATCGGAGAAAAGCGCATCGCCGATTCCAAGTGCTCCGGCGACAGATGTGCATACCGCATCATCATCGAGGAATGCCCGAGGATCCGCTGTAGGGCCACGCCATGCGCAGCGCCCCGTGTCAGGCATTTCATCTTGCTTTGGATGCCAGGCATGCCTCATTGAAACAGTTCGAATCATTTGATAATCATTATCGATTTGTTTAGCTTTGCCGCCCATCAAAACAACAGCAACTCGGAAATCTCCTCATGCCCCGCTCCATCCCTTTGCGCCCGGCTCCCCTGGCGCTTTCCCTGTCCCTCTTCGCTTCGTTTTCCGCTCCTGCGCTGGCTGCCGATCCGGTGGAGCAGCAGATGGTAGTGATCGGCTCGCGCGCGCCGACCAGCATCAGCGAGTTGCCCGGCACGGTCTGGGTGATCGAGCGCGAGCAACTGGACCAGCAGACCCAGGCCGGCGTGCCGCTGAAGGAGGCGTTGGGACAATTGATCCCGGGCCTGGATATCGGCTCCCAGGGTCGTACCAACAACGGCCAGAACCTGCGCGGACGCAGCGTACTGGTGATGATCGACGGGGTGTCGCTGAACAGTTCACGGGGCATCAGCCGGCAGTTCGACTCCATCGACCCATTCAACATCGAGCGCATCGAGGTGATGTCCGGCGCCAGCGCGGTGTACGGCGGCGGCGCCACCGGCGGGATCATCAACATCGTGACCAAGAAGGGCGTCGGCGGCGACACTCGCTTCAACACCGAGCTGGGCGCCCGCAGCGGCTTCCAGAGCCATGAGGACCACGACCTGCGCGCGGCGCAGTCGATCAGCGGCGGCAACGACCTGTTCAACGGCCGCCTGGCCATCGCCTACCAGAAGAACGGCGCGGCCTACGACGGCAGTGGCGACCAGGTACTGACGGACATCACCCAGACCGACCTGCAGTACAACAGGTCGGTGGACCTGATGGGCAGCCTTGGCTTCACTTTCGCCAATGGCCACAGCCTCGATCTCGGCCTGCAGTACTACGACTCCGGCTACGACGGCGACCGCGGCCTCGATCTTGGGCGCAACTTCGATGCCCTGCGCGGACGGGCACCCTATTCGATCAAGGGCGGCGTCGACCTCGACCGCGAGCCGGAGAGCAAGCGCCATCAGTTCAACGCCACCTACCACGCGCCGGAAGTGCTGGGTCACGACCTCTACCTGCAGGCCTACTACCGCAACGAGAAGATGGCCTTCAATCCCTTCCCTACCATCCGCTACAGCAATAGCGGCGCGATCAACTACGGCACCTCCTACTACTCGGCCTCGCAGCAGGACACCGACTACTACGGGATGAAACTGGCCCTGGTGAAGACCTGGGAGCGCGCCAGCCTGACCTACGGGGTGGACCTGGACCGGGAAAAATTCACGTCCGACCAGATGCTCTTCAACCTGCCGCTCGCCGCCGCCAGCGGCGGGCTGGTAGCCAGTGAACAGGCCAAACTGGGCCGCTACCCGGACATCGATACCGACAGCCGCGCCTTCTTCCTCCAGGGCAGTTGGAAGGCCACCGACGACCTGACCCTGAGCGCCGGCGTGCGGCGCCAGTCGATGAGCACCGACGTCAGCGACTTCGTTGCGGCGAACCAGCAGATCCTCATCGCCAACGGCCTCGGCAAGACCGCCGACGCGGTTCCGGGCGGGAGCAAGGACTACGACGTCAACCTGGTCAACGTCGGCGCCATCTACAAGCTGAACCTGCAACAACAGGTCTGGGCCAACTACAGCGAAGGCTTCGAGCTGCCGGATCCGGCCAAGTACTACGGTTTCGGACGCTACGGCGCAGCCGACGGCAATGGCCACTACCCGCTGTTGCAGGGGGTCAGCGTGAACGACTCGCCGCTGGACGGGATCAAGACCAAGCAGGTCGAGCTGGGCTGGCGGCACACCGACGGTGCCCTGGATACCCAGGTGGCGGCGTTCTATTCCTGGTCGGACAAGAGCATCAAGTACGACTCGAAGACCCTGGCGGTGCTGCAGCAGGACACCAAGAAGCGCAACTACGGCCTGGAGGGCCAGGCTACCTACTGGCTGGACGATCACTGGCAGGTCGGCGTCAACGGCCTGGCCATCCGCTCCCAGGAGAAGGTCGACGGCCGCTGGCTGAAGCAGGACGTGACCTCGGCCAGCCCGTCCAAGGCCGGCGCCTTCGTCGGCTGGAAGGACGACCAGCGCAGCCTGCGCCTGCAGGGCGTGCGCACCTTCAACCTGAACGACGAGCCGGGCAACAAGATCGACGGCTACGCGCTGTTCGACCTGCTCGGCACCCAGGCGCTGCCGGTGGGCACCCTCACCGCGGGCATCCAGAACCTGCTGGACAAGGACTACACCACGGTCTGGGGACAACGCGCGCAGGTCTACTACGGCGGGCTCGCACCAGCGGGACTGTTCGACTACAAGGGACGGGGGCGGACCTACAGCCTGACGTATAGCGTGGAGTTCTGAAGCCGTCCTCGACAGTTCCCCTGTCCCTCCAGGGAGAGGGGAACTCGTGGGAAAGAGCTTCCGCCTCTCTCAGCAGCAACCGCCCAGCGGACTCAAGCGATACTGCGGCGGCAACTGGTCGAGGCCGCTGACGGTGACGTTGAGGTTCTTCCACAGGCCATCCTTGATCCCGTAGATGCAGCCATGCACGGACAGCGACTGGCCGCGGTGCCAGGCGTTCTGGACGATGCTGGTGTGGCTGACGTTGGCCACCTGCTGGATCACGTTGAGCTCACAGAGGCGATCGACGCGCTCTTCCTCGGTCGGCAACTGCTCCAGGTGCTCGCGGTATTCGTAGGCGAGGTCGCGAATGCTGCGCAGCCAGCCGTCGATCAGGCCGAGCTGGTCGTTGTGCAGGGAGGCGCGCACGCCGCCGCAGCCGTAGTGGCCGGTGACCAGGATGTGCTTGACCTTGAGCACGTCGACGGCGAACTGGATCACCGACAGGCAGTTGAGGTCGGTGTGCAGCACGACGTTGGCGACGTTGCGATGGACGAACAGGTCGCCGGGCAGCATGCCGACGATTTCGTTGGCCGGCACCCGCGCGTCGGAGCAGCCGATCCAGAGGTACTCGGGGGTCTGCTGGCGGGCCAGCTTGGCGAAGAAGTCCGGGTCTTCCTGCTTGATCGCTTCGGCCCAGCGGACGTTGTTCTCGAACAGTTGCTGCAAGTCGCTCATGGCATGCCCCTCGTTTGACCGGTGCAGCACCTTACGGAAGGCGATGCCCGTTTGACAAGCGTCACAGCGCGGCGTGGCTACGCCACCAGCGCTGCTGCGCCAGCGGCTGCATGGCGACCTGATCATGCCAACAGGCGTGCCAGGCTGCGGCGTCCTCTGCCAGGCGCGGCCAGTCGGGCTGTTCGAGGTCGGCGAAGAGTTCCCGTTCCAGCCAATCACGGCCGCTGCGCAGGAGCCGGCGGAAGGCGCGGTCGGTGAGCGCGCGGCGGTGCACCGCCTCGAAGCGCCACCAGGGGGACTCCTGTACCGCCTCGCGCGGCTGGCTGAGCACGGCGGCGCCGGAGGCCGGATCGAAGGACAGCGGCTGGAACAGTCCCAGGCACGGCGCCGAAGTACCGGTGGCGGCCAGCAGCGGGCCGTCGTCGCGCAAGCGGGCGACCAGACTGGCGGTGGTCTGCGAAGGCCGCCAGAAGCTGCCGGCGTGCATGCATACCTGGCGGTTGTTGTGGCGGCGGAAGTGGTCACCGCGCGGGCCATGGTGGCGCAGCGCGGCGAACAGCGCGTGCCAGTCCGGCTCGCCAGGCAGACTGTCGAGGAAGCGCTGGTTGATCCGACAGCGCCGGTGCGCGCCGCCGACCCAGGGTAGCAGGCGGGTGTCGAAGACCCGCGCGAAGTGGAAGTCGCCGCGACCATCCCAGCAGCCCTGGCGGCGAGCCTGGTCCTCGAGGTCGCGGCTGCACAGGTCGAATTCGTGGCCAAGGGTCAGGGCGTTGGAGATGGCCCAGCGCTCGACCTTCTTCGCCGCCCACAGGTTGCCGGCGGTTTCCAGCACCCAGGCTTCGCCGGGGTCGGCGATGAGGAAGCTGTTGTCGTAGCGGATGCGCTTGTCGCGGTAGCCGGCCGGGCCGCCCTGGCCGTAACGCTGCAACAACCCGGTGATCACCTCTAGCGCCTCGCGGGCGCTGGCGCCGCGCTCCAGTCCCAGGCGCAGCAGGTCCATGCCGAGCAGCGCGGTGCCGCGCTGACGGGTCAGCTTGGTGAACACCGCTTCGTTGCCGATGGCCACGCCGTGCTCATTGACGCCCATTTCCGCGCCCCAGATCCAGCTCGGCTGGCTGATCACCAGCGCATGCCGCTGGGCGGCCTGGGGAATGTCGAGGTAGGTGGTGCGCAAGCGCGCTTCCGGATCGTTGCGCACCGCCGGCAGGCGCAGCAGACGCTGCGGTTCGGCGGGCTCGCGGTCGCTGTTCTTGGCGAACCAGGTCTGGCCCTGGTGGCGAAGGATCAGGGTGTCGCACATGGGGGGCTCCAGTCTGCGCATCCTGCCACCGGCCGCTGTCGACCTGACTTCGCACTCCCGCGAAGGGTTACCGCATGAAGGGACCTGCCTGCGGTATGCAGGCGAGAATCGGAATGCTGGTAAGGGTACGGCGGTGCCAGAAGGCCAGCCAGCTACTCCAAGTGATAGCTAGTTGCCGGCAGGGAAGCGGAGCAAGCCTCAGTCGAACAGGGTACAGGCCATGACCAGGGCGTCTTCGCGCCCGCCGACGGCGGGGTAGTAGTCGCGACGGCGGCCGATCTCGTTGAAACCGTAGCGTTCGTAGAGGCGGTAGGCGGCCTGGTTGGAAGCGCGCACTTCGAGGAAGCATTCGCGAGCCTGGTGGCCGGCCGCCTCGCGCATCAGGTGTTCGAGCAGGCGCAGACCGAGGCCACGCCCCTGGCTTTCGGGCTTCACCGTGATATTCAGCAGGTGCGCCTCGTCGAGGATGATCTGGATGACGCCATGGCCGACCTGCTGGCTACCCTCGAACATCAGCCAGCAATGGTAGTTCTTCAGGCCTTCGCTGAAGATGCCACGGGTCCAGGGGTGGCTGAAGGCGGCATATTCGATTTTCAGCACGGCATCGAGGTCCGCCTCGGTCATCGGGCGGAAGGAAATCGCATCGCTCATTGAATCTCGCTCGACCAGCGCTGACGGACACGGCGCATGGCGCGCCACAGCTCGCCCTTGAGGGCGGGTTCTTCCATGAGGGCTTCCAGGCCCGGCACGGCCCAGGTTGCGCCCAGACCGTCCACCTGCAGTTCGCGGAACAGGCTGCCCTCGTCGCCCTCGCCGGCGAAGCGGATCGCCGGCAGGCCGACCAACCACAGGCAGCGGCTACGCTCGCTCTCCTCCATGCGCGCGGCGACGAAGCTCTGGACGAACTCCAGGGCCGCCTGCGGCCCCTGGTCGAGGTTGCCGCGCGCCAGCAGCGGCCAGCGTACCGGTTCGCCGATCAGCCGCGGGCTGTCCGGCAGGCCGGCGGCGCGCAGCAGGTCGCGCAGCAGCAGGTAACCCGGATCGCGGCTGGCGAAGGGTTCGCCGGTGGGCAGTTCGACCAGCAGGGTGCAGGAGCCCGCCTGCAGCAGTTGCAAGGCGAAGCGCGGCGGCGGGGCCTGGACCGCCGGCGGCTCGGCCGGGGCCTCTTCGACCGGCGCGACCGGCTCGGCTTTCTTCGCCGCCGGGGCGCCCGGCTTCGGCAGGCTGATCGGGATCCCCCGGCCTTCCACGGGCGCGGCGGGAGCCACGCTCGGCGCGCTGGCCGGCGCCTCGGCTTGCGGGACGCGGGCCTGCGGCGCATCGATCGCGGCGCGCGCACGCACAGGCACCGCCGGCTCTTCCCGGGGCGGGGTCTCCAGCAACTCCGGCCGCGAGGGTGCGGCGAACGGCAACGGCTGGCGGGGCAGCCAACTGGTTATCTGCATCGCGCCCAGGAAGGCGCGGCGACGCTGTTCTTCGATCAAATCTCGGGCACCGGCAATTAGGCGATGCGCGGGGACGGTTTCGCCCCCGGCGTTCAGGCAGGCAATGATAGCGGTTCTTCGACCTCGGCGGAGCGGCTTTGTCCCGCCATGCGACGGTTCGCCCTCAACGCGGGGCGACGGTGAAGATATTGACGTTGCCCTGCAGCTTGAGGGTGCCGTCGATGCGTGCGCTGACCAGGTTGGTCTGCACCAGCCCGGGATCGGTACCGCGCGCCTTGTTGGCGCCAGCGATGGTGAAGCGCAGGTCCTGGAAGCTGGTGTCCTTCAGGCCGACGCGCAGCACCGGGCGGTTGAAGGCGGCGCCGTCGCCGCCGAAGCCGTCCTTGATGGTCACCACGTCCAGGGTGACTTCGTCGAAGCTGAACTTGCCGCTGATATCGTCGATCACCAGGTAGTTGTTGCCGCTGCCGGCCGGCTGGATCGCCAGGCGCGCGCCGCAACCGCCGGCGCAGCGCGTCTGCGAAGGATTTTCCTGGAGATTGAGCGAGGCGCTGATGCTGATCCCGGCCTGGCCGACCACGTCGTCCAGATCGCTATCGCCCAGCGAGCGCAACTCGGCCCCGGCCGAAGCGCTGAACAGCAGCGCCAGCGCCGCGAGGATGCCGATGCCGCCTGCCAGTGGATGAGTCTGCTTGGCCATGTGCTGCGTACCTCGTTTCCCGCCGCCACCTCAGAGGTTGTGCGACGTCACCTTCAGGTAGTTGAAGCTGAGCCCGGATATCTCGTTGCGGCCCATGTTGTAGCCGCCGGTCGGTACCTGCCCGTAGCCTGGCCGGGTACCGCCGATGTTGAGGTTCTCGATCACCAGGCTGGTGCGCGGCGCATTGGCGTAGAAGTCAGCGGCGTTGGCCAGGGTCAGCTTGGGCAGTTCGAAAGTGAAGTTGCCGTCGGCGGTGACCGAGAACAGCAACGGCTGCGACTTCCCGTAGCCAAGCGCGACGCTGGCATAGGCGTTGGTCAGGTAGACGGTGCGCGCGGCCTGCTCGGCGGCGCTGACGCAACTGGGCGAGCCAGCACCGCAGGACATGATCTCGAAAGTCTTGGCGTAGAGGTTCAGGCGCATCTCGCCAACCAGTTGGCTGCGCGCGTTGGCGCCCCAGAAGCGCAGGTAGGAACCGTCCATCGCCAGTTCGGAGAAGTCCAGGTTGAGCACATCGGTGCGCGTGGAAGTGACGCCGAAGTCGAAGCGGATGCCAGCGTCGACCTTTTCGCTGGCCCGGCTCGAGCAGTTGCTGCCGGCACCGGCGTAACCAGCGATGCACGGCTGGCCGCCGGCGCCGCTCACCAGGCTGGGGAAGGCCAGTTCGATCACGTCCGCGGTGTCCGGCAAGGTGCTGACCACCCGCCCGTCGTCGAGCTGGGTGGTCAGCACCGAACCCTTGGCCAGATTCAGCTTGAACGGGAAATTGAGACGGCCAAGAGTCACCGGCGCCAGGGTGCTGCCCTTGTTGCTGCCAGTGGCGGCGACGTACAGCTCCTTTACCGTGATCGGCACGTTCTGCCCGGTGGCGGTGTTGGTCACGCCATTGATCGCGATGGTGGCCTTGTTGCCGTCGACCATGGCGCTGTCGAGGACGAAGCCGATGCCGGCACCCTGCACGTCCGACAGTTGCTCGTCGTCGAGCGCTGTCATCTCGGCATGGGCGAAGGGGGCGGCCAGCAGGGCCGCGAGCAGGCAGGCGCGACTCATCTCAGCAGCCCTTGTTCAGGCCGCCCAGGCAGGTGTCCTGCCGTGGAATGCCATTGAAGGCCTGACCGAAGTCGACCTTGATCGGCGCCGTTCCATCGGCGTTGCGCGACATGTTGAGGAAGGCACCGGCCAGCGCGGCGACCAGCTTGGAGGGATCCTGCTGGTCGCGCCACTGGACGTTCTGGCTCTGCATCGAGATGAAGAAGCCTTTCGACGAGTCGATGAAGTTCTGCGCGTTGTTCGGATCCACGGTGCCGATCGGGAACGACTGGTACTGGGCCAGGTTGAAGCATGTCTGGGCGCCCATCAGCTTGCAGTCGTTGGAGGTCAGGAAGGGCAGCAGGACGTTCACCAGGCTGCCGATGATGGTGCTGTCGTGCATGTCCAGGGCCGTGCCGTTCTTCAGGCCGATCATGGCAGCGCGGATCGGGTCGGGGTTGCCGGAGCTGTTCACCAGTTCGGCCTGGGCGGTGTATTGGGAACTGCCGGTGAGGGTGATGGCGGTCTTCGCCGCCAGGCAGTCGAGGGCCAGCAGGCCGCAGGAAATGCTGCCTCCCAGTTGGCTGCCGGTGCCGTACAGGTCCACCGGCACGTTGCCGGTGAGGGTTTTGATATCGCCCGAGAGGTAGCCCTTGGCTTCGCCGAAACCGATACGGATGCCGACCATCTTGCTGCCGTCGTAGGCGAACTCGATGTAGGGATTGCTGATGAGGAACGGGTTGATCGCGCCGGTGGTGTCGTTGACCGTGCCCAGGGCGAAGTTGTCGATGGCGATGTCGGCACTGCCGGCAAGCTCGCCGCTGCGGTTGTACTGGCCCAACTGCAGCTTCTTCATGTTCAGTTGGGTCTCGATGTCGGCGCCGAAGTTGATGCGGGTGAAGTTCAGTCCGTTGGCGGCGTCGGTGGTGAGGTTGATGAAGGCCTGGCCGACCACGTCGGAAAGCTGGTCGTCGTCCAGCGACTCCATCCTCGCCTGGGCGGTGGCAGCCAGCAGACCGGCGCCGCAGAACAGCGCGCAACGCAGCAGGAAGGGCAGACGACGGGACATGGGCTCACCTCTTGTTCTTCTCGTGGCCGACGGCAGAGACACTGCGACCTGTAGTCACTATAGAAAGCCCCGGGCGAATCGGGGCCGACCCATAGTCGAGAAAAACCGCCGAACGACGCGGTCGCCGCGCTCGCTGCAGCGGATGAGCGGTCGCTCGGCCAGGATGGATGTTACTCATCGTCACACGGGGGTAACGTCAGCCCTTCACTGCTGGCGGAACAGGCCGATCAGATGGTCGGCAATGGCGCCCTTGATGGCGTTGAGGCTGAGCAGGGAGTGTGCGCTGAGGCGGGCGGGGTTGATCCGGTGCAGGTGCAGCGAGGGCATGCGCGCTTCGTACTCGCGCAGGTCGCCCTTGACCAGGATCGGCAGGAACACGTCGTCGTGAGCCTGGTAACGCTGGATCAGCAGTTTCAACCCTTCCTGGAACGGCAATTCCTTCGACGCCACCAGGCGGTGCTCGCCGGGAATCTTCAGGTAGAGCCCGCGATAGCCCATGGTCTCGCCCGGCAGGATATGGATCCCGGTGGGCTCCACCGCGGCCAGCGGGATATCGTGGAAGGTGTCGTGCCAGGCCTGCTCGCTGGGCAGGATGGTGATGCCGCCATGGTCGCTCTCGGGAATCACGAAGCTGTAGTTGCTGTAGAGCTTCTCGACATAGGCCGAGTAGATGCACAGGCGGTTCTCGAAACGTTTGAGGAAGGCGATCGCCTCGCTGCGGTTGGTGATGGCATCCAGGTCCCAGGCAAGGTCACCCTGGTTCTGCAGTTCGGCCCAGCGGGCCTCGGCGTAGGCGGCGTCGTTCAAGAGTCGGCATTCATTTGGAATAGACAGGCCAGGGGACTTCAGCAGAAAGCGTGCCAGCCCCTGGAAGCCCCATTCCCCGGACCAGGCGGGGCAGGAAAGTCCTTACGCAGTCATAAACTGCCGCTTTTCGACACCTCGATGATAGCCAGATGCCATCCGCCGATACCGGGCCCGTACCTGCGCCGCAGACGTGTCGACGGCCTGCATCGCACTCATCGGCGGCGTCTGCGTCGCCCGTGCCTTTGCAGTACAATCGGCGCTTTTTCCACGGACCGGCCCTCCCGATGATCGACCCCCGACGCGTACTGCGTGCGCTTGCCGAACACTGGGCCCTGCTCGAGCCTCTCTGCGAGCGCTTCGATGCCGGCACCCTGAGCCTGGCGGAACTGCGCAGCCAGTTGAACACCCAGTTACCGGAAAGCAACCCGGCGGAAATCACCGCCCTGCTCGACCAGTGGATCCGCCTGGATATCCTGGTCCCGGTGGCCAAGAGCCCCAACCGTTTCGAGCTGAACGCGCAGATCCACGACTTCCTCGCCTACCTGCGCCACGAGCATCGCCTTGGTCTGTGCCTGGAGATCGAGGCCTACCTGCGCCATCTGGAGCGCCTCGCCGGGTACATCCAGGACGCCTTCGAGACCCGCGACAGCCAGGACCTGGCGCGCCAGCTGCGACTGCTCGACATGCGCGTGCGCGATGTACTGAAGAAGCTCGGCAATGACGAGCAGGCACTGATCGGCGTGGCCGAGCGGGCCAAGACCAGCGACCGGCAGATTCCCCTGGCGCAGCGCTACGCGGAGGTCCTGGCGACCTGGGACGAGTACGTCGAGCCGATGATCCAGCTGGTCAGCGCCGACGGCGCCTTCGAGCAGGGCGTGCGGCGGGTCGAACAGGTCCTGCTGCGCCTGCTAGGCGAACAGCAGCGCCTCGGCCACCTGGTCGACGACGACCTGGTGCTGCGCACCCACGCGCGCATCCTCGAGATGCAGACCAACGCCCAGCTGACCCTGCGCCGCGCCCGCGAATTATTGCTGCCGCTGCGCGAGGAAGCGCGCCGGCACAACGCGGTGACCCGTGGCGCCGCCCTGGCGCTGGCGGCGATCCGGCGCAAGGGCCTGGATGCCGTGCCGCAGGCGGCGATGCCGCTGTTCACCCGGCCGCAGAGCACCTTCCTCGGCACCGCCTCGCAGGTCGAGAGCTACGTCTTCGCCCTCGCCCGCTTCGAGCCGAAGCCGGCGCAGTTCCCCAAGTCCAGCGGCACGCGCAAGAGCAACGGGCCGGCGCGACCACCACGGACCGCGCGGGAAATGATCGAGCGCTGCCAGGCGGCGCTGCCGCTGCCGGACCTCATGCAATGGCTGCTGGCCCAGGAACCGGACGGCGCCACCGACGAGTTGCTCTACTGGTTCTCCCGGCTGTCGCGCGACGCGCGCTTCCAGCGCGAACGCCTGCAACGCCGCGAGTACGAAACCACCGAACATTGCGTCAGCCTCTGCTCCTTCGCCCTGACCCCCGCCGCCAAGGACAAGGGCCAGGCCAGGGACGCAGACACCCTTTCCGCGAGCGAAACCCATGCATCTTGATCTCTCCGAACTGACCCAGCTCGCGCCGATCTTCCGCGAGCTGTTCAAGGGCTACCACATCAGCCACCGCGACCCCGAGCTGTACACCCAGCTGTCCTCGCACCAGGACCAGTACCGCGGCCTGTTCCGCGCCATGGGCTTCGAGCTGGTCTGCGACACCCGCGGCTTCTACTACTTCGTCCCGGAGCAGGTCGGCGCCCAGGTGAACAAGACCGCCCAACGCCTGGCGCTGTTCACCTTCATCCTCGTCGAACACCTCGCCGACCAGGGCCGCGACCCGCTGTCCGTGCTGGACGGCGGCAGCATCGGCCGCGAAGAGCTGCCGCCGCTGCTGGAGAAATACCGCGACCTGTTCCTCCAGGCCGAGGTGCAGACCCAGGAAGAACTGGAAGAGAAGGTCATGCGCCGCCTGACCCAGCTCGGCTTCGCCTCCGAGGACAGCGGCGTGTACCGCTTCATGCCGCCGATGCACCGTTTCCTAGACGTCTGCCTGTCGGTGCAGCAGGACCGCAACCTGTCCGCCAGCCTGCACGCCGACCTGCCGTTGCAGACGCCGGTGCTGGTCGATGACGGCGAGATCGAACCGCTGATGGCCAGCGACGAAGAATTGTCCGAAGAGAGCGAGGAAGACGCCCTCGCCCGCGCCATCGCCGAAGAACACGCGCAACAGGAGGCTGACGCATGAGCCAGACCCGCTACGGCATCCGCCGCTTCGCCCTGCTCAATACCGCCGGCTACAGCCTGGGTATCTTCCCGCTGGAAAACCCGCTGTCGATCTACGGCGCCAACAACCTGGGCAAGAGCGCCTCGATCAACGCCCTGCAGTTCCCGATCCTTGCCCGCCTGTCGGACATGAGCTTCGGCAAGTACAGCATGGAGCAGTCGCGGCGCTTCTACTTCGCCTCGGACACCAGCTACATCCTCCTCGAACTGATGCTGCCCCACGGTCCGCACGTGATCGGCGTGGCCGGGCGCGGCCCGGGCGGCGGCTTCGGCCACCAGTTCTTCGCCTACGCCGGCGAGCTGAGCCTGGACCACTACCAGAAGAACGGTACCTGCCTGCGCCAGCGCGAGCTGTTCGCCAACCTTGAGCGCGAAGGCTTCAAGGCCTACGAGGTGAAGCCGGAAGAGCTGCGCCGCCTGCTGGTCGGCGGGCACACGTCGATCCCGCTCGACCTGACCATGATCCCGCTGCGCTCCACCAGCGAGCAGAGCCTGAAGACCTTCCGCTCGCTGTTCATCAACCTGCTGCACATGCGCGAGATCACCGCGGCCAAGCTCAAGCAGCTGTTCCTCGACGCCTTCGAGCACAGCCTGCGCTCGGGTAATGTCGACTACATCGCCGCCTGCGAGGAGGCCTTCCGCGACGTGCGGCGGATGGAGCAGGACTACCAGGCGCTGGTCGCCGCCGGCCCGCTGGTGGAAGCCCTGGCCAACGGCGTGACCCAGCGCGACGTACTGCGCGGCAAGATGCACCGCCTTTCACCGCTGCTCGACAGCCTGCTCGGCACCTGGCACGACTACGCCGGGGCGCGCCGCGAGGAACTGCTGATCCAGCACGAGCAATACCGCGCCGAGCAGGACGGCCTGCAGAACGAACAGCGCGGCGGCACCCAGGAGCTGATGCGCCTGGAGCGCGAAATCGCCGGCATCCAGCGCTGGCTCGGCGAGCTGTCGGTACTCAAGACCCGCTTCGCCCTGGTCGACGACGCCAAGGTCCTCGAACAGCAGTTGCTCGCCGCCAAGGATGCCCACGACGAACTGGCCGGCGCCCTGGCCCATTCGCGGCAGTTCTCCAGCGAAGACCTGGAAGAGCGCCTGCGCGACCTGGAAAAACGCCTGAAGAACGTCCGCCAGCAGCTCGAACACGCCGACAACAACAGCTACGCACGCCTGCGCGAGGAGTTCAGCCAGCAGGACGTGGAACGCCTGATGCGTCTGTTCAACGGCGCGCTGTTCAGCCTGCCGCTCGGCGAGAACGGGGTGAACCTGGATGACGGCGACGTCTGGGTGAAGAGCGTCGAAGCCATCCTCGACCACTTCAAGGGCGAGCATTTCGAAGCCCCTGGCCTGAGCATCGACCTGTCGCACATCGAACCGCCGGCGTTGCAGGCCCTGGCCGACCGCGCCGCCCTGCGCGACCAGAAGGAGCGCCTGGAGAAGGAGCTGAAGCAGCTCAAGACCCAGCAGAGCGTCGCCGCCGACCGCGCCGCGAGCAAGGCCCAGGCAGAGAAGCTGTACCAGGACGTGCTGGATGCGCAGAAGGCCCTGGAAGACTTCCGCCGCACCCAGACGCTGACCGCCGAGGAGCCCGAGAAGCTCGCCGAACTGGCCCAGCTGGAGGCGTCCCAGGACGAACTCAAGCGCTCCAGCGACGCCTTCGCCGAGCGCGTCCAGCAACTCTCCGCGCGCCTGCAACTGGTGGCCCGGCAACTGGGCGACCTGGAGGCCAAGGAGCGCACCCTGGAAGATGCCCTGCGCCGCCGCCAGCTACTGCCGGCCGACCTGCCCTTCGGCACGCCGTTCATGGAGCCGGTGGACGACTCGCTGGACAACCTGCTGCCGCTGCTCAACGACTACCAGGACACCTGGCAGGCGCTGCAGCGCATCGACGGGCAGATCGAGGCGCTGTACGCCCAGGTGCGCCTGAAGGGCGTCGCCAAGTTCGATAGCGAAGACGACACCGAGCGCCGCCTGAAGCTGTTGATCAACGCCTACGCGCATCGCCAGGACGAGGCCCTGACGCTGGCCAAGGCGCGCCGCGCGGCGGTCACCGACATCGCCCGGACCCTGCGCAACATCCGCAGCGACTACGACAACCTGGAACACCAGTTGGCCCTGTTCAACCGCGAGATCAACAAGCGCCAGGTTTCCAACCTGCAGAGCTTCCGCATCGTCCTCGCGCCGAACAAGGATGCGCTCAAGCACATCGACCAGATCATCCACAGCGCCGGCCAGTACGAGGAAGGCGAAAACCTCTCGGTGTTCGACCTGACCCAGAGCGCCGAGCAGGACGCGAAGAACGAGGAGGCCAAGGAATACCTGGCCCGCCTGGTCGCCGCCAACCACAACCAGTTGGGCCTGAAGGACCTGTTCGAACTGGCCTTCGAGATCACCAAGGTCAACGGCCAGCCGATCATGCACACCGACATCGACGGCGCCGCCTCCAACGGCACCACCATGACCATCAAGGCGCTGACCAACATGTACCTGTTGCTGCACCTGATGGACCGCGAGCAGGCCGGGCGCGTGCGCCTGCCCTACTACCTGGACGAGGCGGCGGACATCGACGAGCGCAACCAGGCCGCGCTGCTGGAGACCAGCCTGCAACTGGGCTTCGTGCCGATCCTGGCGAGCGTGAAGCCGCAGGTTTCCGCACACGTGGCGATCGACCTGGAAGGCGGTAGCGGCCCGAACGGCATCTATATCGACGAAGCCGACTGGAAATACATCCGTCGCCGGGATGCCGCCGCTAGCGGCGAAACCCGCGTAGCCAGCGAACCGGAGGAAGCCGGCGAACCGGCGTGAAGCGTCTGCCACGGCCCTGCCTGACAGGGCCGTGGACTTTTCCGATAGGCCCGAGGCTCCCGCGAAGATATAATTGGTTACATTCGCATTTGTAACCCACGGGGAGAATCCATGCCTGTTCGACTTCTCAACCGTTTCCGCCACGCCGCCCTGGCGTGCCTGCTCGGTTCGCTTTCCCTCAATGCGGCGGCCGATCCCGTCACCCTTACCCTCTACAATGGCCAGCACGCCGCCACCGGTATCGCCATCGCCAAGGCCTTCCAGGACAAGACCGGCATCCAGGTGAAGATCCGCAAGGGCGGCGATGGCCAGCTCGCCAGCCAGATCACCGAGGAAGGCGCGCGCTCGCCGGCCGACGTGCTCTACACCGAGGAATCGCCACCGTTGATCCGCCTGGCCAGCGCCGGCCTGCTGGCCAAGCTGGAGCCAGAGACCCTGGCCCTGGTCGAGCCGGAGCACGCCGGCGGCAACGGCGACTGGATCGGCATCACCGCCCGCACCCGGGTACTGGCCTACAACCCGAAGAAGATCGACGAGAAGGATCTGCCGAAGAGCCTGATGGATCTTTCCGATCCGTCCTGGTCCGGCCGTTTCGGCTTCGTGCCCACCAGTGGCGCCTTCCTCGAACAGGTCGCCGCCGTGATCAAGCTCAAGGGCCAGGAGGAAGCCGAGGATTGGCTGACCGGCCTGAAGGCCTTCGGCTCGATCTACACCAACAACGTCACCGCCATGAAAGCCGTGGAGAACGGCGAGGTCGACATGGCGCTGATCAACAACTACTACTGGTACACCCTGAAGAAGGAAAAGGGCGAGTTGAACTCGCGCCTGCACTACTTCGGCAACCAGGACCCGGGCGCGCTGGTCACCGTCTCCGGCGCCGCGGTGCTCAAGTCCAGCAAGCACCCCAGGGAAGCCCAGCAGTTCGTCGCCTTCATGCTCAGCGAGGAAGGCCAGAAGGCGATCCTCAGCCAGTCCGCCGAGTACCCGATGCGCAAGGGGATGCAGGCCGATCCGGCGCTGAAGCCGTTCGCCGAACTGGACCCACCGAAACTGACCCCGGCCGACCTGGGTGAGGCCAGCGAGGCCCTCAGCCTCGAACGCGACGTTGGCCTGAATTGATCGGCGCCGCCTCCACGCCCGTGCGCCTGCGCACGGGCTCGCGCCGGCGAACGCCATTCTGGCTGTTCCTGCCGGTCCTGCTCCTCGCCCTGCTGGCCAGCCTGCCGCTGCTCTACGTCGCGGCCAAGGCCTGGGACGCCGGCTGGCACAGCGCCTGGCAACTGCTCTGGCGCCCCTACGTATTCCGCTTGCTGGGCAACACCCTGTGGCTGATGTTCGGCGTGACCCTGCTCAGCGCCCTGCTCGGCCTGGCCCTGGCCTGGTGCGTCGAGCGCAGCGACCTGCCGGCACGGCGCTTCTGGAACGTGGTGCTGTGCCTGCCGTTCGCCATCCCCGCCTTCGTCAGCAGTTTCACCTGGGTTTCGCTGAGCCCGATGTACGAAGGCCTCGGCGGCGCCATCCTGGTCATGACCATGTCCAAGTATCCGCTGGTCTACCTGCCGGTAGCAGCGACCCTGCGCGGCATCGATCCTTCCCTGGAGGAGTCGGCGCGGATGCTCGGTCTGTCGCGGCGCCAGGTGTTCCTGCGGGTCACCCTGCCGCTGCTGCGCCCGACCCTGGCCGCCACCGGACTACTGGTGGCGCTGCACATGCTGGTGGAGTTCGGCGCGCTGTCGATCCTGCGCTACCAGACCTTCACCACAGCCATCTACCAGGAGTTCGAACTGGAGTTCAGCAACGCCACCGCGGCGATGCTCTCCTCGGTACTCCTGGCACTGTGCTTCCTGCTGCTCTGGCTGGAGTTGCGCATGCGCGGCCGCGGCCGCCTGGTACGCACCGGCCAGGGCAGCGCGCGGCGGGCCGAACGGGTCCGCCTGGGGCTTGGCAAGTGGCCGCTCCAGGCGCTGCTGGCGACGCTGGTGCTGGTCGGTACCGGTATCCCCCTGGTGATGCTCGGTTATTGGCTGTACGAAGGCTCCTCGGCCAGCTTCCCGCTGATGGAAATCGCCTCGACCCTGCTTTCCTCCCTGTCGCTGGCCTTCGGCGGGGCCCTGCTCAGTTGCCTGCTGGCGCTGCCGGTAAGCATCCTGGTGGTGCGCTACCCCGGCGCCGTGGCGCGCTGGACCCAGCGCCTGCCGTACCTGCTGCAAGCGTTGCCGGGACTGGTGATCGCACTCTCGCTGGTGTACTTCTCGCTGCACTACCTGCCAGCCACCTACCAGACCACCGGCTTGCTGCTGGTCGCCTATGCCCTGCTGTTCATGCCGCTGACCCAGGCACCGATCCGCGTGGCCCTGGAAAAGGCCTCGCCGCAGTTGGAGGAAGCCGCCCGCACTCTCGGCCAGACGCCCTTGATGGCCTTCCTGCGGATCACCCTGCCGATCATCTCGCCGGCCATCGGCGCCGGCTTCGTGCTGGTGTTCCTCGACACCATGAAGGAACTGACCGCCACCCTGGTGCTAGGTCCCACCGGGCTGTCGACCCTGGCCACCTCGGTCTGGGTGCACACCGCCAACCTGGAGTACGCTGCCGCCGCACCCTACGCCGCGCTGCTGATCCTGATCTCCGGCTTGCCGGTGTACCTGCTGACCACCCGGGCGCATCTCAGCACTCACTGACACCCACTTCCCAGCAGGCAGGCATGAACGAAAACGCCGCTTACCCAGGTAAGCGGCGTTTCTTTTTGCCGGTCCGACAATCAGCGGCGGGCGGTTTCCTTCAGAGGAATCTTCGGCGCCCACTCCAACCATTCGTCATTGGCCGAATCGAACAGGGCGAAGGTCTGCCCCGGCTTGGCGGGCTCGCCCATCTGCGCATTGTTCGGGGTGGCGAAGGCAATGCCGCCCTCCATCAGCGCCTCCATCGACTCGGTGCGTAGCGACAGGCCCTTGAACAGGCTGGCGTCGACGCCGAAGCCGCTGGCATTCCAGAAACGGCTGCCGGTACGCACCAGCGGTACGTAGCGCGGTTCGATGAGGATGCTGATCAGCACCCGGTCGGCCTGTTCGCCCAAGGCCAGGTCGACGACCTTGCCCACCGGGATCTGCCGGTAGGTCACCAGGTTGCCCGGCTTGATCGAGCCCTTGCGCGGCGCACTGAGGGTCAGCCGCAGGCCGTTTTCCCGACCCAGCAGGTTGGGTGCTTCGGCGAGAGTCTGGAAGCGTGCCTGGCGCTCGCCCGGCGTGCTCGACGGCAGCGCCTCGATATAGGGGCCGCTGACCAGGGTTCCGAGGTTCTCGGTACGCAGCAGGCCGAGCGCCGGACGCACCACCCAGAAGCGGGTTCCGCTGCGGGCGACGCGCTCGCCGGCGGAAGTCAGGCGGGCCTTCATCAGTACCCCGGAGAGGTCCGGGTTCAGCTCGACGCTTTCGATCTTGCCGATGTCCAGGCCCTTGAAGCGGATCGGCGTGCCTTCGCGCAGGCCGTCGGCATTGTCGATGCTCAGCTGGATTTCCACGCCACGGGCCATCGCCGCCTCCTCGCTGTCGAAGAGGGTGAAGCGACGCACCTTGGTCACGGTCGGCGCCTTCGGATCGAGGGTGTCGAAGGAAATCCCGCCGGTGATCAGGGTCTGCAGCGACTCGCTCTTCACCTGCACGCCGCTGAGGTTGCCGGTCAGGGTGATCCCGCTGGAGTTCCAGAAGCGCGTCGAGGTATTCACCAGGTGCGCGTACTCCGGCTCGATGTGCACACCCACCACCACTCGCTGGCGGTCGCGCGACAGCTGGTAGCTCTGCACGCTGCCGACGCGGACCTGGCGGTAGAGGATCGGCGCGCCGATATCGATCGAGCCGAGCTTGTCGCTGGTCAGCACCAGGTGCAGGCCGGGCGCGTCGGTGTTCAGCGGCGGCGCTTTCGGGCGGATGGTGAACTCGCGACTCGGCGCGCCGCTCTTGGCGAAGCGCACGTCGATATAGTTACCTTTCACCAGAGCCTCGAGGCCGGTGATGCCGGCCAGGGAGATGCTTGGCTTGACGGTCCAGAATTCGGTGCCTTCCAGCAGCATGTCCTCGACCCGCGGATCCATCGCCAGGTCGGCAGTGGCGCTGCTGTAGTCCTTGCCCATGTCGATCGACTTGACCAGGCCGACCTGCACGCCGTTGAACATCACCGGGGTGCGGCCCGGATCGATACCACTGACGTCGTTCATCTTCAGCTTCACGCGCAGACCGGCCTGGGCCGCGTCGTAGTCGTCGTACAGGCGGAACGGCTTGCTCGGATCGGTCGGCGGGCTGTCGGTGCGGTTCTCCGGGGTAGAGAAGGCGATACCGCCGGCGACCAGGGTCAGCAGCGACTCGCTGTGCACCTTGAAGCCGGACAGGCCGCCGGAAATGGAGATGCCGCTGGCGTTCCAGAATCGCGTGTGCTTGCGCACCAGGTCGGCGTAGGCCGGCTCGATGTGCACCTTGATCTCGATGGTCCTCTGGTCATCGCCCAGCTGGAAGCTCTTCACCTGGCCGACCTGGATCTGCCGGTAGAACACCGGGCTGCCCTGCTCCAGGGAGCCCAGGCGATCGGCCTTGAGGGTCAGGTGCAGGCCGGGCAGCTTGTCGGAAAGGGGTGGCGGCTCCTTCAACGCGGTGAAGTAGCGTTCTTCCTTCTCGCCCTTCACCGGATCGACCGCGATGTAGACGCCGGAGACCAGGGTTTCCAGGCCGGTGACGCC
>NZ_JBQENS010000056.1:0-28864 GCF_052044465.1 Pseudomonas sp. 22490 | reverse complement strand
GCGACGGTGATCCTCACCGATGGCGGCGGCAACCCGATCGGCCAGGCCACCGCCGACGGCAGCGGCAACTGGACGTTCACCCCGGGCACCCCGCTGGCCAACGGCACCGTGATCAACGCCGTGGCCCAGGACCCGGCCGGCAACACCAGCGGTCCGGCCAGCGTCACCGTCGATGCCATCGCCCCGCCGGCGCCGGTGATCGATCCGAGCAACGGAGTCGTCATCAGCGGTACGGCGGAAGCCGGGGCCACGGTGATCCTCACCGACGGCAACGGCAACCCGATCGGCCAGGTCACCGCCGACGGCAGCGGCAACTGGAGCTTCACGCCGGGCACGCCGCTGGCCAACGGCTCGGTGATCAATGCGCTGGCCCAGGACGCCGCCGGCAACACCAGCGGCCCGGCCAGCACCACGGTGGACTCGGTAGCCCCGGCCACCCCGGTGCTCGATCCGAGCAACGGTACGGTGATCAGCGGTACCGCCGAAGCCGGGGCCACGGTGATCCTCACCGACGGCGGCGGCAACCCGATAGGGCAGGCCACCGCCGATGGCAGCGGCAACTGGAGCTTCACTCCGGGCACACCGCTGACCAACGGCACGGTGATCAATGCGGTGGCCCAGGACGCCGCCGGCAACACCAGCGGTCCGGTCAGCACCACGGTGGACGCGGTGGCCCCGGCCACCCCGGTGATCGACCCGAGCAATGGTGTCGAACTCAGCGGCACCGCCGAACCCGGCGTCCGGGTGATCCTCACCGATGGCAATGGCAACCCGATCGGCCAGACCCTCGCCGACGGTAGCGGCAACTGGACCTTCACACCGGGCACGCCGCTGGCCAACGGCACGGTGGTCAACGCCGTGGCCCAGGACCCGGCCGGCAATACCAGCGGTCCGGCCAGCACCACGGTGGATACGGTGGCGCCGGCCATGCCGGTGATCAATGCCAGCAACGGCAGCGTGATCACCGGCACCGCCGAGGTCGGCGCCAAAGTGATCCTCACCGACGGCAACGGCAACCCGATCGGCGAGACCACCGCCGACGGCAGTGGCAACTGGACCTTCACCCCCGGCACGCCGCTGGCCAACGGTACGGTGATCAACGCCGTCGCCGAAGACGCCGCGGGCAACGCCAGCGGTCCGGCCAGCACCACGGTGGACTCGGTGGCGCCGTCCGCTCCGCTGCTGAGCATCAGCGCCGACGGCGCGCTGCTGACCGGCACCGCCGAGCCGAACAGTCAGGTGCGTATCGTGGTCAACGGCGACACCGCCAACCCGATCACGGTCACCGTCGACGGCGCCGGCAACTTCAGCCTGCCGTTCGCGCCGCCGCTGATCACCGGCGAACTGATCGCCGGGGTTGCCGTGGACGCCGCCGGCAACGTCAGCGGGCCGGCCACCATCAACGCGCCGGACCTGGCGCCGCCGACCATCAGCGTGCCGGAAGCCGCCGATACCTGGATCAACGCCGCGGAGATCGGCGACGGCATCCAGGTCGATGTGACGGTCCGTCCGACCATGCAGGTCGGCCAGGTGGTCACGGTCAAGTTCGCCGGGCAGAACGGCTACGAGGCCGAGGTCAGCCATACCCTCACCGCCGGCGACATCGCCGCCGGCAACCTGACCCTGACCCTGACGCCTCCCGGCGGCATGGGCCCGTTCCCGGAGGGCGCCTCGACCGTCACCGCCGACATCAACGGCGGCACCGCGTCGACCCCGGTGCCGTTCACCATCGACACCATTCCGCCGGCGACCCCGGTGCTGTCCCTGGTCGGCAACATCCTGACCATCTCGGCGGAGCCAGGGACCGAGTTGACGGTGACCGTCGACGTCGGCGGGGTGACCGCCACCGCCACGGTGACCGCCGACAACAGCGGGCTGGCGTCGCTGAACCTGCTCACCGACCTGGACATCGACTTCAGTTGGGACCAGTTGCTCAATGCCCAGGTGTCGGTGGTCGGACGCGACCCGGCCGGCAACCCGAGCAACACGGCGAGCATCGGCGTCGGCACCAGCATCGAGCAACCGGTGACCATCGGCAACTTCGGCCTCGACGTCAGCCTCAACCCGCTGAACCCGCGTTTCGGTTTCAGCGGAACCACCGAGCCTGACTCCAGCGTGGTGATCCGGGTCATCACCCCGGCGTTGAACGTCGAATTGCTGCCGATCCAGGCGGATTCGTCCGGAAACTTCTCGCTGAACCTGCTGAGCCCGACCATCCTCACCCAGTTGGGGCTGAACATCACCGACATCCTCAACCTCGGCTCGCAGATCTCGTTCAACCTGGTGTCCACCGACTCCAATGGCAACGACAGCGCCGCCTACGGGATCACCCTGACCCCCAACGGACTGTCGCTCAATATCGGCCAGATCGATGTCAACGGTACTTCCGGCGACGACGTGCTGTCCGGCGCCAACGGCAGTTCGGAGCACATCAACGGCGGCGACGGCAGCGACCTGATCTTCAACGTGGGCACCGGCGATCACGTGGTGGCCGGCAACGGCAACGACACCATCCAGATCACCGCGACCGATTTCGTCAGCATCGATGGCGGCGCCGGGTTCGACACCCTGGTCCTGGCCAACGGCATCGACCTCGACTACAACGCCGTCGGCGTCGGCACGCTCAGCAACCTCGAGCGCATCGACCTCGGCAAGGGCGATTCGGGTAGCGTGCTGACCCTGACCGCGGCGGAGGTGGATGCCATCACCGATGCCAACAACACGTTGCAGATCACCGGCGAGAACAACGACACCCTGAACGTGGTGGGCGCGGTGAATACCGGTACCACGCAACTGATCAACGGCATTACCTACGACGTCTACACCTTCGGCAGTACCACCCTGCTGATCGAGGACAACACGGTACAGGTCGTGGTCTGATGCGCGGGCGCAGGCAGTACGCGCGCAAGGGACGGCGGCATGGGAAGGGAGCCATCTGGCTCCTTTCCCTGGGTCTGCCGATGTTCGCGTCGGCCATGCCCCTCGACCAGGCGGTCAGGGCAGGGCTGGCGATCCACCCGGAAGTACGATCCGCGATGGCCGAAGCGGACCGTGCAGGCACCGAGGTGGAGATGGCCAAAGGGGGGTACTACCCCTCCGTGACGATGTCCGGGGGGCCGCAGGAGTTCGACTTCGGCGAGATCGTCTACGATCTCACCGCGTCGCAGATGCTGTACGACTGGGGTCGGGTAACGAGCAAGGTCGACAGCGCCAGCGCGACCCAGCGCAAGCTGTCCGAGGCGGTGCTGGTGGCGCGCGACGATGCGGCGCTGGATATCGTCGAGACCTACCTCGACGTGCTTGCCTCGGAGCGCCGGGTGGAGGCGGTGCGCGAACACATCCAGCGCCTCGACGGCATCCGCGAGATGACCCAGGCGCGCGGCGGCGACGGCTACGCCGACCGCAGCGAGCTGGATCGCGCCAATCTGGAACTGTCGCGGGCCCAGGAGCAGTTGTCGCTGGAGAAGGGCAACCTGCAGGACGCGCGCAACCAGTACGCGATCCTGGTCGGCCAGGAGCCCGCCGACCTGGTGGAGCCCGAGCCGATGTCGCTGCAACGCTACCTGGCGGCCAGCGATATGGCGCGGGTGATCCGCGAATCGCCTTTGCAGCGCAAGGCCCTGGAGGACGCCAATGTCGCCGAGGCCGAGGTCCGCGAGGCCAAGGCGTCGCTGCTGCCGCAACTGAACCTGGAGGCCAGCGCGCTGCGCCGGGAGATCGGCGGGCATCCGGAAAGCGACTCGGTGGTATCCCTGCGCTTCCGCATGGACACCTTCCAGGGGCTTTCCAACTTCCGCCGGCCGACCGCCGCGCAGCAGCGCCTGGAGTCGGCGAAATGGAGCGCCGACGCGATGCAGCGCGACATCCGCCGGCAACTGCAGAACCTCTTCGACAACGGCGACACGCTGCGCTGGCGGGAACAGTCGCTAACCCAGCAGGTGACCGAGTCGGAGCAGGTCGGCGAGTTGTATCGCGAACAGTTCGAGGTTGGCCGGCGCGACGTGATCGACCTGCTCAACGTGCAGCGCGAGCGGTTCGAGGCAGAGCGGCAACTGATCAACCTGCGGATCGAACGCAAGCGCATCGAGTATCGGGCGGCCGCGCAAGTCGGCCTGTTGGGTCCGCTATTGGAGAACCGGCTGAATCATGGAAGCTGAGAAAACCCCGGATAACGTCGTGATCCTCAACCACGACCCCATCGTCGACCCGTTGCGCCAGGGCTTGTTGCTGCTCTGCCGGCAGCTTGGCCGACCGCTCGGCGACGCCGAACTGGTGGACGGCATGCCGCTGGAGCACGGTCGCCTGCCGTTGCACCTGGTGGCCCGCGCGTTGCGCCGCGCCGACATCACCGCCCAGGTCACCCGCCAGCCGTTGCGCCGGATCGACCGCTACCTGCTGCCGGCCCTGCTGCTGCTCGACGACGGCCGCGCCCTGGTGCTGGTGGGCAACGACGGCGGGCACGCCGAGGTGCTGGTACCGCAGAGCGACGGCGGAAGCCAGAGGATGCCGCTGGCCGAGCTGGAAGCGCTGTACAGCGGCACGGCGATCTTCGCCAAGTGCCGCTACCGCCCGGACGGGCGGGTCGGCGACTACGCCAGCGCCTTGCCCGAACACTGGTTCTTCGGCCCGCTCAAGCGGCTCTGGCGTTCCTACGCCGAGGTCACCGCCGCGGCGTTGGTGGCCAACGTCCTGGCGGTCGCCTCGGCACTGTTCGCCATGCAGGTCTACGACCGCGTGGTGCCCAACGCGGCGTTCGACACCCTGTGGATCCTCGCCAGCGGCGTGGCCCTGGCGATCGTCCTCGACGGTGTCCTGCGGATCATGCGCGGCCACCTGCTCAACGTGCTCGGCAAGCGCCTCGACCTGCAACTCTCGACCCTGCTGTTCTCCCGCGTGCTGAGCACCCGGGTCGCCGCCAAGCCGGCGTCGATGGGCGCCTTCAGTACCCAGGTGCGGGAGTTCGAGTCGGTGCGCGAGTTCTTTACCTCGTCCAGCGCGGCGCTGATCAGCGACCTGCCGTTCGTGGCGATCTTCCTGCTGATCATCGCCGTGATCGGCGGCCATGTGGTCTGGGTGCCGCTGGTGGCCTGCGTGCTGATGATCCTGCCGGGGCTGCTGACCCAGCGCCTGCTCGGCCACCTGTCGCGGCAGAACCTGCGCGAAGGGGCGATGAAGAACGGCGTGCTGCTGGAAGCCTTCGAGCACCTGGAGACGGTCAAGGCGACCCGCGCCGAAGGCCGCTGCCTGCACCAGTGGGAAACCCTGACCGGCGAACTGGCCGGTACGGCGATGAAGACCCATACCCTGGCCTCGACCCTGAGCTACTCGGCGAGCATCGTCCAGCAGCTCTGCTACGTCGGCGTGGTGGTCTTCGGCGTCTATCGGATCAGCGAGGGCGCGATGACCGTCGGCGGCCTGGTGGCCTGCTCGATCCTCGCCTCGCGGGCCATCGCACCGCTGTCGCAGGCGGCCGGCATCCTCGGTCGCTGGCAGCACACCAAGGTGGCGATGGAAGGCCTCGACCAACTGATGAGCGCCGAGCAGGAGCGACCCCAGGGCAAGCGCTTCGTGCACAAGGAGCGCCTGCAGGGACATTACCGCCTGGAGGGCGTGCGCCTGGCCCACGGCGACAGCCCGCCGGTGGTCGACGTGCAGGCCCTGAACATCCGCGCCGGCGAGCGGGTGGCGCTGCTCGGCGGCAACGGCGCCGGCAAGTCGACCCTGCTGCGCCTGCTCAGCGGCCTGCTCGACGTGCAGTCGGGACGCCTGCTGCTGGACGACGTCAGCCTGACCCAGATCGACCCGGCCGACCGCCAGCGCGGTATCGGCTACCTGCCGCAGGACGTGGCGCTGTTCCATGGCAGCCTGCGCGACAACCTCAACCTGGAGAACGCCGCGCTGGGCGACGAGGAACTGCTGGAGACCCTCGACGGGGTCGGCCTGGGCGCCTTCGTCCGCGGCCACCCGCTGGGGCTGGACATGCCGATCCAGGGCAACGCCAGCCTGTCCGGCGGCCAACGCCAGGCCGTCGGGCTGGCCCGGGTGCTGCTACAGGACCCTCCGATCCTGCTGCTCGACGAGCCGACCGCGGCCTTCGACCAGGGCAGCGAGAAACAGGTCATCGACTACCTGCAGCAATGGTTGGGCAAGCGCACCCTGGTCATCACCACCCACAAGAAAAGCATGCTCGCCCTGGTCGAGCGTGCGGTGGTCCTGCGCCAGGGCAGGGTGATCATGGACGGCCCGCTGGAGCAGGTGGTGCAGGGCAACCAGGTACAGGCACCGCAGGCCGCCGAAGGAGGCAACCATGGACTCTGACCGCGACGCCGCCGCCCTGCGCCGGCAACTGGCCGACCCGTTGCTGGCGGCTACCCACCCGGTCTACCGGCCGCTGCTCTGGACCCTGCTCGGTTGCGTGCTGCTGTTCATCGGCTGGGCGGCCTGGGCGCAACTGGACGAGGTGACCCGCGGCGACGGTCGGGTCGTGCCGTTCAGCCGCATCCAGAAGATCCAGAGCCTGGAGGGCGGCATCCTCGACCGCCTGCTGGTGAAGGAGGGCGACCTGGTGGAAGTCGGCCAGCCGCTGGTGCGCCTCGACGAGACGCGCTTCCTCACCAACTTCCAGGAGTCGGCGAACCAGGCCAGCGTGCTGCGCGCGGCCATTGCCCGGCTCGACGCCGAGGTGCTAGGCAAGAAGAGCATCGAGTTCCCGCCGGACGTCGATCCCGAGGGGCCGCTGGCGCGTTCCGAACGCGAGCTGTTCAAGTCGCGCCGCGACAAACTGGTGGAGGGCACCCAGGCGATCCAGCGGCAGATCCACCTGGCGCAGAGCCAGCTCGACCTGGTTCGCCCGCTGGTGGCCAAGCGTGCGGTGAGCCAGATGGAGGCGCTCAAGCTGAGCCAGGACATCGCCACCCTCAGCGGCAAGCTGACCGAGCTGAAAAGCACCTATTTCCAGGATGCCTATACCGAGCGCGCACAGCGCAAGGCCGATCTCAGCGCCCTGGAACCGATCGTCCAGCAGCGCCAGGACCAGTTGCGCCGCACCGAGATCCTGTCGCCAGTGCGCGGGCGGGTGAACACCGTGCTGATCAACACCCGCGGCGGGGTGATCCAGCCCGGCGAGCCGATCATGGAAGTGATCCCGGTAGAGGAGCGTCTGCTGGTGGAGGCGAAGATCAAGCCGCGCGACGTGGCCTTCCTGGTTCCCGGCATGCCGGCCAAGGTGAAGATCACCGCCTACGACTACACCATCTACGGCGACCTCAAGGGCACCCTGGAGCAGATCAGTGCCGACACCATCGAGGAGGACACCCCGCATGGCAAGGAGTCCTACTACCAGGTGCTGATCAAGACCGATGGCAGCCAGTTGAAGCGCGGCGAGGAGGTGTTACCGATCATTCCGGGGATGGTCGCCGAGGTGGACATCCTCAGCGGCAAGCGCAGCGTGCTCAACTACCTGCTGCGGCCGCTGATCAAGGCGCGCCTTTACTGAGGCGTGCAGGACAGGCCCGGTCGGTGGAAACGTGCCAGCCGCTTCCCTGTAGCCATGGCGAGCTACGTAGGCGGTGGCGCTGGTAACGCTGCCCGGGCGGGCGCACGCTAGGCGTCGCGCCGAACTGCGAGGCGCTGTCGGGTCCTGGCGTCGAGTAGCTCGCGCAGGGTCTTGAACAACGGTGCGCGGTCGGTATAGCGACGGCCGTAGTCGAGGTTGAAGGCATAGTCGAAGTCCGCCGGATTGTCGCCCTGGGTGTGCTGGAGCAGGGTTTCCAGCTTGTCCAGGGCCTTCACTGCCAGGGCTTCGGCGGACTCGCCGCGCTCGTATTCGTCCCACAGGGCGAGCAGGCGGTCGCGCAGCGGAGCGTCGAGGTGACGGGTCAGCTGCAACAGGTCGGCGCGTTCCTGTTCGCCTTTGTCCGGGTGCGCGGCCTGCTCGACGGCAGGGATGTCGCCGTGGATCGCTTCGCCGAGGTCGTGGACCACGCACATGCGCAGGACCTTGCCGAGGTCCAGGCCGGCCAGTTGGTCCTCGAAGGCCAGTGCCATCAGGCACAGCCGCCAGCTATGTTCGGCGGTGCTTTCCGGGCGGCCGGAGGAGGTGTGCGCGGAGCGCAGGACGTCTTTCAGGCGTTCGGCTTCGCGGAGGAATTCGAGGCGGTTGCTCAGCAGTTCGAGGGACATGGCGCGGGCTCCGCTACCGGTGAAACGAGCCTGCAAGCCTAGGCGCGGCGGTGCTGAAGGTCCATGGATAAAATATCCGCGGCGACGTTCAGAGGGTTTCCACCAGGCGCACCGCGCGTCCGTCCGAGAGGGTCATGCGGGTCCAGCGGCAACGGCTGCGCCGGATCGGCACGATGGCCGAGGCGTTCGCTCCGCTGGCGAACTCCAGCGCCGGCGGTGCCAGCAGTTCGCGCCAGCCGAGTTCCTCGAGGGTGGCTTCCTGGCGGAGGATTTCCTCGCTGCAATAGGGCCACAGCGAACGGTCGAGCAGTTCGCCGAGAGGCACGCCGAATTGCGCGGCGCGTGCCGGCGAACAGGCCAACAGGCGATGGGTGAGGTCGCAGATCAGGTGCACGGGTTGCGGGTTGGCCTCGACCAGGCGGGCCAGTGCCTGGTCGGCGGCGGCTTCCAGGCGGGCGCCGAGCAGACGCTCCAGGCGTGCCCGTTCCTCCACCAGCAGCGCCTGGGTACCGGATTCCCAGCGCGAGATGGTCGATTGCGCCACGCCGAGCAATTCGGCGGCATGCGTTTGCTTGACCCGGTGCAGCAGGCGCCAGCGACGCAGGGCGGGGCCCAGGGACGAAGAAGGGAGAGGCTCGGTCATGCTTGGCTACGCGGGCGAATGGACGCTGAAGTCTGCGCCCGACGCCGGGCGGAGGCAAATCGGCGCGACACCGGGGGGACCCGTATGGTCGGCGGCGATCCTCGGAGGGCCGCCCGCGCCGCGCCGGCAGCCGTGGAGCTGCCGGCGGGCGTCTCGCTCAGGCCTTGGCGAAGGAGGTGGGGAAGGGCAGGTTGTACAGGCGTTGCCCGGTGGCGGCGAAGATCGCATTGGCCAGCGCCGGGCCGATGGGCGCCACACCGGGTTCGCCGACCCCGGTGGGCGCTTCGCCGGAGGGCACGATGTGCACTTCGACCTTGGGCATCTCGGCGATCCGCAGCACCTGGTAGCCGTCGAAGTTGTTCTGCTCGACCTTGCCGTCCTTCAGGGTGATCGCGCTGTGCAGGATCGCGCCGAGGCCGAAGCCGATGCCGCCCTCCATCTGCGCGGCGATCACGTCCGGGTTGATCGGGATGCCACAGTCCACCGCACAGACCACCCGCTCGACCTTCAGCTTGCCGTCCTTGTCCACCGAGACCTCGACCACCTGGGCGACGAAGGTCTTGAATGCCTCGGTCACCGCGATCCCGCGCCCGCGCCCGGCGGGCAGCGGCCTGGACGGGTCCCAGCCGGCCTTTTCCGCAGCCAGTTCGAGCACGCCGCGCAGGCGCGGCTGCTCTGCCAGCAGGTCGCGGCGGAACAGGTAGGGGTCCTTGCCGGCGGCCTGCGCCGCCTCGTCGATGAACGCCTCCACCGCGTAGACCGTGTGCGAGCTGCCGACCACCCGCCACCACAGGACCGGCACGCCGACCTGGGTGGTGCTCAGCTCGACCGAGACATTGGGCACCGCATAGGGCAGGTTGGCGGCGCCTTCCACCGAGGTGGCGTCGATGCCGTCCTTGACCATCACCGCGGCGAACGGCGTGCCTTCCAGGATCGACTGGCCGACGATGCGATGTTGCCAGCCGACCAGCTTGCCGTCGGCGTCGAGCCCGGCTTCGAGCCGGTGGTAGTACATCGGCCGGTAGAAACCGCCGTGGATGTCGTCCTCGCGGGTCCATTGCAGCTTCACCGGCACGCCGTTGGCGCCCAGCGCCTTGGCGATCGATACCGCCTCGACGATATAGTCCGACCAGGCGTTGGCGCGCCGGCCGAAGCTGCCGCCGGCGTAGAGCGTATTGATCTTCACCTGCTCCGGCTTCAGCCCGGCGGTGCGCGCCGCGTTGCCCTGGTCGACGGTCTGGAACTGGTCGCCGGCCCAGATCTCGCAGCTGTCGGCGGTCAGCCTGACCACCGCGTCCAGCGGCTCCATCGGCGCATGGGCGAGGAACGGGAACTCGTAGCTGGCGGCGATCCTGCGGGTCGCCCCGGCCACCGCCTTGGCGGCGTCGCCGTCCCTGCGCGCGGGCTTGCCGGGTTGCTCGGCGAGCTTGCGGTACTCCGCCATCAGCGCCTCGGAACCACGCTTCTCGGCCTTGCTCTCGTCCCACTCGACCTTGAGCGCGTCGCGGCCTTGCTTCGCCGCCCAGAAGCCCTTGGCGACCACCGCCACGCCGTGCGGCACCTGGACCACCTCGACCACCCCCGGAATCGCCCTGGTCGCCGTGGCGTCGAACGATTTCACCGTGGCGCCGAACAGCGGCGGGCGCTGGAGCAGGGCGACCAGCATGCCGGGCAGGCTGACGTCGAGGGTGAATTGCGCACTGCCGTCGGTCTTGCCGGGAACGTCGACGCGCGGCGCCTGGTGACCGATCAGGCGGAAGTCCTTGGGATCCTTCAATTGCACTTTTTCCGGCACCGGCAGTTCCGCCGCCGCAGCGGCCAGCGAACCGTAGCTGGCCTTGCGCTGGCTGGCCGGATGTTCGACGAAGCCGTCGCGGGTGCGCAGTTCGGTGGCCGGCACTCGCCACTGGCGGGCGGCGGCCTCGACCAGCATCGCGCGCGCCTTGGCCCCGGCCTCGCGCAATTGCATCCAGGAGTTGGCCATCGCCGAACTGCCGCCGGTGCCCTGCATGGTGCCGAAGGCCAGGTTGGCGTAGCGCTTGGCGTCGGCGGGCGCGCTTTCCACGCGGACCTTGCTCCAGTCCGCGTCGAGTTCCTCGGCGACGATGGTGGCGATACCGGTATAGGCACCCTGGCCCATCTCCACGTGCTTGGCGATCACCGTGACACTGTCGTCCGGAGCGATCCGCAGGAAGGCGTTGGGCGCGAAGCCGGCGTCCGGCAGGGCCGCGGCGAGGGCACGCCGGGCTCCGCTCCACTGGAAGCCGATGGTCAGGCCGACCACCGCGGCGCCTTTGAGGAAGCCGCGGCGCGAGCCGGGAAGGGCGTTGCTCAGATCGATCTTGCTGTTCATGGCGTCAGGCCTTCAGGGTGTCGGCGGCTTCGTGGATGGCGGCGCGGATCCGCACATAGGCGGCGCAGCGGCAGATGTTGCCGTTCATCGCGGCATCGATGTCGGCGTCGCTGGGGCTGGCGTTCTGCTCCAGCAGCGCGGTGGCGGACATGATCTGGCCGGACTGGCAGTAGCCGCACTGCGGTACCTGGAGCTTGACCCAGGCGTCCTGCACGGCCTTGCCGGGCTTGCTCTGGATACCCTCGATGGTGGTGACGCGCTTGCCGGCGACCGCGGAGACCGGCAGCACGCAGGAACGTACCGCGGTGCCGTCCAGTTGCACGGTGCAGGCGCCGCACTGGGCCATGCCGCAGCCGAACTTGGTGCCGTGCAGGCCGGCGCTTTCCCGGATGGCCCAGAGCAGGGGCATGTTGGGATCGACGTCGAGGGTGACGTTCTTGCCGTTCAGGACGAGCGAGGTGGGCATGCTGATTCTCCACGGAAAGGCCCGGGCAGGGCGTTATCTCTTATCAGGCAGGGATGCATCGGGCGAAGTGTGCGCGAAGGACGAAACGGACGCCTTGCACGATCCTGCGAAAGTCTAGATCAATCCTGCCGAGCGTCTCGGCGGGCGCGGCGCGGAAACGCGGCGAAACAACTCCGTCGGCGCAGGCGTTCACCCGGCATCGGCAACGCGCTAGGATCGCTGCCGTCGGTGACTGACGCCCGCCCGGGCGGCACGCACTTTCAGCCGGAAGCGGGACGACCCGTTTTCCCTCTTTCATTGCGCGGGGACGACCCTGCAGAGAGGCTGAAAATGGCGTGGATCTATCTCTTGCTCGCCGGTGTCTTCGAAATCGTCTGGGCCACGGCCATGAAGGAGTCGGCCGGCTTCACCCGCCTGTGGCCGAGCCTGGTCACCCTGCTGTTCATGATCCTCAGCTTCGGCCTGCTGGCCGTTTCCATGAAAACCCTGCCCCTCGGCACGGCCTACACCATCTGGGTCGGCATCGGTGCGGTCGGCGCCTTCGCCCTGGGCATCCTGCTCTTCGGCGAAAGCCCGAGCCCGTTGCGGCTGCTGGCGGTGGGGCTGATCGTGGCCGGCATCGTCATTCTCAAGCTGGCGACCCGTCAGGGCTGAGGGGCGACCATCATGTACGCATCCTTCGCTCCCGCGACCTGGGCCTTGCTCGCCTACCTCTTCGGCGCGCTCGCCC
The DNA here is from genome assembly GCF_052044465.1 of Pseudomonas sp. 22490. Classification (NCBI taxonomy): domain Bacteria; kingdom Pseudomonadati; phylum Pseudomonadota; class Gammaproteobacteria; order Pseudomonadales; family Pseudomonadaceae; genus Pseudomonas; species Pseudomonas sp. 22490. The sequence continues at coordinate 16,491 of NZ_JBQENS010000056.1, read as the reverse complement.
TTTGCCTGCTCATGCTGGGGTTGGGCCGGGTGCTGGGCGGCCGATCGCATGGCCGGGCGAAGAACCTGCCGTTCGAGTCGGGGGTGGATTCCACCGGCTCGTCGCGCTTGCGCTTCTCGGTCAAGTACGCGTTGGTCGCCATGCTGTTCGTGATCTTCGGCATCGAGATGCCGTTCCTCTACCTCTGGGCGGTGTCGCTACGGGAGAATGGCTGGGCGGGTTTCGTCGAGGCGACGCTGTTCGTCTCCCTGCTGCTGGTCGGACTGTTCTACCTGCACCGGGTCGGCGCCCTCGACTGGTCGCCGGAGCGCCGGCGGAAAAAGCCGCACGACTAGTCGTGGAGGATCACCAGCAGGTAGCGGCAGGCTTGCCCGGCGGTGGCGAAGGTCACCGCGCGGTCGACGCCGAAGTCCAGGCGGTCGCCGCGTTGCAGGTGGAACGACTGCTCGCCGTAATCCACCCGCAGCGCACCCTCGACCAGCCACAGGCGCTGCCGGTAGGGCCGGCCGCCCCAGCGGGGATAGTCGAGGCGGGCGTTCGCCGGGATCTCCACTTCCACCATCTCGCAGCCGCTGCGCGGATCGCGAGCGCCGACCTGGCGGCGGCGGTAGCCGCTGGCCGGGTCTTCCCACACTTCCTGCTGCGCGCGCCGGCAGAGCGGTTCGGCCGGCGCCTGCGCGTCGCCGAGCAGCTCGGAGAGGGCGACCCCCAGGCCGCCGGCGAGACGGCCGAGGACGCTGGCGGTGGGGCTGCTTTGGTTGCGCTCGATGCGCGAGATCATCGCCTTGCTCACCGCGCAGCGTTCGGCCAGTTGGGCGAGGGTCAGCTCGCGCTCCTTGCGCAGGGCGGCTAGGCGTCGGGCAATCAGTTCGTCGATATCCATGAGTGGCCCTGGCGGATTTTTCTCGTCCATGATAGTCACTGTCCAATATATTGGAAATTCGACCTTGCATTGGAGCTTGCCCGCGATGACCGAACCGACGATTCGCCGCCTGGCTGGCGAGGAGATTCTGGCGCGCCTGGACGAACTGGCCGAGGTACTGCTGGACTGCGTGGAAGGCGGGGCTTCGGTCAGCTTCATGTGGCCGTTGCCGCGGGAGCGGGCGCTGGTTTTCTGGCGCGGCGTCGGCGAGAGCGTGGCGGGCGATGAACGCCTGCTGCTGGTGGCGGAAGCGGAGGGGCGGATCGTCGGTACCGTGCAACTGCTCCTCGACCAACCGCCGAACCAGCCGCACCGCGCCGACGTGGCGAAGATGCTGGTGCACCGGCGTGCGCGTCGGCGCGGCATCGGCGAGGCGCTGATGGGCGAGCTGGACCGGCTCGCCCGGGCCTGCGGCAAGTCCCTGCTGGTGCTGGATACGGTCAGCGGCAGCGCCGCCGAACGGCTGTACCTGAAGACCGGCTGGACACGGGTCGGGGAAATCCCGGACTACGCCCTGATGCCGGACGGCACGCCCTGCCCCACCACCTATTTCTACAAGCGCCTGGCTGCTGCCGGCTGACCGAAGATGCCAGCGTTCCCAAGGCAGGCCGGGTAGAATCGGCGGATGCGAGAGATTCGGGGTCGATGGTGGAGTTACTGCAAGGGTTCGTCCTGACCCGGCACTGGCGCGATACGCCGGCCGGCACGGAAGTCGCGTTCTGGCTGGCGACCGAGCAGGGCCCGCGGCAGGTGCGGCTGCCGCCGCAGCCGTCGGTGGCGTTCGTCCTCGCCGAGCAGCGCGGGCGCGTCGAGTCCCTGCTCGCCGGGGAGACTGGCGCCGAGCTGCGGCCGCTGGCGCTGCGCGACTTCCAGCAGCGGCCGGTGCTCGGCCTGTACTGCCAGCAGCATCGCCAACTGATGAATCTGGAGAAACGCTTGCGCCAGGCCGGCGTCGAGGTGTTCGAGGCCGATATCCGGCCGCCGGAGCGCTACCTGATGGAGCGCTTCATCACCGCGCCGGTCAGCCTGGAGGCGAGTGTCGAGGCTGACGGCAGCCTGCTCGCCCGGCGCCTGAAGCCGGCTCCGGACTATCGCCCGCGCCTGCGCCTGGTGTCGCTGGACATCGAGACCAACGCCCGCGGCGATCTCTACTCCATTGCCCTGGAAGGCTGCGGCCAGCGCCAGGTATACATGCTCGGCCCGGCCAACGGCGATGCCGCGGCCGTGGATTTCCGCCTCGACTATTGCGACAGCCGTGCCGGGCTGCTGGAACGTCTCAACCAGTGGCTGGCCGAGCACGATCCCGACGCCATCATCGGCTGGAACCTGGTGCAGTTCGACCTGCGCGTCCTGCATGAGCATGCCCAGCGCCTGAAGGTGCCGCTGCGCCTGGGGCGTGGCGGCGACGAAATGGGCTGGCGCGAGCACGGCAGCCGCAACAACCACTTTTTCGCCGCGGCGGCCGGCCGCCTGATCATCGATGGCATCGAGGCGCTGCGCTCGGCGACCTGGAGCTTCCCCTCGTTCAGCCTGGAGAACGTCGCCCGGACCCTGCTCGGCGAAGGCAAGGCGATCGACAATCCGTACCAGCGGATGGACGAGATCGATCGCATGTTCGCCGAGGACAAGCCGGCCCTCGCGCACTACAACCTGAAGGACTGCGAATTGGTGACGCGGATCTTCGCCCGTACCGAACTGCTCGACTTCCTCCTCGAACGGGCCACCGTCACCGGCCTGCCGGCGGACCGCAGCGGCGGCTCGGTGGCGGCCTTCACCCACCTGTACATGCCGTTGATGCACCGCGCCGGCTTCGTCGCCCCGAACCTCGGCGAGAAGCGTCCGGAAGCCAGTCCCGGCGGCTTCGTCATGGACTCGCGGCCGGGCCTCTACGAATCGGTGCTGGTGCTCGACTACAAGAGCCTGTATCCGTCGATCATCCGTACCTTCCTGATCGATCCGGTCGGCCTGGTGGAAGGCCTGCGCCAGCCGGACGACGAGCACTCGGTGGAAGGCTTTCGCGGCGCCCGCTTCTCGCGTACCCGGCATTGCCTGCCGGCCATCGTCGCACGGGTCTGGGAGGGCCGCGAGGCGGCCAAGCGCGAACGCAACCAGCCGCTCTCGCAGGCGTTGAAGATCATCATGAACGCCTTCTACGGGGTGCTGGGTTCCAGCGGCTGCCGCTTCTTCGACCCGCGCCTGGCCTCGTCCATCACCCTGCGCGGGCATCGGATCATGCGCCGTACCCGCGAGTTGATCGAGGCCGAGGGCTATACGGTGATCTATGGCGATACCGACTCCACCTTCGTCTGGCTCGGCAGCCCCCGCGCCGAGGAGGAGGCCGCGGCCATCGGCCGGGCGCTGGTGGCGCGGGTCAACGACTGGTGGCGCGAGCACCTGAAAGAAGAATTCGGCCTCGACAGCGCCCTCGAGCTGCAATTCGAGACCCATTACCGGCGTTTTCTCATGCCCACCGTGCGCGGCGCCGAGGAGGGCAGCAAGAAACGCTACGCCGGCCTGGTGCGCCGCGCCGACGGTGGCGAGGAGATGGTCTTCAAGGGCCTGGAGACCGTGCGCACCGACTGGTCGCCGCTGGCCCAGCGCTTCCAGCAGGAACTCTACCTGCGCATCTTCAATCGCCAGCCCTACCAGGACTACGTGCGCGATTACGTACGACGGACCCTGGCCGGCGAGCTGGACGACCTGCTGGTCTACCGCAAGCGCCTGCGCCGGCGCCTCGACGATTACCAGCGCAACGTGCCGCCGCATGTGCGCGCGGCGCGCATCGCCGACGACTACAACCTCGAGCGCGGGCGCCCGCGGCAGTACCAGAGCGGCGGCTGGATCAGCTACGTGATCAGCGTCGCCGGTCCCGAGCCGCTCGAGGCGCGGCGTTCGGCCATCGACTACGAGCACTACGTGGGCAAGCAGTTGCAGCCGGTGGCCGACGCCATCCTGCCGTTCGTCGGCGATGATTTCGCCACTTTGGTCGACCGGCAGATGGCGCTGTTCTGAGGCTGCCGACGCCTAGGCGAGCCGCGCCGGGATCTCCGCGAGCAAGCTCCCGAGCCGTTCCGCCAGTGCCGCGCCGCAGCCCAGCAAGGGCGCGCGCAGCTCGTCGCCGATCAGTCCCTGGCGCGCCAGGCCGGCCTTGACCGGCGCCGGGTTGGGTTCGGCGAAGGCCGCACGGATCAACGGCAACAGCGCGAAGAAGTTGGCCCGGGCCGCTTCCAGCCGGCCCTCGACGACCTGCCGGTGAAGCGCGACGAAGCGCTGTGGGTGCAGGTGCGCGGAGGCGGCGATGGCACCGCTGGCGCCCAGGCAGAAGGCGTTGAACATTTGCAGGTCTTCGCCGGCGAGCACCGCCACCTGGCCGTCTGCCAGCAATGCCAGGGTGTTTTCCAGGCTGCCGCCGCAGTCCTTGATCGCGGCGATGCGCGGGTGGTCGACGATCCGTCGCAGGGTTTCCAGTTCCATGCGCACACCGGTGCGATAGGGAATGTCGTAGACGATCAGCGGCACGCTGGACGCGTCGGCGACCCCATGGAAGAAGCGCACCAGCGCCTCCTGGGAGGGGCGGATGTAGTAGGGCGCCGGCACCAGCAGGCCGGCGATCGGACGCTCTAGCACTTCGCGCTGGAAGGCCAGCAGTTGCGCCTGGTTGTTGCCGGCCAGCCCCATCGCCACGCGCTCCGGCGCCACCCGTTCGAGCACGGCGTCGAGCAATTGCAGCTGTTCGCCGTGTTCGAGCGCCGCGGCTTCGCCGGTGGTACCGCAGACCACGACCCCGGCGACACCGGCATTCAGCAGGTGGTCGAGCAGGCGCGGCAGCGCGGCGAAGTCGATCTCGCCATGGCGGAACGGCGTGACCAGTGGGACCCAGATACCTTGGAACGATGACATGACTCTCTCCTGGTGGCTGACCGTCTTGTCGGCGTCAGGAGGGCGGAAGGGGTTCGGCGGGAGGCGGGAGCGCCTGCGTGTCCTGTCAGCTCACCTGACGGGACAGCACGCCCCGGTCAAATGAGCGACTGTTTCTTCGATTTCTTCGCGGCAACGGCACGGCCCCGAGCCTTGGCGCCGGGGCCAAGCGGAAAACGCTCGAAGTCGAAGGACAGGGACATGCCGTGGAATACCGGAAAAAGGGGGACGGGCAATTTCTACGGGCTGCGCGGCGCGCTGTCAACCGCGTCGCGGGTTCAGGCCAGTTGCGCCGGGTCGAGCATGTCGCTTTCGAAGGTCATCCAGCCGCCGTTCTCGCTGGCCGCGCCGTCGAGGATCGGGCCGTAGTAGGTGAGGCCGATGGTCAGGCTGAAGCAGATGTGGGTAGCGTTCTCCGGGGCGTCCAGCTGGCCTTCGAAGTGCAGCTTGAGCACGCCCGGCTCGACGCTTTCCAGGCCGATGGCGACGTTCGGGTTGTCCACGGCCTCGCTTTCGCGGCCGCGTTGCTCGGCGCTGACGGTGAGGGTCACGGTGTCTCGGTACATGTCTTGCTCCAGTTGGCGTGGGGCCGGCGTCGCCAGCGCGGCGGACAGACTACTGGCAGACGCGCCGGCTGGCCAGTGCTGGCTGCGGTAGGCGCCGCGCGGGGCCTGGGAATCATTCGCCGGCGGCGCAGTCCAACTGCGCATCACCAACCAACCCCCGAGGGGATGATGAAGCTACCCGTGCTCGCTGTATTGGGCGCCGCGCTGCTGTTGAGCGCCTGCGCGAAGAAGGAGGCCGAGGCCTGTGCCTCGCCGGACGTGAAAGACCAACTGATGCGGATCTTCCTCCAGGGCGCGATCACCGAGCGCTCGCCGGAGTTCAAGGACAGCGCGCTGCGCGACGTGGCGATCCTCGAGAAGGATCCCGACAGCGGCGTGCTGTCCTGCGTCGGCACCCTCAGCGTGCCGGCCGGTCAGCAGGTGGTCGAGGGCGTCCTGCAATACCGCATCGCCCCGGTGGCCAAGTCCGACTACGACTACCTGCTGCTGGATACCGCCGGCGCCAACACCACCGCCCTGGCGCAGCGCCTGAACAAGGCGCTCGGCCAGTGATCGCGCGCCTCGCTCAGGGTACGCCGTTGCGGCCGTGGGCGAGGAAGCCGGGACGGGCGCCGAGGCGCTCGTAATAGGCGCGCACCGCTGGCAGCGACGGATGCTCGAACGGCGTCTCGTACCAGCGGTTGACCGACAGGCCGATGGCGATGTCGGCCAGGCTGAAGGTCTCGCCGGCGACATAGGCGCCAGTGCGTAGCAGTTGTCCCTCGAGGATTTCCATGAAGCCCGTCCAGCCGCGCAACGAAGCCTCCACCTGGGCCGCGTCGCGGTGCGCCGGCGACTGCCGGACCAGGCTCATGAAGGCATAGCTCCACGAGCGGTTGAGGTCGGAGGCCTGCCAGTCCAGCCACTGGTCGACCCGCGCGCGCGGCGCCGCCTGCTGCGGATAGAGGCGTTCGCCGGCATAGCGGTTGGCCAGGTAGCGGATGATGCTGTTGGATTCCCAGAGCACCAGTTCGCCGTCGCGCAGCACCGGCACCATGGCGTTCGGGTTGAGGGCGAGGAATTCCGCCGCGTGGGTGTCGCGGAAGCCGCTGCCCCAGTCTTCGCGGCGGTAGGGCAGGTCCAGTTCGGCGCAGGTCCAGAGCACCTTGCGCACGTTGATCGAAGAGGCCTTTCCGAGAATCTCCAGCATGGCGATGGCGCGTCCTTGGGCGGATAGGAAGGCTCCGAGTATACGGGCCGATCCCGCCGACGGGGAGCGGCTCGAGCGGGGGCGCCGGCTAGGCGCCGCTGGCTTGCCGGCGGCCCGGGCGGCGGCGCGCCCAGAGGGCGAAGTAGAGCCAGCCGATGACGAACGATGGCGCCACGCTCGCCAATGGATGCGGCGTGCCCGAGAGCCAGTGCAGCGCGGCCATCGGCGCGGTCAGCAGGAGCACCACCAGCAGGGGCGCCTGGCGTTGCGCAAGGTCGTGGCGGCGGCCGAGACATTGCAACAGGTACAGGCCGAAGCGCGTCGCCAGGAGACTCGCGGCGCCCTGGAGCAGGGCGGCGACGCCCATCCCGGCCAGGCCGCCGTCCTGGTTGGCATAGGCCGCCCAGGCGCCGTAGAGCACCGCGGCCGGCAGCGCCGCCAGCCACGGGTCGTCGGAGCGCTGCGCGAGTCCGCTCACCGGATGATCCTCTGCTGCACGTAGGGTTCGGCACCGGGCGCGAGGCGGACCATGCAGAGGATCTGGTCGCTGCTGCCGACGTGGGCGACGAAGTGGTCGTTGGTCCTGGCGTGGCTGGACATCGCCATGCGCGGGAAGAAATCCGGGGCGACGCTGCGTTGCCCGCCGGGTATCAGGCCGGTTTCCGCATCCAGGCGCAGGTTGGCGGACAGCGTGCCGACCACGTCGCGGGCCAGGTCGACCATGTCCGGGCTCTGGCGCGGCGCTTCCAGGTCCGGGTACAGCGTCGCTCCCGGGATCCGCGCGCTGAGGGCGCGGAACATGTTGTAGACCACAGGGTTGTAGGTCTTCGCCACGATCAGTGGCGGCAGCCCGCCGTTGCGCTCGCTGACCTGGCGCAGGAAGAACTGGTTGATCCGCTTGAACAGGCTGGTGCGGTGGTAGCGGTCGACCACCATCGCTGTCCACAGGTAGAGGAAACGCGTCGCGCCGCGGACGAAGTCCTTCGCGCCCAGGATGCCGATGATCCGTTCGCCCTCCGGATCGGTCGCCAGTACCAGGTGGTCGTAGGTCTCGAAGATATCCGGCTGGTTGCCGAAGTATTGCAGCACGTCGAACTGCGGCATTCCCTCTTGCAGGTCGGCGACTATCTTGCGCTTGAAGCCCTCGGGGAACTGCCGTTCGCGGCTGGAGTAGTCGAGGTCGAAGGCGTTTTTCTGCGGATCGCTGGTCATGGTCGTGGCTCGCCGGAGGAAGAGGCTGAAGGGCGCAGGACCAACTGGCGGTCCGTCGCGTCGGGGGCGTCGTCGGCGATACGGATGTACGCGCCGCGGGCCCAGAGTTCGTTGAGATCGGTGGCGCCGTCGAACGGCAGGCCGGAATTGCGGGTGGACAGCGCGTAGCGCGAGTTGTCGAAGTCCGCCAGGTCGATGACCATCCGCAGGGTCGCGGCGATCCGTGTGTTGAACGGGTTGGCCGGGTCGCTGTAGTCGAAGCGCCCGACGTTGACGCTGAAGTTGTCGCCGCCCTTGTTGTTCTTCAGGTCGAACAGCGCGCGCAACGGGGTCTTGTGGAAGGGCACGTGCTCGGCGAGGGCGGCGTGCGCCTCGCCCCACTTCCAGCCGCTCGGCGCGCTTCCGTGGGCGGCTCGCAGTTCGTCGAGGGCGCGGCGCAGCGACTGGTTCAGCTTGAGGTCGCAGCCTTGTTCCTGGCCGCACCAGAAGCGCAGATCGGCCTGGCCGTCGAGGATCAGCCGGAGGAATCCGTCGTAGTTGCGCTGGTTCCAGCCGCTGGCCAGCAACTGCGTGCCGATCCTCGGTTGCAGCAGCTCGCGGGTGAAGGCGCGTACCCAGTAGCCGGCGATCAGTGGCGCGGCCAGGTCGGCGGCGGCCTGGTGGTTCCAGCCCTGGAGCAGGGCGAAGGCCTCGCTGGCGCGCAGTTCGGGGTCGCTGACCTGCTCCAGCATCTTCGGCAACAGGCTCGCCATCACGCTGGAGAACTCGTCGTTCTGCAACTCCAGGCTGTCTTCCAGGGTGCGCTGGCCGGGGCCGCCGAGCCACTCGCGGATACGGTCGTAGCGGTAGGGCAGGACCCAGTCGTGGCCGAAGTCGAAGGCATTGTCGGGCGGCACGATGCGCTGGTTCGCCGTGGCGATGAACCCTTCGCGCGGGTTGAGGCTGCGTGGCTTGGCGCTTTCCGGTACGTAGCCGACCCAGTCGTAGCGGCTCTCCCAGCCGGGCGAGGGGGCCAGGCCATGGAGGTCGTCGTCGGCGCCGCGGAGCGGTACGCGACCGGCGGAGATGTAGCCGATGTTGCCCTCGACGTCGGCATAGACCATGTTCTGCGGCGGTACGCCGAAGTCGGCGGCGGCGTCGAGGAACTGTTCCCAGCCTTCGGCCCGGTTGATCGCCAGCAGGCTCGGGAAGGTCTTGTCGTGACGGTCGAGGCCGGTCCAGGCGAGGGCGATCACCAGCCGGTCGCGCTGCGCCTGCGGCAGCCGCGCCGGTTCGTAGATGTCGCTTATCACCGGGCCGTGGCGGGTGCTGCGGACCTCCAGCGAGACCGGCTCGCCGTCGCGCACGGCGATGCGTTCCAGGCGCGTCTCGAAGGGCCGGTAGCCGTCCGGGGTCAGGTAGCGCCGCGGGTCCTGGGGATCGACGCGCTCCAGGTAGGCGTCCTGGATGTGCGAGCCGGTATTGGTGTAGCCCCAGGCGATGCGCTGGTTATGGCCGATGACGAACAGCGGGGCGCCGGCGAAGTTGGCGCCGGTGAGGCTCAGGCCGGGGATCTTCAGGCTGGCCAGGTAGAAGGCCGCCGGGTTGGTCAGGCGCAGGTGCGGATCGTTGGCCAGCAGCGGCTTGCCGGTGGCGCTGCGGCTGGCGGAGACCACCCAGTTGTTCGAACCGATGCCCTCGACGTTGGAACCGGGCAGTTGCCCCAGCAGCTTGCCGGCGTCCGGCGTGCCGTGCAGGGAGCGGTACAGGCTGGCGTAGTCGCGGGTGGCCGGCGGCCGCTCGCCCGGATAGGGGGCGAACACCTCGTTGATCCGCGCCAGGTCCAGGTGCTCGGCCAGCGCCAGGCGCTGCAACTGCATGCCCAGGTTGGCGCTCAGGGTCCAGGAATAGAGCAGGTGCAGGGACAGGCTGTCCACCGGCCCCCAGGGCCCCGGCCGTTCGTGGCGCACCAGGCTGAATTCCAGCGGCAGCGCCGCCGGGGCCAGTTCCAGGTAGGCGTTGATCCCGTCGCTGTAGCGTTGCAGCAGGACGCGCGTGGGCGCGTCCAGGTTGGCGTAGATGCCCTCGGCGGTGCGTCGGAAGCCCAGGGTGCGGGCGAACCTGTCCATCGGCAGGGTCTTGGCGCCGAACACTTCGGAGAGCGTCCCGCCGGCATAGCGGCGGGCGAACTCCATCTGCCACAGGCGATCCCTGGCGTGGCTGTAGCCGAGCAGGAAATAGCCGTCCTCCAGGCTCTGCGCGCGGATATGCGGGACGCCGGCGGCGTCCCAGGCGATCCGCCCCTCGTGTTCCAGGCCATGGCCGACCTGGATCTCGCCGTACTTGAAGCCCAGCGGGACGGCCAGCAGGTAGACCGCGCAGGCCAGTAGCCCCAGCAGCAGGCCGCCGAGGGACAGGCGCCAGGCGTAACGTGCGTTCTTCGACATCGCTTCGAGTCTCCACGCCGACGGGTCAATAGACCCGCCGGTTCCGGTCCGCATGGCGACTGACGAAGAACACCAGCGAGACGCGCTCGCCGGCGGTCACCTGCTGGACCTCGTGGGGATAGCTGCAGTCGCTGATGATCACCGAGCGCGGCTCCGGCTTGATGTCGTTGCGCAGGTTGCCGTCGCGGTCGTAGACCACGAACTGGCCGCCGGAGAAGTAGGTGCCGAGCTGCAGGACGATGGAGTACTGGTAGTCCGGGTTGCTGTCGGTATCCAGGTGCCGGCCGATGAACGAGCCGGCCTTCATCCGGTTCACCTGCATGCGCCGGACGTAGAAGGCGTCGTCGCCCATCAGCTTGCGGAACAGGCTCATCACGTTGTCGTTGCAGACGCGCGGGATGATCAGCTCCGACAGCGCATGGTTGACCACCGTGGGACGGTCGCGGTCGGTCATGAAACGGGCCACGTAGAGGTCGTTCTCCTCGTCGGCGTCGCCGATCAGGATCTTCTCCCACGGCAGGGTCGAGTTGGCCAGGACCTGGTTCATCAGTTCCCAGTCCTGCTCGTCGTAGAGCGCGTCGCTGGGGGTGATATAGGCGCAGCCGTTGGCTGCCAGGCTCTGGGTGATCTGGGCAATCTGAGTATTCATGGGGTTTCCTGTGTGATCAGGCGGTAGCCTGGGATGCGGGTTGGTTGGTGTGGGGCTGGTTGGCGGCATCGGTCTCCGGAGCGAGCCGGGCATGGTTCTCGCGGTACCAGTCGACGATTCCGAACGGGTCCGACTGGCCGCGGCAGAGGTGGTCGCGCAGGATCAGGAAGTTCTCCCACATGCCCCAGGTCTCGGTCATCGGGCCGAACTTCGAGGGGCGCGCCTCGTTGGCCGCGCGCTCCGGCGCGATGCGCCAGAAGTTCACTCCCGGCTTGCGATGGTGGAAGTCGTGGCTGGGCAGGTCCTGCATGAAGGAGAACACCCGCAGCGGGATGTCGATCAGCAGCACGCCCAGGCTCCAGCGAACGAACGCCAGGGCGAAGGCCAGGCCCTGCTTGTCGGCCGGGTAGGGGCGGCCGAGGAAGCGTCCCCAGCTCAGCGAGCCGTAGTGCAGGAAGCGCGGCAGGCCGTGCTCGTTGCGGGCGAACCAGAGGTGCTCGGAGACGTGCTGGATCCACGACGAGTACTGGGTGAGGATGAAGATCGGGAACAGGTAGAACAGCGCGAACGCCTCCAGGTAGCCGCTGGCGTACACCAGGCCGAGCAGCGCAGCCCAGTAGAGCGCCCGGCTGACGCGCTCGTGGCGCGGGGCGGAGACGAAGCTGACGTCGAAACGGAACTTCAGGTGCTCGAGGATCCGCGCCGGATGGAAGGGCGCGAGCACCAGGCGGGTCCAGAAGGCGCTCTCGGACATGCCCTTGTAGAAGCCGTGCTGTTTCATGAAGACCAGGTCGACGTCGTGCTCGGTATTGAAGGTGCGCACGCTGTGGTGTTCGTTCACGTGCAGCTTCACGTACTCGTCGCGCGGGGTGTGCAGGATCGGGATCGACAGGATCCACTTGCAGGTGAAGCGGGCCAGCGCCTTGTTCTCCAGGCTGGCGCCATGGGTGGTGTAGTGGAAGGTATGGAGGAAGCCACGCTGGCGGTTGACCACCAGGCACATGATCAGCGCGCCCAACAGGCACTTCAGCCACAGTGGCTGCTGCGAGGCGAGCAGTTGCTGGCCGTAGATCACCGCGAGGAAGAACACCGCGTAGCCCCAACTGATGTGCAGGTAGAGCTGCCAGGGCTTGAGCAGGGTGTCTTTCGGCCGTCGCGGCGGGCGGTCGTTCAGCGACTTGCCGGTGACCCAGGTCCAGAACGGCTGGCAGGGCAGGTCCTTGTAGGTACGGCGCACGTCGATGCCGTATCCGTACTTGGAGTATCGGGTCTTGAACAGTTCATCTTGCATGGCGCAGGCGCTCCCTCGTTACAGGTAGTCGGTTCGGATGTAGAGCGTCGGGACGGTCGCGAAGAACGAGTAGAACGGCTCCATCCGGTAGTGATCGACGGCCAGCACGACGAAGTTGTCGAAGCGCTCGCCGAAGAGTTTTCCCATCAATGCGTACTCGGCGGCCTGGGAGACGAAGCTGGCCCAGATCTGCTCGCGCGACTGGCTGGCGAACCATTTCTCGTAGAGCGGCAGGCGCGACAGGAAGATCGATTCCAGGGCCGGGTAGTCCAGCCCGGTCTGGCCGTAGTCGCCCTGTTCCAGGCGCTGGACGATCTCGCCGTGGGCCCGGTGCCAGCCGTCCTCGCCGCCGCACATCTCGAAGAACGAGCAGGTCGCGGCCGGGCAGGGCAGGGCCCCGGCGATCCGCTCGAGCTGGCGCTCGACCTTGCCGAGGAAACCCTCGCGGGTCTCGCCGGTGGCGGGGTTGCGGTTGAACGATAGGTACTCGAACTCGCCGCCGAGGATCGCGTGGCGGATTTCCACCTGGCGCGCCCTGGCCAGCTCCGCCACCGCCTGGCCGGCGCTGACCAGCTTGGCGCCGGCCAGGCCGGGCTGGTCGCCGACTCGCTCGAAGGTGTAGCGCGGCTTGCCCTCGGCATCGCTGGAGTGCGAGTAGTCCGGGCATACCGCGCTCACCAGGTGCAACGGACGGCCTTCGCCAGCGGCGCGCTCCAGCGCCTCAACCAGGCCGCGCAGGGCCCGCTCGCTGGGCGGCATGACGTTGCCGGCGGCCAGCCAGCGCTCGATGTCGCGAGCGTGGCGGTCGAGCTGCGGGATGTCCGGATGCTTGAGCTCCAGCTCGCTCTTGGCGTTGACCGCATCGGCCAGGAGCAGGGTGGTCAGGGACGGGATGCGTCCCTTGCTCTTGAATCGGTGGATGTTGGTGACCACCGAGTTGCCCTGGCGCAGCTTGAAGTCGAATTCCTGGTGGCGCGACTGGAGGATCAGGTAGAACAGGTAGTTGCTGAACGGCAGCTCGCGCGCGCCGTGGGAGATGCGCAGCTCCAGATACCTGCGTTTCAGTTCGCCGAGGCGCGTTTCCAGTTGCGCATAGGTATGGTCGGGGACCACTTCGGCGAGGGGGAGGCCATACGAGATGGATTTCAATATGTTCCGGCTGAGACGGGAATCGATGTCTGGAATCATGGCGTTCACCTGACGTCGGGCTTGACCAGGACGGGGGCGGGCTGGGTTTTTCCGGGGAGGCTGTGCACGTCGCGGAACAGCAGCATGTCGACGAACTGCTGCTCCTTGTCGCCGGCGAAGCCCTGCGGCTCGTCGATGCGGCGGGGGTTCTCGTAGGTGCCGAACAACATGTCCCAGATCGGGAAGTCGCTGTAGTTGCACTCGTGGCGGTCGCGCTGGTGGTGGATGCGGTGCATCTCCGGGCGCTGGAACAGGTAGCCGAGGACGTGCGGGGTGCGCAGGTTCGAGTGGTAGAACATCTCGCCGAGCGCGGCGAACATGATGTAGTAGGCGCCGGCCTCGATGCTGATGCCCATCACCACGTAGGCGACGAAGCTGCCCAGCAGCGAGTTGAAGACCATCTCGGTCGGATGCTTGTAGAAGGAGGTGAATACCTCGATGCGTTGCGGCGCGTGGTGCAACTGGTGGAACAGCCGCCAGAGCGTGTCGTTGGCGTGGCGCGCGCGATGCCACCAGTAGGTGACGAAGGTGTTGACGAAGTAGGCGGCGAAGCCGGCCAGCAGTGGTGGCAGGGCATCCGAGGTGTGCAGCAGGCTGTGCCCCATCATCCATTTGTTCCAGGTGATGCCGGCGAGCAGGGCGATCGACACCTGGACGATGTTGAGGAAGATCACCCGGGCCACCCAGGTGCTCACCTTGGGCAATTTCCAGCCGGGAACCAACTGTTCCAGCATGAAGATGAATAGCGCCACTCCGATCAAGTAATAAATCATATTTATCTCCTCTTCCTTAGGGGCGGACGCCATGCGGAACTTTCATCGATACGAAAGGCCAGCGTCCTGTTTATTGTCTGAAGCACTTCTCGGCAGGCTGCGGTTATCGCTTCGCTATATTCGGAAGGCGATCTCGGTCAGGCGTGGATAGCTTGTCCATGGTCGAATGGAGCGCTCTTTTTAATTGCCTCAGAATGCGCTTCGTGAAAATCGGCACGGACAATGAAATGCCTGGTCGAATTAAATTGTCACAGCCCGGCAGGGACAACCTGCCCTTCCGGGCAGGTATCTGCGGAGAGATAGGGGGGGAAGTATGTAGTTGCCATTTCTGGTCCCCGGGGAGCCTCGTCGACGAGGCCCGCCATGGGCCAAGGTTTGTTGTCGGGAGGCTCTCCCGACGACGATGGAGCGTGCGAGAAGAACAATGAGAAAGACCGCCGTGAGGCCCATCGGAGAGCCGTTCTACGGTTTCCGCAAAGATCCGGGGCGCCGTCCCCTCCAGCCCAGCGCAGTTCCTGCGCGGCGCCTCGTGTCCGTGCTCATCGAGAAGTTCTCTTCAGCCTCGTTTCGTCGTCGCCCGGCGGGCGGCGAATGGGCTCGACCTCGTCCGGAACACCCGCACAGGGCCGGTGGCGATATGTACTTCCAGGTCCGGCTTGATAAAGGGAATTGTCATGAGTGGATAAGACGGAAACAAAAAAGAATAAAAACGCTGAAGAACCGAATCCTGCCGGGATCGATTGTTGACTGGTGAAGCTGGCATGCATGATGAGAGAGAGGGATATCTCGAGATTTTGTCAAGAATAACAACCGAGGAAGAGTTCTTCTCCCTGGTTCTCGAGATATGCGGTAATTATGGATTCGAATTCTTTTCATTCGGTGCGCGGGCGCCTTTCCCGCTGACCGCACCTAAATATCATTTCCTGTCCAATTACCCAGGGGAATGGAAAAGCAGATATATCTCCGAAGACTACACATCCATCGACCCGATCGTGCGCCATGGTCTCCTGGAATACACCCCGCTGATCTGGAATGGCGAAGACTTCCAGGAGAACCGTTTCTTCTGGGAGGAAGCGCTGCATCACGGCATCCGTCACGGCTGGTCGATCCCGGTCCGCGGCAAGTACGGGCTGATCAGCATGCTGTCCCTGGTGCGTTCCAGCGAGAGCATCGCCGCCACGGAAATCCTGGAGAAGGAATCCTTCCTGCTCTGGATCACCAGCATGCTGCAGGCTACCTTCGGCGACCTGCTGGCGCCGCGCATCGTCCCGGAAAGCAATGTGCGCCTGACCGCCAGGGAAACCGAGATGCTCAAGTGGACCGCGGTGGGCAAGACCTACGGCGAGATCGGCCTGATCCTGTCGATCGACCAGCGCACGGTGAAGTTCCATATCGTCAATGCGATGCGCAAGCTCAACTCCAGCAACAAGGCGGAGGCCACCATGAAGGCTTACGCCATCGGCCTGCTCAACTGAATCGACGCCTCGTCGCCTAGCGAGGCCGCCGCGCAAGCGTCCGGCCATTCACCGAATGGCCGGATAGCGTTTGCGCCGGTCGCCTGAGCGCAGCCTTCCCACCGGCAGCGTTTCCCCGCTGCCCCCTTCGCCATTGCGCCCGTCCTCCTGTTGTCCGGCACGCTAGTGCAACTTTCCGGGCGCTTGGCAAACCGGCCAAAGAATAGAACGGAATCGTTGCCCCACACCTGTAATTTTTAAGGGGTTATGGCTATTGCAAAAAAGCGTTTATAAGTTTGTCCCCTGTCAAATCTGGTTACAACTGGGTTTCAGGCGAAACATTCGGTCATGGCAATTCGGCATTAGTTGAAACTTTGGAGACGCTCCGAAGCGGGCAACTTTTGCCCGGAAAAAGCTTCACGGCAATTTCTCCGGCCTGTCATCCCGATGTCTTCTTTCCGGTATGAATGCCAGTCGATTCGAACTGGCGGAGATTCGCACCATGCGAGAGTACCAACGGTTGAAAGGGTTTACCGACAACCTGGAATTGCGTCGGCGCAACCGTGCCACGGTCGAGCACTACATGCGCATGAAGGGGGCCGAACGGTTGCAGCGGCACAGCCTGTTCGTCGAGGACGGCTGCGCCGGCAACTGGACCACGGAAAGCGGCGAACCCCTGGTTTTCCGGGGCCATGAGAGCCTCAGGCGGCTCGCCGAGTGGCTCGAGCGCTGCTTCCCCGACTGGGAGTGGCACAACGTGCGGATCTTCGAGACCGAGGATCCGAACCACTTCTGGGTCGAGTGCGACGGGCGCGGCAAGGCGCTGGTCCCGGGGTATCCGCAGGGCTATTGCGAGAACCACTACATCCATTCCTTCGAACTCGAGAACGGCCGGATAAAACG